>CAMASI010000018.1 GCA_945861065.1 Klebsiella pneumoniae | reverse complement strand
GCACCAGATACCCATGAATGCCCAGCCGCCGCACCTCGAACTGTAAGCTACACAACCCGCCGCCGGAGATTCGACAGCCGTCGACGGTCCTCCACATCCAAATTTCGAACCAACAGGCCTGCGTCACCCCGCGCTGACAGGACGTTGCCGCGGCCGCAAGGAACCGTTTGAGCAGGCCGCGGAGAGGGGCCGCGTAGCCCGGGGGTCCCCGGCCGGGGGTAGCGTCCGCAGGCCCGTCTCCGCGGCCGTACGACACCGCTTTGGGCGGGCCGCGCGCCCGACGGCCATAGGGCAACTGGTGCCAACGGCCACCAACGGGTTTGGTTCACACCCTCGGCCGGGCGGCTACGGAAGGCATTGACAGGTCGGCTTCCGCCCTGGGCCCTTCGATGCATAGCTTGATGCGGCAGCCGGAGGGTGAGACCTCGGCTAAGCCTCCAACATGAACGCAACCCGCGCCGTCGCCCTCCTCCTTATGGCCTGTACCCCCAAAGAGGGAGATGACCCAAGCGGCGCGACCGACGTCGTCGGCCCTTCCGAGGCTGACGCCGATGCCGACACCGACACCGATTCCGACAGCGATTCAGACTCCGACACCGACACCGATGCCGACGGCGACACCGACGACACCACGCTCACCCCCGAGGGCCACGAAGTCGTCGTGATTGGCGCAGGTCTTGCCGGACTCGCCGCGGCCAATGCCCTCATGGAAGCCGGTGTGGACGTCGTGCTCGTCGAGGCCCGTGACCGCGTCGGCGGCCGTATCCATACCGACTACAAGACGTTTCCCATCCCCGTCGAGTTGTGCGCCCAGTGGCTCGAAGGCGACGACTTCAGCAACCCGCTCACGGCAGTCGTCAACCTCGCGGATATCGAGACTTTCGTCAGCAACTACGACGACGAAAGCCTCTACGACCCGGCTGGCGTCAAGATCAGCACTGCGGACCTCGACCGCGCCTGGGGCCGCATGGGCGGGCAGGTCGGCGAGCTGCGCGACCGCAAGGAGACCCTCACCGTCGACGAGTCGCTGTTGGACGGGCTGACCGCCGTCGGGTGGCTCGATGGGCTCGCGCCGAGCGACAGCAACGCCACCCAAGCCGTGTGGTGGTGGGAGACCGAAGCCGCCTATGCTTTCGACAAAGACGCGCTTTCGCTCAGCGCTTGGTGGGAAGAGGAAGAATTCCCAGGGGACTACAAAATGTACACGTCGGGCGCCGATGCCATGACGACGATGCTCGCAGCGCCCCTCGACGTCCGTCTCGAACACGTCGTCACGGAAATCGAATGGGGCATCGAGGGTGCCCTCGTGCGCACGTCTGGCGGCCCGTTTTTCGCAGAACAAGTCGTCGTCACGGTTCCGCTCGGTGTGCTCAAAGCGGGCTCGATCAACTTCCAACCCAATCTACCGGCGACACATGCCGATGCCATGACACGCCTGAGCGTGGGCACGTTGGCCAAGGTGATTTTGGAATTCCCCGACCCACCTTTTTGGCCCAACAACCAATTCCTCCTTGTCATGGGAGACGACGGCCACAACCTGGAGGTCACCAATCTCCACGTATATTCCGGCGAGCCAATGCTATCGATCATCGCCGGTGGCTCTTATGCCGTGGACCTCGAAGCGTTGACCGACGACGAAGCCGTTGCAGAGATGATGGCGCTGCTGCGGCGGTCCTGGCCTGACGCGCTCGACCCAATCAATTCGGTAGTGACGCACCAGAACAGCGACCCCTTCCAAATGGGCAGCTACACGGCCGTACCGGTCGGCGCTTCTCTCGACGACCTGAGCACGCTAGCGGCGCCAGTCGACGACGTTTTGATTTTCGCAGGTGAACACACAGAGCGCAGTTTCTACGGATGGGCGCACGGCGCGTACATCTCGGGTCAACGCGCAGCAAACGACGTCAAAACGATTCGCGGCCTTTAGGGCCCAGGCAAAATAACTTGCGCATTCGGACTCGCTTGCATTCCGCAGCGCTGCGTTACGGGATGCAGCCGCGCGCGAGACGAGCCATTTATTTATCGGCGGGCCCCTAGTTGCGACCCAACACCCGCGGCGCGGTCCTGATGGTAGCCGCGTCGGCGAGTTTTTCCGTCATGGCAGCGCTCGCCAAACTCATGTCCCACAATGAATCGGTGTGGACCGTTACAACCGTGCGCAGCGCCATCGTTGCCGCGGTCGCCTTGGCCCTCGTCCGGATTCGCGGCACCCCCCTTCGTTTCACGAATCATCCATTGCTGCTCAGTCGCGCGCTGGCCGGCTGGATCGCGATGGCCGCGTATTTCTGGTCCTTGCCCTACCTGCCGCTCGGCGACGCCATCACGCTCCAGTATACAAGCCCGCTTTTCGTGGCCCTTCTGGCGGGCCGAGCCTTGGGCGAACGCATCGTAGCGCCTGTCGCCGGCGCATTGTTGCTTGGTTTTGTAGGCGTCGTGCTGGTCGCCCGTCCCGACGGCGCCATCAGCTTCGCGAGCGTCTCCGCCCTCGCCTCTGGTTTCTTCGCTGCGATCGCCTACCTGGCCGTACGCTCCTTGCGGGACTTCGATCATCCAGACGCCATCGTCGTCCATTTTTCCGTCGTCGCAACCCTGCTTTCCGCGCCTCTTGCGATCTTGTCCGGCATTCCGCCCAAACCCGAAGACGCGCTGCCGTTAGTGGGTGTCGGCCTGACGGCGGCCATCGGCCAACTCGCATTGACACGCGCCTACGCCCTGGGTGACGCCGCCGTTGTGGCAGGCGTCAGCTACGTCGCCGTCCCGATCGGTGCCGTGCTCGGTTTCTTCGTCTTCAGCGAGACACCCGGTCCGCGCACCCTGTTCGGTGCCGCGCTGATCATCGCCTCCGGACTCATTCTCGTTCGGAGATGACCGGTTGTCGGCCGAATTCACGCCTTGCCTCCGAATCGTGACACGTGCTCCCCCCACAACGGCTACATTGCCAGCCGCGAGGCTACCGTGTTGGGGTGGACGCTACTCACCGGCGCGATGGCCGTCGAAGACGTCACGGCCGTGCTCGGCGGCGACACGGACACAAGCGCGGGCCAGGCGGCCCTCAAACTCGACCTCATCGCCCCGGACGTAGCTGTCACTCTGCTCGCTGTTCGACCGTGGATGGACGAAGGCGATACGATTCACCTCGTCGCCTACCACTTCAACGGCCTGAACTTCGACCTGCTATGGGACTCCGGCGCCGTGGCGGTCGTCCCTGGCTGGGTGATCGGCCCAACGGCGGACCTGCCCCTGCTCCCCGGTGAATTGTACGGCGTCGGCTACTACATTCCGCCCGGCGTCACAGCGGTCTACCCGTTCGCCGAGGTCGGTCCCACCGTGTTTTCCTGGGGTACCGCCAACGGCAGCGCCTACAGCACCGACGACAGCGACCCCACGCTGCCCGACCCCTTCTTGGATCTCTTCGGACCTCACCAATACTACATGGAAATCGACGTACGAACGCCGGAGGACGCTGATGGCGACGGTGTTTTCGAGGAGGAGGACTGCGACGAGACCGACCCGGACGTGTACCCGGGCGCCGTTGAACGTTGCGATGGGGAAGACGACGATTGCGACGGTACGCCCGATGACGACGTCGTCACCTCCCCCTGGTTCCCAGACGTCGATGGCGACGGCTTTGGCGCGGGCGCGCCCACGTTGACCTGCGACGAGGTCGGCCCGCCCGGAACCGTGTTGCTCGACGGCGACTGCGACGACCTCGACGCTGCCGTCCACCCAAACGCGCCAGAGTTGTGCAACAGCGAAGACGACAACTGCGACGACCTCGCAGATGAGGGGCTGGACCTAGCGCCGGCCTGGCCCGATGCCGACGGCGACGGCTTCGGCGACCTGTCGGGCACCCCGATTCCCAGCTGCGACCCGACGCTCCCCGGTTTCGCCCCGACCGGCACAGATTGCAATGATGGAGAGGCGTCCATCAACCCCGAAGAAGCAGAACTGTGCAACGACCGGGACGATGATTGTGACGACGTCATCGACGATGACACACCCCTGCTCACCTACTGGCGCGACGCCGATGGTGACGGCTGGGGCGACGCGGACTTACCGTCGACCACGACCTGCGAAGGCCCCCCTGAGGGACATGCCGTAGCGAGCCCAGACTGCGACGACGCGGACCCTTCGCGCTTTCCGGGAAACGTTGAAGGGTGCAACGGCGTCGATGACGACTGCGACGACGTGGTTCCCGACGACGAAACAGCCGATTTCGACGTCGATGGTGCCTTGGACTGCGCGGATTGCCGCCCCAAAGACGCGAGATTTTACCCCGACGCCACCGAATTGTGTGACGGCCTGGACCACGACTGCGACGGCGTGCGCTCCATGCCCGAAGACTGCCTTCCGTGGACGACAGTGCCACCCGCATCGACCGAGCCGTCGTCCCCGAAAACGCCCCCAGGAACCGCGTGCAGCGGCTGCACCAGCGGAGGCGGCCCTACGCTGCCCTGGTTCGCCTGGCTCCTGCTACGGCGACGCCGTGGAGGCGCATATGCGTCGTCGTGACCTTCTCGGCGGTTGTGGAGCGGTCGGCGCCGGCTTGCTGTTCGGCCGCAAAGCATGGGGCAGTCCGTGGGGTGCTGCGCCTGTCGGAAACGAAACACTGCTCCTGCCCGAGGGTGTCAAGGCTGAGAGTTGCCTCGAAGTGTTCCTCTACGGCGGCATGTCCACCTTCGAAGGTTTCTACGTCAACCCCGAGTACGGCAAGGCGGACGACCCCGACTACAAGAATCAACAATGGTACCTGTTTGCCAATGACCACGCGTCGGTCTTCCGCGGCAATTGCGGTATCGACGAAGCGGACTGGCTGTCCCCATGGAAAGCCGACAGCCTGGGCAATCTGATCCACCTCGGCCCGCTGGTCATGCCCTTCCGCAACCGGCCCGACTTGCTGGAACGGATGCGGGTCGTCGTGATGCGCCACGACCTGGAACCCCACGAAGCCGCCATTCCGCTGGCGCTGTCTGGAATCCGACTCGGCAACCCCCGTCTCTGTGGCCTGGGCGCCCATGTGCAGCGCTACCACCTCGACCGCGACACCACCGGCCGGGTCATCCCGTACAGCTACGTGTTCACGCCGGACGGCGCCTTTTTCACCGACAACCTGCAGGCCGCCGACACCGTGGGCCTGCATCCCGGCGCCGCGCGCCCGCTGCGCATCAAAGTCGGCGACGCCTACGACCTACCTGCCCAACTCGAACGCAACGTGCTGGGCACCGCGCAGCCCGAAGTCGACGCGCTGCTCAGTTGGTACCGAAACCGCATGAATGGTCGGTATTCTTCCGGCGGCACACCGCTGCGAGCCCCTTCGCTGAGCGACCACGACTTCGCCCTCGAAGTGCTCAAGAACGTGGACGCCCTCAAGACCGTGATCGACGAAGACCTGTTGTTGCCGTTCAGCTCAACCTACTGTGACGATGGCAACGTCAACTACACCGGCATGAGCCTGTCCGCGGCGGTGCAACTGTTGACCGATCCCGTCGCACCGGCCCGCTACGTCAATGTCATCGACGGTGGCCTCATCGCGGCCGACGGTGGCGGCGCCTTCGACACCCATTTCAGCCATCTGCAAACCCAGGCGCGTAACGCCACGAACACGCTGCAAGAGTTGGCGAACCTCATCAACCTCCCCGGGGAAGGCGACCCCAACAAGATCGACCTCGACAAGACCTTGGTCTATCTGTCGAGTGAGTTCGGGCGTACGCCGGTAAAACAAGGGTTCGCCGGGACCAACCACCATCCCCACGGCTACGTGTCGATCCTGCTCGGTGGGCCCGTCACCGCCGACCAGTCCGGCGTGATTGGCGCCATCGGGCCCGACGGCACGGCTTCAGACTACGTCACACCTTCGGACATGCGGGTGGCTTTGCTCGCTGCGCTCGGCATCTACCCGTTCACCCAAGAATCCTTCGCAGTCGGCGACGTCTCGAATGCCGTAGACGAAGAGGGCGCCCTCGTTTGGGCGACCGAGCATATCCTGGGGAGGACCCTGTGATTCGCGGCATTCTCGTCGCAATGCTCCTGGGCTGCGCCGGCAGCGACCCGGTGCCCACGCCGATCGTGTCCGTTCCAACCCCGCTTGACACCGATTCCCCGCCGTCGGCTGACGCAGACACGACAACCACCCCGCCAGTGTTGGACACGTCCTCCTGCGACGGGGGCGACGCCGCCTGGGTGCAACGCGTCATCCCGCTCCTGTGGGGACGGCGGGCGCATGGAAGCGCAGAAATTCAACTGTGGTCGGAGATGGCCACCGCCTACGGCCGCGAAACCACGGCCCGCGCCATGACTCACAACCCGATATACGCGCGGTGGTGGCGCTCGTGGTTGACCGATGCCATGTACGTCGCGCGTAATGGCGACAAAGAAGATGATGACTGTTTTCAAGCGCCGTTACTCGACAACCACAACGGCTCCCTTGCGGCGTTCATTCGTGACAATCCGCCGTACAGTGTGGGGTACGGAACGCCGTACAATATGGCTGACGTGTTGACGGACGCGCTGGTGCTCGATGATTTGTCCGTCGCTTACAAGGCGCACCTGTTCGCCCGCATGAACAAACCCGTGCAGGGCGCAAACGTGCCCGCAGACGAGATGGAGTACAACAGGCGCGTCAATTTCGGCGAGTTGTTCTTCAATACCTACCTCGGCCGAAATCTCACTTGCATTGTTTGCCACAACTCAGAATATTCCGTCACCGACGACGCGGACCCAACACTGGACCGAACCTGGCAAATCAAAGGACTGTTCGAGCTTGCAATGCTCGGAGCCAGCGACGGGGGAAATGTAGACGAACATTATGCCATGTTCCGTTACGAGGCCCTGGTCGGAGATTCTGGCACCACCGTGTGGGGCATGTCCGACGCTTGTGGTACCTTCAACGGGCCCGCGAGTTTCGGCGAAGACTTTCTCGGGCAAGAAACCGCCTTTTTCATCGACGCTTACGACAGCACGGGTTCAGTTTGGGACCTCGCAGAGCAACTAGATGGCGGTGTTGACAAGGTTTCCGACGGCCTGTACGTCAACGGCGATGCCACTGTGGACGGGCAAGAAGGGTTCGCGTACCTGTTGGCCGCACACGTCTCCGACCTCGTGTGGCAGCAGGCCTTCGGCCAAAGGCTCACCATTGCCCACGGATTCGCCCGCAACGAACCGCAAGGCGACCGTCTCCAGGCGTTGGCCGATAGTTTCGCGGCCTCCCGGTTCTCATTGCGTGAATTGTTGGTCGACGTCGTCACCGATCCACTGTTCAATGCAGGCGGCCCCTTCGCCTGCGAATCCGACCTTTACGGGCTCGACGCGGTCATCAACCCGTGGTCGATCGCCGAGGAAGATCCCGCGCTCACCGGAAATGGCGCCGGCGACCTCGTGCACCGGCAAACCGCCCGCGTGTTGTTGCGGACCGCGTACGACCAACTCGGATGGGGCGCGCCCCCGGAATGGGACCTCAGCGGCGACGACGAGGACCTGCTCGCGGCGATCGGCGCCTTCCTCCGGGAATCCGAGCCCGGCTTCAACGGCTCGGATTTCCAAGGGGTGCTCGCCTTCGAAGAACGTTTCGGAAGCTGCGCCAATCCCTTCGAAACGCCTGACGCCATCGACCAACTGCTCGCCACGGCGGTGACCACCGATGCGCCCGTCGGTGAGTTGGTCGCGGCACTCAAAGACCGGTTGTTCGGCGACGGCACCGTGGCGCCCGACGAACAGCCTCTCATCGAGGCGCTGCTGTTGCACACGCTCGATACTCCCCTCAGCGCGACCACCGCCGAATTCGATTCCCGGTTTCGGCTCCTGTGCGGCGCATTGTTGTTGTCGCCGGATTGGACGTTGGCCGTCGATCCGCCCGTGCCCGGACCCATTCCCCCGCTCGCCGCTAACCCAACCCGGGATTGTTGGGACCTGATGGTGTGGATGGCCGAAGAAAACGTGACCATAGACTGCGGCGATTTTGGGTTTGTCCCATGATCGCGATGGCCTTCGTCGCATGTGTGCCGCCCGAGCCCGCGCCCGAGACGGAGCCGGTGGAGACGACGCCCGGCCCTACGGGCACGCTGACGACGCCCGACGTACCGTTCGGCCCGGTCAACGAATGGTGGCACGCCGCTGATCGCAGTATTCCACCGGGACTGGCGGGAACGGGCTGGGCCGATGACGACATCGCCTACGATTTCACCCTCATGGATCAACACGGCGACCTCGTACAGCTGTACCAATTCTACGGCACGGTGATCGTGCTCGATATCGTCGCGATGTGGGCCGGTCCGTGCGCCGATAACGCGCCGATCTACGAAGACTGGGTGTTTACCGAGGCCGCAGGCCAGCCTATCTCGTGGCTCGCCCTCATCGTCGAAGGTGAGAACGGCCCTCCCAAAGACGAAGACGCCGTGTTGTGGGCCGAAACACACGGGCTCAACCACGCTGTGTTGGCCGATACAACCCGAACCGAAATCGCCTACGCGACGGACCCGTTTCCCACCCTCGTCGTCATCGACCCCACCATGCATATCTGGCACACCGACATGACCCCCGTCGATTTCCAGGCTATTCTTGACCTCGCCCAATAGTCGGGCCGTTCGCCCTGCTCGCAAATTCGTGCCACGTTTCCACAACCGGGAACTGTCGTGGCTTTCTTTCAACGCGCGCGTTCTCGAAGAGGGCTGTGACCCCACCGTGCCTTTGTTGGAACGCGCACGATTTCTCGCCATTTTCTCGTCCAACCTCGACGAGTTCTTTATGGTTCGCTACGCCGGAATCTGGCGTCTGATCGAAGCGGGTGTCACCCAGCCCGGGCCAGACGGTCTCACGCCCCGTGACGCCCTGGCCGCAATCGCGTTGCGCGTCAGCGAATTGGTGGCGCGCCAGCACCGCTTGTACCTCGACCTCGTGCCGCAGTTAGCGGCCGCGGGCGTTCGGGTGCTCGCACCCAGCCAGTTGACGGCGGACCAGCGCGAAGTTGCAGGTCAGTTATTCCGCACGCGGTTATTTCCGGTGTTGACGCCGATGGCGATCGATCCATCGCATCCCTTTCCGTCGCTCACGAACCGCGCGATCGCCCTCGTGGCGACCTTTGAGCCCCAGCCAGAAGCCCAGCTTCCCCGCCCCGAAGAGGTCGTGCTGCACGTGCCCGTGGGCGTATTGCCCCGTTTCGTCAGGCTGCCAAGCCCAGAGCCTCGGTTCGATTTCTTGCTTCTCGAGGATCTCATCCGGATGTTTCTGGGTGAGGTTTTTCGCGGCGCCACAGTCACCAGTTGTCATGCGGTCCGGGTCACCCGGGATGCAGAACTCGACTTTGCCGACGACCCCAACGACTTGCTTGCAGCCGTAGAAGACGCCGTTCGTAACCGGCGTTTGGGGGCCGCGGTCCGCTTGCAGTATGAGCGCCGCTTGCCGATCGCCTCGCTCGAACGGCTCAAAACGGCGCTCGAACTCGACGTGCACGACCTGTACCCGAGTGATGGTCCGACGGGTTTGACCGATCTCGCGCAGTTGGTGGAACAGGTGGACCGACCCGACCTCCGCGACCCGCCCCACAAGCCGCGTCGGGTGCCCTTGTTGCAAGACAGCGACCCCTTCGAAACACTTCGAGCACGCGACGTCCTGGTTCACCACCCCTATGAAGATTTCGGGGCCGTGGAATCGTTCATCGAGGCGGCCGCAATCGATCCAACCGTGCTCGCGCTCAAAATCACATTGTACAGGGTCGACGCGCATAGCCGGATTTGCGCTGCACTGGAACGCGCAGCGGCGCTAGGCAAACAGGTCGTTGCGTTGGTCGAACTCCGCGCGCGTTTTTCGGAGGAGGGAAATATCGCGTGGGCGCGGCGACTCGAAGCGATTGGGGCGCACGTCGTGTACGGGCTCGCGGGGAAAAAGACCCACTGTAAGGCCGCGTTGGTGATTCGGGCGGAGCAAGACGGCCTAAGGGCCTATTGTCACCTCGGAACAGGCAACTACAACGCGAGGACGGCACGCGCGTATACTGATCTGTCGTTATTCACCAGCAATCCGGAATTCGGCGCGGACGTAGGCCACTTGTTCAATTTGCTCACCGGGTATGTGCCGCCGCCGCCCCTCAAGCACATGGTTCTGGCGCCCATCGACCTTCGAAAATGGATTCTCAGCAAACTGGCGACGGAAGCCGAAAACGCCCGCGCACGTCGGCCTTCGGGGGTCTGGGCCAAACTCAATGCGGTGGCCGACCCTGCGGTCATCGAGGCTTTGTATGCGGCGAGCGCCGCCGGCGTGCCGATTCGGTTGCTGGTGCGCGGGACCTGCTGTGTGCGGATCGGCGTGCCGCGCCTGTCGGCACATATCGAAGCGCGCCGCATCGTCGATCGTTTTTTGGAACATGCCAGGGTGATTCGTTTCGAGAACGGCGGGGAGCCTCAGTGGTGGCTCACGAGCGCCGACTGGATGACCCGCAACTTGGATGGACGCGTAGAATGCGCATTCCCGGTGCTCGACAAGAAGTTGATCGAGGATTTGGAGCGGATCGTCGCCCTTCAATGGTCCGACAACGTGAAGGCGGACAAAATCGGGGCCGACGGCTTGGGAAAACGCATTTCCGGCACGGGGCGCCAGGTACGGAGCCAGGTGCGGCTCGCGCGGTAAAAAAAGAAGCGGTCAGCAGTCAGCAGTCAGCAGTCAGCAATCAGCCCAGACGAAGGCCGCGAGTCGGGTCATCACTCCCGCACAGGCGCCACGGTCAGGTGAGGGCCGTTCGAGACAAGATACCGGAACTTGCTCGGCTGATTGCTGATTGCTGATTGCTAATTGCTGATTGCTGATTGCTGATTGCTGATTGCCAGTTCACCCCTGCCGCCATCTCACCCCAAACAACGCCTCCACCGTCCCCGCCACCTTCGGCACGGGTCCCGGAACCCATAGGTTTTCGTCCTCGCGCCACACCGCACCCGCACAATCGGCGTGTGTCGCTGCTGCTTCCGCGACGGCCGCCACCCTTCGGGCCCCGTCCGCCAGCACATCTCCGAAGGCTTCGTGCGCCAGCACGACCGACTCAGGCCAGCACCCGCCGACCCAGGTTTCCCGCAACCGTTTGCGCGCGTCCAATGCGCCCACCGCCCACACCCATGACGCAATCGCCGTCGCATCGGCGTCCACCCCTAGGGCCTCCGCGAGGGCTCGCCCACGCGCCAGCGCCCCCGTTCCCCGCCCAGAAACGTCGGGGAACAGCCCGCCGAGGCTCGCGCCCAGCAGGTCGCGCGGGACCGACGGTTCGAGCTCCGCCAGCGCAACGCCCTCACGCAAACCGGCCCCGCACACGCGCAGGCCTGTCGCATTCCACGACGCCACGACCGTCGTCGCCGTCAACACCGCCACCGCCAACGTGTCGGCGCGGTGCTCGGCAACACCTGGCATCTTGCGCAGGTCGGCCACCGGTGACCGCCAAACAGTGTCACAGAGCGCCTGAAGGCGATCGCGTGCCAGCAATAGACCGTGCCCATGGTCGAGCGGCCAGCCCATAGAACGGCGAAGCACCTTCGCCAACGACCGCACCGAGCCGCCCACACCAATGAGGGGACCAGGCACCTGCCGCACCTTGGCGAGCCGCGCCGCCACCAACTTTCGCAGAGCAGTCCGCGCAAGCGTGTCCGGCGGGTCACCCCTCGCATGCGCATCCGTCAACCGAACCACGCCGAGCGGATCACTGGCGACGGAGCCGATCTGACCGTCCACGATGCGAATCCATTGCAGGCTTCCACCGCCCTGGTCGTAGACCATCGCGTCGCGCACAGGCAGTGTCGCCAGCACTGCGCGCGCGGCGAGTCTCCCCTCTTCTTCGCCATCGAGAAGCCGCGTCGGAACGACCCGTGTCAACCGTTCGACGACCTCGTCCCGATTGTCCGCATCTCGAATGGCACTCGTCGCCACCGCAACGACACGGTCCGGACCGAATCGTGCCACATCGGCCGTCAACGAACGCACGTCCTCGACCAACGAATCGACCGAACGGCGGGGCAGATGGCCCTTCACCAAACACCGGAACAACCGGTTGGGCACGCTGCGGCGAAATTCTCGGTGGGGCACACCGTCTGCGCCCACCACAATCACTGCGATGGTGGTGGAATTCGACCCGATGTCCACGACAGCGATGCGAGGGACAGCCACGCGGCCTGCTATCCCAAGGGACCGGTGGAACACGTTACAGCCCCCGGCCTGTGACGTCGCGCCCGCTCGTCTTGCTCGTCGCTGACAGCCTCCGCTTCGATAGCGTGTGGCTCAACGGCGACCATCGCCTTCCCTGGACCGCCGCGCATGCCGTGCGCTACCACCAGGCGCGTTCCGCGGGTTGTTGGACACTGCCGGCCACCGCGTCGATGTTCACGGGGCTCTACCCGCACCAGCACGGCGCCACCGAACAAACACGCGGGATCCGCCCGGTACCGACCCTTGCCGAACAGGCCAAGGCTCGCGGGTACAGCAGCCATATGGTGACGGCAAATGTGGCGACGACGGAGGTTTTTGGGCTTGACCGTGGATTCGACACGGTCGACCGCATCTGGCAACAGGTGGAAGCCCGCCACCGCCGCATCCACCAGATCCTCGTGCTTGCCGGAAAACCACGCCTGCGGGAAAAACTATTCTCCAAGGATTTCATCGTCGGAAAACTATCCGAAGACATCGACATGGCGAAAACCTGGCTCCAGGACACGGATCAGGCGATTTTCGATCGGACACGCGAACGGCTGGTCGTGGCACGCCGAGCCGGAAAGCCAGCGTTCATTTTCGTGAATCTCATGGAAACCCATTTTCCGTACCACGTCGCCGACACCTTTCAGACGCTCGCAGACTCCCCGTACAACGCCGTCCGCGAGGTGCTGGGCCTCTTTCACCTCGTCAACCAAACGTGGATGACCGACGACCGACGGACCTTCATTCCCCCCGACGTCATGGCCACGTTGCGCCGACGCCAGCGGGTCGCCTGGGAACGTCTCGCACCGCGCCTGGACGCGTTCGTCGAGGAGCTGGTCTCGGATTGGGGCGCCGTGGTAGCGGTCGGAGCTGATCACGGCGAAACCTTCGGCGAACACGGGCACAGCTACCATTTTGCCAATATCCACGACGCCGGCAACCGGGTGCCCTGGTTTTACGTCGACACCGAACGCGCCGCAGCCCGCGACGAACACACGCCCGTCTCCACCAAAGACCTGTACGGAACGCTGCTGGCCTCCTCAGGACAACCCGACCCCAGCGCCACCGACCTGCTCGTATCCCCCGAGTTGAGCCTGCCCCTCATCGAAGCCTGCTGGTACAACAACCGCGGTCGCACACTGTCCCGGTTTCGACGCAATCAACTTGCCTTTGTGGCGGGCGACGTGCGATACGCGTGGCGGGGTGACCGGTGGGCGAGCAGCCCGATTACACTCGCAGACGCCCCCGAATCGCCTTGGTCACCCCTGCCTTTTCGCTCAGACCCCTTGCGCGATGGCGCCATCGATTCAGACACCCGGTTGGCGCTGCAGCCGCTCGTAGACGGCTTCACGGCTTTCGCATCTACCCTTCCGACGGCATAAACGCGCTGCAACCATGTGACACCACAGGAGCGCTCCGCGTGGCTGAGTTTGACGCCGACCCCCACTTTGCCGCCGCTTCCCAGTTCTGTGCACGCGCAGACGCAGCGGACCTGTTCGAGTTCCTCGGCCTGTCGCGGTCTGCGTCAATCCCCGAGAGTCTGAACGCGCTGGCGGCACGCAGGACCCGCCTACAATCCCAGCAGGGCAACCCAAAATTCAAAGACGTTGCCACCGCATTCATCAAATCGTATGCAGATTTACAGCGTGCGCTGTCGGATCCCGAAGTCCACCTTCAATTTCAGATTCGTGCGCTGGAGGCAGACAAACTCCCGCTGCTAGAATTGGCCATCGACAGCGTGCTCGCCGACGGTGTCGTGACCGCGAACGAAGAGTCCTTCGTCCGTGAGCGGGCGCTCGCGCTTGGTATCAGCAAAGAGACCTACGAGCGTGTGCTCAATGAACGCGCCGAAGCCCGGGGAATCTCCCTCGCTGACGACGCGGCGTTGTCGGCGGGCGACGGATCGTCGACCGGTGTTTTCGCCAACCCCAGCCTGCTCGGAGCCAGCGCATCGTGGTGGAGTCCGCTGTTCACGCGCAGCCTGCTCGACCTCATTCCTAGCGGTCCCGGCGAGGTCGTGGACCTGTACTGCCGAAGCGCCCTGTCCGCCGTCGCCTTGTTGCCCGCCCGTCGACAGGCCCGCTGGCTGGGTTTGGACCCCAACGCCGAACGACTTGCTGAGACCCGTCAAACCCTGCGAACATCGGCCCGCATGCGATTGGCGCAAGCCAGGGCCGACCACGTGCCACTGGTAGACGGAAGTGTGGATGTCGTCTTGTGCATCCGGGCACTCGCACATTTTGACCCGGACAAAGTATTGGCCGAGGCAGCGAGGATTCTTGCACCCGGCGGCCGAATCGTCGTGGTCGAACCCGATGACCTGGCCGAGACCTTTGTCTTCGACCGACACCTGATTGAATTCAACCGCGCTTTCCATGCGCTTCTTGCCCGTGTGCATGCCCTGGGCGGCGCGCCCTCCCTTGGGCCCCGAATCGGCCGAGGCCTTGCTCGACATGGCTTTGAAGACAGTACTGTGGTGGTGCACGCAGCGACGACGATCGAACAACAACCGTGGGCCCGTTTGTCGCGCAAACTACGGCGCTACCCCTTGGCCATCGCCAAGCAGGGCGGATTGGTCTCGGGTGCGGAACTAGACGCCGTCGAAGCCGAAGTCGCAGCCTTAGACGCCGCGATGCCCCCGGGGACCGTGGGACTCGGCGGCCACAGTCTCCCGCTCTACCTGTGGAGCGCCCGAAAGCGTGGCTCCTGATTTCGACCGTTCAAACGGCAAACAGTAGGCAGGTCACCGGCAGTTGTGCTATGATCCGCACTCGGAGCGTGGCAATTGCACAACCTCATCCTTCACCTGGCATTCAGCGACGCCACCGCATGCGGCGGCACCTTCTGCGACGGCGCGTACGGCTCCAGCTCATCCCAGAACCTGTTCGTACCGACCGTCGTACAGACCGCGGAAGAAATCGTATTCGCCGTGGACACCGCCTCCGGCAACGTCGAGACCCACGTCCGCATCAGCTACGCAGGCGCGCCAGAAGATTTCGGATGGATTGTGCCAGTTCCGGTCGTGCCCGAGTTGTTCGTCTCCTCCGAGCTGTTGTTCACCACGCTAGATGTCGCCCTTTCCCGCAACGCGTTCGTTACGGTGACGGGCGCCTCCAAATGCGCCTCCGTCGACGCATCGAGTGACGCAGACACGGACACGGATTCGGACTCGGATTCCGATTCCGACGCCGATTCTGACGGCTCCTACGGTACCGTGATCGTCGCCTCCGAAGGCACGGTCGGCCCTTTTGAGACGGTGGTTTTGTCCGCAGCGACCGAAGCAGGCCTGCTCATTTGGCTTGGCAACCACGGGTACAACGTACCGCCCGGCATATCGACAGCGCTGGCGCCCTATGTGGCAGGAGAATCGTGGTTCATCGCCATGAAACTTGTGCCCGGCGTGGACACGGGTACCCTCGCCCCGTTTGGATTTCGATACCCCGGTTCCATTGCCCAGATTCCGATTCAATTGACCGCAGTGGCGAGCGCCTCGGATCTGCCCATCGTCGCTCAGGTGCTCGGCCCATCGCGGGCCGTGCCGCTCAGCTACTTACACCTCACCGTCAACGACGCGCTGCTGGATTGGGTCAATCGGGCGCCCAATTATGCCGACGTCGTCAAGGCCGCGGCACGCGAAGCGGGCGGGCACGGATTCGCCACCGACTCGGCGCGCAACGACATCGCCTCGGTCGCCGGACAAATCCCGAATGGATTCGACACATCAGCCCTGCTTCTAACGACGGCGCCGGACACCTGGGTACAGTCGGTATTGGACCTCGGGCTCCCGGCGAACGACGCACTGCTTGCCGTGTTCCGCGCCCACATCCCCATCGCCGGCGATGTCGCAGACACGGTCGTGTACTCTTGTATGAGCTGCTACCCGCCCGCGTGGGAAGGCGTGGACTTCGACGTTCAAGCGGCGACCGACGCCCTGATCGAACAGGTCACAGAACCCCTCGATCACGCCTACGAGCTCATCGCGAATGCCGCGTGGGGCACGCGCCTCACGAGCTCCATGTCACCCGCAGACATGACCATCGACCCCACATTCGGCTTCAACCCTTCGCTGCCCACGGTTTCCCCAACGCCGGAAGTCACCGTGGATTTCCAATGCAAACCTGACTGGGAAATTACTGACGCGATCCGAGAAGTCACCCTGCCCGACGGCCGCGTCGCCCTGCTCCCGCCCATGTCATGGATCGCTCGTACCGGTACGACCGACGCCTTGTTCTTGTCTCAATGGGCCCACCCCGCCGCCCAGCGCATCGAACAACACAATGAAAGCACACAAGCCACGGTTGTGTTCGACGTCAGCGCTGACGGAGACGCCGCCCTGGAGGAGATGAACGCGTTCGTCATCACGCTCAGCCCGCAAGGCAACGGCCTGCCGTGGATCCCCGCGGCAGAAACGACGCCCACGGACCAAGGATGCGCTTGCGACCAGTCCGCGGAGCCCGGCGCCTTGTGGGGGGCGTTGCTCGCCCTCCTCATTCGCCGCCGTCAGGGCGCCTCCGCACCTCCCTTGTAGGCCACCCACAGACCCGGCCGAACCGACCATGTCACGGCGGCTGCGTCTCGCCACACCGGCCCTGCGCCCATGCGAGCCACCAGCCAGGCTGGCCCGATCCTCAAGCCCACTTGCGCTTCGATCAGGACGGGCACCGACACAGCGGGCGCCAACACCGCCACCGTGGCCGGAACCGCCAACACGATGCCGCCCGCGCCTCGTCCACCCACCGCAGACACCAACAACGCAGGAAGGGCCGAAATGACCAGGTCCGGCGAAAACGGCGTCGTACCGAGTCCAAGCCCTAGGCTGCTCTCCACGCGCCACAAGCCGTCGCTGAACAACAACGTCTGACGCCAAGCGGCAGCCGCACCCACGAACTGGCCATCCCACTCGCCTTCTACCGCAACCGTAAAGAACTGGCCCGCGGGAAGGGAAATCGACCCACCGTCAAATCCCGCCGCCAAGGCGGGGGCGTCAAACGGCCCACGAAGTGCGACCGGATCGGCACGCGCCTCCGACGCGACGACGAGGAGTGCCCCCGTCATCCCGTGGGCAAAGGTCACGACCGACGGCGACGCGCCAGTGCCAGCAACCCGACCGACAACGCGAGCACGCCACTCGGGGCACCGGATTGGTCACACGAACAGCCACCGCTGCCCGCGTCTGCTTCTTCGCCAACGCCGGGGGCGCTGGGGCAGTCCTCATCGATGTCGCCGTTACAATTGTCGTCCGTGCCTTGGCACAACTCCTCGACACCTGGATTGATGAGCGCGTCGGTGTCGTCGCAGTCGCCCGCCTCGGCCGCATAGCCGGACAACTCGTCGCAGGCGGAAATCGTGTCGGCTTCGGTCCCGTAGCCGTCGAGATCCTCGTCTGCGTAATAGGTGCCTGCGCCCACCGCGTCGGGGGGGTCCGTCACACCGTCGCAATCGTTGTCCACGCCGTCGCACACCTCTTCGGCGCCGTCGAACGCTGATTCCTCGGTGTCATCGCAATCGCAAGCAGAACCGAACCCATCCCCGTCGGCATCTGTCTGATCGCCATTGGGCGTATCGAGACAGTTGTCGCAGCCATTTGGCGCCCCGTCGAGGTCCTCGTCCAAGCCATCGTCACTTCCCAAACAACGATCGTCGGAATCACACACACCGTCCCCGTCGCTATCGTCAAACGGATCCGCCGGACAAGCATCGCAACCGTCGGGTGTGCCGTCGTAATCGGCATCGATATTGTCGTCGCCGAGCGGGCAAATGTCATCGCAGAACAGAATGCTGTCCCCGTCCGAGTCGCTGAGTTCTTGGGTCCCCGGGTTGCAGTCATTGTCGAGTCCGTCGCACAGTTCATCGGCCCCCGGGAACACGGTGACGTCGCCTTCGAGACAATCCCCATCACAGGCGCTCACCCCATCGCCGTCCCCGTCTACAAGTTCGTCGGTGGCCACGTCACAATCATTGTCGAGCCCGTCGCACGCTTCGGGATTGCCGGGGAAGACGTCGCGCTCGGCGTCATTGCAATCGGTGCAGGTGCCGACGCCATCGTGGTCGCCGTCGATTTCCTCCATCGTGGCCGGGCTGCAATCATTGTCCAAGCCCCCGTCGCACACCTCGGGGTTGCCCGGGAACGCGTCCGGATTGGTGTCATCGCAGTCCGACTCGCAGGCCGAAAATCCGTCCCCGTCTTCATCCGAAGTCTCGAGCGTAGACGGGTCGCAGTCATTGTCCTTGCTGTCACAGACTTCCAACAAACCGGGGGCCCGTGAGGGGTCGGCGTCGTTGCAATCGCCGTCGCAAGAGGTCACACCATCACCATCGCCATCGGTTTCTCCGGGGAGAAGCAGACCATTACAATCCGAGTCGATTCCGTCGCAATCCACTTCCGTAGCGCCCGGGTAGACCAGCGGGTCGGCGTCGTTGCAGTCTACGTCTGTCGCAAACCCGTCGAAATCGAGGTCCACCGGAATCATCCATCCGATCAAGGATTGGAAGAGTTCCATCATGTCAAAGATGCCATCGGCATCTCCATCTGCACCGCGGAAGTCGTAGCTCTCCCAGCCGATCACCACTGAGGTGTCGTCGTTGGTGACCGCCATCACGGCGTCGCCCGAAACCGCGTTGTTGTCCCGCTGCGCAATCCAGCCGTCTCCGAGCAACGAAAACCGCTGGCCATTCGGGTCGTACAGGTCCGGCGCAATCGCGAGGACCGGCAGCGCCAACCCTGTCATGAAGTCAACCGGCGCTGCCGCGTCCGTAACGATGTCAGGCGGAAAGTTGATGATGCCGGCACTGACGCCGAGCGCCGTCTTCAGACTGACAGCATCCTGCAGGTTCCACACCGATACGATCGTCTTCTCGTTGAGATCGATGCGGTCTGCGAGGCGTTCGCCTCCGGCGATGGGGTCGAAGTCGAAGTACCGATCGGCCACAACAAGGTCAAAACCGCCACCGTCAATCAGCGCGTAGAAGGTGACATCGACATTGGTATCCGTGACGACATGCCCAAGCGCCTCCGCCGCGACCACGGCCGGGACCTGGCTCCGATCCGCGTAGAAGTCCCAATACACGAGCACGTTCTCGGCACGCGCAACCCCAGGAACCATCAAACCAAACAACGCGAAAATCGAACGCATGAATCCCCCAACGTGGTCCGTTCTACCGCGGACCTCCGCTCCTCGCACGGATTTTGCGTGCCGCTCGGCGACTAGTGTGCCATAGAGCATGCGCCTGGGGGCCTCATGCGGGTTTTCGTAGCGACGATGTGTTTGGCGGCCTGCGGACCGGCGGACGACGCCTCAAACCCACCGGGGACCGGCTCCGGGCCCGGACTTGGCGGATCGACCGGCGAGGCCACGACGCCCTATGACCCGGCCACCAACGACCGAGACGGCGATGGCCTGATGGACGCCGCTGACAATTGCGCCGGCATCGTGAACGCCGACCAAGCCGACGCCGACGCCGACGGGCTCGGGGATGCCTGCGACGGCTTCGCGGACGTGGATGTGGACGGTTTCGAAGACACACTCGACAACTGCCAAGGTGCGAAGAACGCCGACCAAGCCGACGCCGACATGGACGGCGTGGGCGACGTTTGCGACTCCTGCCCCGCACTTGCCAACGCCGACCAAGCCGACCTCGACGCCGACGGCCTCGGGGATGCCTGTTTCTGCGATTCCTGCACCGACGGGCAGTGGTGCTACGTGCACCCTGGTTTGCCCGATGAATGTCGCGACGAGTGCCTCGTCGGCGCACAATGTGGGGACAGCCATTGTTGCCCGGAAGGCAGCACCTGCGACGCGGCCGCCGGTGAGTGTCGATTCGCCGACATCTGGGTGGAAACGGGTCGCCTTGCGACATCGGTAGAAATCGAGACGATCAACCTCGCACCCGACGACTGCCAGGTGATCGAGGGTTGTGTCGGCGGCTCCGGTCTGCGTCGGGTGTTGCGGTTCGACACACAGACTCCGAACACGGGCGATGGCGACCTGAAACTTGGTGACCCCACCCAAGAGGTCAATCCGCATTTCGTGTACAGCAGTTGCCACGACCACTACCATTTCGATTCTTATGCCGCCTACAGTTTGGTTGACGAGTTGGGGACTGCGGTCGCGCCCGGACATAAACAAGCGTTTTGCCTGATGGACCTCGTACCATGGTCCGACGGAATCGATTTCGGCGACGCCCAATACGATTGCAACTACCAGGGCATCAGCAAAGGCTTCTCCGACGTATACGACAGTTATCTGGACTGCCAATTCATCGACATTACCGACGTACCGTCCGGCTCCTACCGATTGCAGGTGTCGCTGAACACGGAGAATTACCTCGCAGAAAAGGACTACGCCAACAATACCGCCGAAATCATGGTTTTCGTCCCATAATTCGCGCCCGGAGCCCCGCTGATGTTTTTCCACCTGCTTTTCGCGCACGCCTTCGCCGTGGCAGAAACCGTTGAGCTTGGAAGCCTCGCGGCTGAAGCGGCGGCGAGGGATGCCTACAAACTCGACGTGTGCGCCTTTTCCCAAGCCGTCACGCTCACGACCTTCAGCCCGTGGCTCGACGCGTCAGGAGGAGAAATCCTCCATGCGGTGGCCTACCGATGGACCGGCGGCAACACGTGGAACCTCGAATACGACGGCGGCGAATGGGTGCCAGACGCCGACGTGGGCCACCAGGACTTCGACGTGTCCTGGGAGTTTGAAGCGGGCAGTACGTGGGCCATCGGCTTGTGGATCGGCGCCGACGCCGTCGGCTACGGCTACGGCGACGTCGGATTGCAGGAATTCAGCTGGGGAACCTGCGGCGGAATCGTGTTCAGTGCGAGCGGCGACACGCCCATTTTGCCCGCTGAAATTCACGACGATCCCGGGGCCGAGACCTACCGGTTCAACCTCACGCTGGAAGTGCCTGCCGACAACGACCTCGACGGGTACAGCGAACTCATAGACTGTGACGACGCCGATCCCGCCGTGCATCCTGAGGCAGCGGAACGGTGCAACGGTCGCGACGACGATTGTGACGAAACGATCGACGAAGAGGTCGCAGACGTCACCTACTGGCTGGACGCCGATGCCGACGGGTACGCGGACGCAGACGGGCCATCCGTCGTCAGCTGCGAGGATCCCGAGCCCGGCTACACCGTGATTGTCGGGGACTGCGACGACAACAACGCCGCTGCTTTTCCGGGCGCGGCCGAAGTGTGCGACGACGCAGACAATGACTGCGACGCCGAAGAAGATGAGGGCATGTTCGAGTACTGGTTCTGGCCAGACGCAGACGCCGACGGTTTCGGCGACCCGAGTTTCCAGCCCGAATCCACCTGCGAGAACAGCCGCGAAGGCATGGTGTGGAACGACCGCGATTGTGACGATACCGATGCCGGCGTGGCGCCCGAGACCGTCGAATTGTGCGACCAAATCGACCAGGATTGCGACGGGCTGATCGACGAAGACTTTCCCCTCGTGGACCACTGGCCGGATGCGGACGGCGACGGCTACGGCGATGTCTTTGCGGCGGCAGAGGCCCGGTGCGACGTCAGTCCGGCTGGCTACGTACCGGAGGCTTCAGACTGCGCAGACGACGATGCGACGCGGTTCCCTGGCGCACCAGAAGAATGTAATGGCGTGGACGACGACTGCTCGGGCACGATTGACGAAGACGAAAACGTCGACAGCGACGCAGACGGCGTTCTCGACTGCGGCGACTGCGCGCCCAATGACAACACCGTGTTCCCCGACGCCCCGGAAGCGTGCGACGGCGTCGACCACAATTGCGACGGCGCGCCGCGCGCAGACTGCGAGGGTTCAACGACGGGTCCCACCACGACCGGGCCCGCGGATGAACCCAACGACGTCGTGGGAACCGGCGCCTGCGCAGGGTGCAATGGCGCCAACGGCACCCCGGGTCTGGTTTGGCTTGGCGCCTTCGCATTGTTGGCGAGGCGCCGGCTCGCTTGATCTTCTGGTGGTTCGGCTGTCCCGCCCCTGTCATAGAAAACGACACGGTCGCCACCGACCCATCCGGGGACACAGCGGTTGAAGAAACACAACCAGAAACGGTCGCCGGAAGCGTCCAGCTTCGGGTCACCCTGGACGGGTTGCCCGCAGCGGGCGCCATCGTTTCTATCGGTGGGGACTCAAAGCGATGGACCACCAATGCCGCAGGCGAGGTCGAGGTCGACGTCGTGTGGGTTCCCGGGTTCGATGTGTCGCTCATCGCCTCCGTTCCGAACGCGCGCATCGTGGGGACGGGTGTGGACGTCGGCGCCGTCGCCGCCACTATCTCGCTGATTTCATTCGACCCCATGGACAACGAAGCGTACCGGTTTCTCGACCCTGGCTCACCCGATCGGGACGAAACCACCGCCCTGTGTAGCCACTGTCACCCCTCCCTCGTGGCCGATTGGTTCGACAGCCCCCACCGCACGTCTGCGTCCAACCCGGCCGTACAAGACCTGTACGCAGGCACCGCCAGTCTGTCAGACGACGCCTGCTTTGCGGCAGGGGGCAGCGTCGACACTGGGCCGTTGCCCGGCGGTGGAACTGGCGCCCGTTGTTATGTCGGCGCTGGCGTGCTTCCCGACCTCAACGCCTGCGAGGGGGCCTGCGACGACGCCCTGGCCTACGGCGGTTGCGCAGATTGCCACGCGCCCGGCATCGATGGGCAGTTGGGCGGGCGGGACCTACACGAAGCGACCGGCGTAGCCTACGATTCCGGCGTTCACTGCGACGTCTGTCACCACATCGAGTCCGTGGACGTCTCACACCCTGCGCCAGGAGTGGCGGGCAAACTGCACGTCGTTCGCCCGTCAGAACCCGCCCCCGTCACCACCTGGGCGGCGCTGGCCTTCGGACCCTATGACGACGTCCCCAACCCAGGAATGGGCTCCGTCTTCCGTCCAGTCTTCCACGAAGCGGCGTTGTGTGCGGGTTGCCACGAATACGACCAACCGGCGCTCGTGCCCGGAACAACGGTGGATGTAGGGCGGTGGCCGAGCGGGACAATCCCCGTCCACAGCACCTACAACGAGTGGCTCGCGGGCCCCTTCGCGCCCACCATCCCGTGCCAGAGTTGCCACATGCCGCCCGACCCGACGGTGGCCAACAGTGCCGATCTTGGCGACATCGCAGACCTGGATGAAGGGGTGGCCGGGGGATGGAAACGCCCACCCGGTTCGGTGCGTGCCCATTCCTGGATTGGGCCGCGCCAACCCGAAAGCCGAATGCTCGAGCTTGCCGCCACGCTGACCGCGACCACGACGGTCGCAGACGGCCGACTCACCACCACTGTGACCACCACCAACAGTGGTCCAGGGCATGCGCTGCCGACCGGCGAGCCCCTGCGCAGCGTCGTCCTGTATGTAGAAGCCCTGTGCGAAGGCGTTGCCCTCGACCCAGTGGGCGGTGACGTCGTCCCGGAGTTCGGAGGGGCCCGTGACGTCCGGCTTTCAAGCGAAGACCTCGACTTGTGGCCTGGCGCAAAGGTCGGTGACGTGCTGCGGGTGTTGTCGCGATCCGGCGGGTGGCGGGACTACGACGGCGTCGGGCGATTCGGGGATGGCAGCTTCGACGCCCAAGAGAAAGGCCTCATTGAAGAGAGCTTGGTCGGGGAACGCACCATTGTCGCGGTGAACGGCGACCTCGTCTCGCTCGACCGACCGTTGCCGGAAGGCGACGTTGTGGTCCGGTCCGACGCCGGTTTTCCCGTCGCTGGTTACCCCGTGCATTTCGCCGCGGGCGCGCCGGGTTGGGCCTTCGCAAGGGTTCTTGCAGACAGCGACGGCATGAAAAACGTGCCGCACGCCACCGCTGTGGACGTCGTCAGCGACAACCGGCTCAAGCCGGGCGCGTCCTTCACCACCACGCACCAGTTTATGTCCCCCTGCCCGACGCCTACCGTGCACGCGATGCTTTCCCACCGCGGATTTCCGCCCCAATTGGTCGCAGAAAAAGGGTGGACCGTTTCCGAGTCGATTTTGGTCGAACTATGGAAATGATCCTGCTGTGGACCGCTTGCACCCAGAGGCCGGTCATTCTGACGCCGTCACCGACAGAAGTCGTTTCAGACTCCGGCACGCCACCTCCTCACGAACCCTTGCGGGTTTACGGCGAAAACCCGCCAGAGGCAGACGATATCGACGCCGCCGACAACGCTGTGCACGTCGAGCTTATCGCGTCTGTGGGTGCGTTTCGCCACGATTTGAAATGGGCCTACAATGGAAACGTTCCGGGCCCGACAATTCGCGCCAACGTCGGCGACAACCTGACGGTAGACCTGCACAGCGACCTGCCCGCCGACACCTCCATCCATTGGCATGGGGTCCACTTGCCCTGGGAGATGGACGGCGCCGATTGGCAACAAACCCCCGTTCCGCCCGGAGGCGACCGCCTTTACACCTTCGCGCTCGACCGGGCTGGCACATTCTGGTACCACCCGCATTTCGACAGCGAACAGCAGGTGGACCGCGGTTTGGTAGGGGTATTGGTCGTGGAAGACCCGTCAGAGCCGAAGCCCGACGTCGAATGGACTTGGGTCCTGGACGTACACGACGAAACCCTGCAAGACAGCGGAGACACGGGCAGCGCCGACCCGCACGCCGAAATTTCCGCCACCCCCGCTTGGGTCATCAACGGCGCGCCGGACCCCGAGTGGCACGTCGCAGGTGGCACCACCGTTCGCGTGCGAATTCTCAACGCCAGCAATCAAAACTACCTGCAATTGGACTGGCCTGGGGCGCGGGCCATCGGCGGCGACCAAGGGCTACTCGCCGCCCCCACTGAGGTTCTTCCGCTGCTCGCTCCCGGCGACCGGCTCGTCGTGGACCTCCACCCTGGGATGGCGTCCACGGACGTGTTCGCCCTGCCCTTCAGCTCGGTGGGCGGCCCGTCCCCGCTCGATACGCCGACGCGGTTGGCTACGGTCATTCCGGACACACCTGCGACCTCGGCCGCGCCGCTCCCTTGGGCGTTTACGGGCGGCGTTCCGGCAACCGATCAGCCCGCAGACATCGTCTTCACGCTCACAGGAGACGGCGACGACTGGCGAATCAACCAGCAGACCTGGCCCGACGTGACCATCCCGGAAGTGAAGCTAGGCGCAGACGTGGTGGTGGAGGTCCGCAACCTGTCCTCGTCGCACCATCCTTGGCATGTGCATGGCTTGCCCTTCGATGTGCTCAGCGTGGACGGGATGGCCTTGGGGGTGGCGACCCGCGAGGACACCATCGATGTGGCGATCGGTCAGACCGTTCGCACGCGTTTGTCGGCCGATCTGGCAGGCGACTGGATGGCGCATTGCCACATCCTGCCGCACGCGCACGACGGGATGATGACCGTGATCCGCGTTCTGCCCTAGCGGGCTTGGGCGACTGCGCCCCATCCGCTTCCCTCCTGCCGCCTGACCGGCTAGCCAGTCACGTGCTCCTGCTTGCCCTCCCCGTGGCGCTTGCCGCTGGCTTCGACGCCGGTGGATACCTGCGTGTCATGGCACGCCCTGACTTGCAGGGTGGTGACGGCCGACTCGGCTTGTGGAACCTAACCGGCCGCCTGATGAACGAGAGCCCGTATGCGGTGCTCGACCTTCGGTACGACGTGCTCGAACCCGCTCCGGGGACCCAGGCACCGTGGACCAGTCTGCACGCCCGCGTGGAAGGGGGCGCTATCGCCGGCGCCTCCGCAGACGGCAGTCTCGCCGGACTCCGGTTGTCGCGGGCGTACGCCTTGGCCGGCAACCTTGGAATTCCCCACACGTCGTTTCAGGTGGGCACCCTAGACCAAGTTTTTGGCGACCTTGCCCTGTACGACATGCGCCCAGCCAGTGTGCTCGCGGGATCGGTCGGTGCGGCGATGCACTGGACCCGAGACCGCGCTGAGGTGGTCGTCGGCATCGGTGACGCCGGCTTCGCGCTGCACGGTCTGAACTATAGCGCCGTCCTCAACCCGGGCTTTACCGCCCGGCAAGGTTTCGGCGACCACGTGGAGGTCGGGGTTGGCGGGGAGTGGCTGTGGGAGCCAGGCACCGCCGGCAACGTGAACAGCCCGTACCAGACTTCGGGCATGGACTACGAAGATTGGGTCCGCGGCGAGGTCGTCTCGGGGTTTCTTGCCGAAAACCCAGGTCTGGAAGATTTCTTTCCCGACCCCTCCCGCCGATCCGCGGCGTCGGGGGCAGCCATCGCCTACCTCGGGTTTGGCGACGTCGGTCCGTTGCGGTGGAATGCAGCCTATGCGCGCCTGGAGCGCCGTCCGCCCGCGGGGCCCACGACGGAGCCGCTCGGAGACGGTTTCGTAGACCTGTACGTCGCAGATTTTACCGACGAACGGTTTGGCCTCGTCATCGGAAACGAAATTCGCCTCGCCTCTAAATCCGAGCGCCTCGACCTCGTGTGGGGCGTGTTGTACGGAGACGACTGGGACCTCGACAACGACATCGTGCCCAGCGACTTCGATCGGTCGTATGCGTCCACGGTGCTGCGTGGCCAAGTGGCGGCCACCCCTGCCGTCGCTCTGCTCGCCGAAACGAGTTTCGCACGCGAATGGAGCCGCAACGGGAATCAATGGCGCGAACACGCCGACTCCATCTTTGCCGGCGCCGAAGGCTTGCCGGACACGCGCGGTTTGGAGACGGGCGACACCGACACACGCCGAACCTGGCAAGGCAAGGTAGGTCCCGTGCTTTCGCCACTTGGCCCAGGCGTGTGGTCGCGACCGAGCCTGCGCCTGTTGTACGGCGTGCAGTACAGCAACGTCAACGTCGCATTCGGGAACGCGTTCGTGGATACCGTAGACCTCAACAACGCCTTCGGAAACGTCGAGATTCACTGGCACCACCTCGTGGCGCTAGAGGCGGAAGCATGGTTCTGACCTGGCTCGCCTGCATTCACAGCGCATTGCCCGTGGCTGCGCCTATTTCGGCAAATCTATCGGTCGTCACCACGCTGGAGGCGCCCGACGCGCGGCCCCTGCTCACCGTTCCCGAGGCGGCGCACACCGCACTTGCCGAGGTGGTGCAAGCGCGCAATCTCGTCCCTGTCGTTCCCGACGAAGCGTCTTGGCGTCCGGCCTTCGACACCCACCGCACCACAGCCCAGCGCCTGACGCTGCTTTCGGATTCCGACCCCGTGTTGCTCGTCGAAACGTCGGCGCGTTTCTCCACAGAACTGCAAGGCCGTTGGCGATGGACGGTGTCCGTGATCGCGACCCTGGACACGGCCGACGAGGACCCGGTGACCGAGGTCTTCGAAGTGCCCGTCTTCCTCGACCGCTACCAGGATCGCGAAGCCGAGGCGCTCGCGGCGTCGATGTCCAGCGTGTCGCGACAGGTGGGCCACCTGCTGGATCGGTGGCTGGCGGGGCAGGAACGCTGATTGTTTCTCTGAGGTTTCGGCGCGACGCACACTACGGTTCCAATGGCAGGAGCACCCATGTGGACAATCGCATTTCGATTCGCCGCGGCGTCCGGCTGGACCACCGCGGGCTAAGACACGCGTCGAACGCACCAGTCCGATCAAATTGCCCCGACCGACACCTCGGTCGTCCGTACGGCGTCACTCTCCGACGCCCGCGTGCTCAACATGCCGCCCACCGTCGACGACGACGGCAACATCTGGATGGGTTCTTGGGGCGTGGTCCGGGACAACGGCACCGACGACCGAACGTTGTGGTCCAAACTCGACGGCGCCATGGTGGGGCTGGGCCCAGATCTGGCCGAGCGGTGGTTCAATCCACTCGATCCCGTGCCGTGGTGCTACGATTACGACAACCGGCAAGACCCCGTGCAATGCCCCGACGGCGGCATGGTGCTTTGGTACAACGGCACCGTAGAAGGCACGCCTACGCACCACGAGGGGTTGTTGTACGTCGGTCGCGGCGATGGCAAGCTGTATGCGATCAACGCCACCAGCGGCACCACCGAATGGGTGTTCTCGACCTTCAACCCACTCGATCCCAACGACCCCGACGGCGGCGGGGAGATCATCGCAGCACCCACCGTCGCGCCAGACGGAACCATCTACATTGCGTCGTTGGCCGCCGGCCCCTACGAGACCAACGCGGTGTATGCGGTGTGGCCCGATGGCGCCCTGCGTTGGCGGTACCCCGCCGCCGACGCGACCCTGGAAAACACGGTGTTCGCGGACCCCGCCTTGTCGCCCGATGGCTCGCGCCTGTACGTGCCTGGTGCGTGGGGTCCCACGGCCGAAGACTTCGGCCCGGACAGCCAAGGCGCGATCTACGCGTTCGACCTCGACAGTGAAACCCTCGCGTGGCGTTGGGAGCCGGTCAACGAATCCGAGTGGTGGTTGCCAACGGTGTGGATCACCTCACTTGCCGTGGGTAGGGACGGCACTTTGTATGCCTCTGGACCGGAGTACACACTCGGTGGCGGCAGTGCTGTCGCGTTTGCGGTGAATGACGAAGGAGACCACGCCACCCTTCGGTGGGGCTACACCGACCTGCAGCGCGACGTTGGCCAGATGTCCTACGGGCTCGCCCTAGACGAGTCCGACGGTGTGACTGAACGCGTGCTGGTGACCTCGGGTCACACCTTCAACGTGTTTACCCAGGGTTACCCGGATGGCGGCGTTCTCAGCGCGCTCGACGCTGCGACAGGCGGCGTGTTGTGGACGGTGGATCCGGTCGACCATGGTTGGGCGGGATCCCCTCAGCACGTAGCGTTGGACAGGGACGGTACCGCCGTCGTCGCCATCAGCGGCACGACCGATCGAGGTGTCGTCGCGGCGGTGAACGATCAGGGTGACGTGGTGTGGAGCCATGAAGTGCAGGGTCTGCTTGAGTGGGGCGGCCCAGTGATTGGACCGAATGGCGAAGTGGTCGTCGGCGACAGCCGCCGATGCCTGTTCGACGCAGCGCCTGTCGAGTTGGAACTGTGCACCCACCTCGACGCCTGGGTCACCGTCATCGACAGCGCAAATGCCGGTGAACCCGAACCCGAACCCGAGCCCGCCGGACCCCCGGCCTGTGGCTGTGCGACGGGCCCGAGCAGCGCCTACCCAACGGCGCTGCTGGTCGTGCTGCTCACCCGACGCTACCGGAGGCGATGACGCTGGACCTCCAGCCGGTCGCCGACTGTGTCGACGGTCCGGCACTCTACGCCGCCATCGAAAGCCGTCTCCCCGCCGACGCGTTGCCCCACCTGTCCGTCCTGTTCGCACCTGGGGACCCGCCGGTGCTGCAAGTCCAGGTCGATGACGTATTGGTGTGGTCGCGACCCTTTCCGCTCGCGCCCGAAGATTGCGCCCACGCACCCGACCTCGTGGCACTCAGCGTCCAAAGAGGGCTGAGCCTCCTTCCCGGCCTCCCGTGGGACCCCGAAGGGGATCGAAACACCGTTCCCTGGCAGATCGTGCCGGGACTGATGTCCTCGGTCGGCATGGAACCGTTGGAACCACGAACGGGACTCCAGGTTTCGCTCGGCCTCGGTGCAGACCCCGTCATGTGGCTCGTGACAACCCGGCTGAGCCAGGGCGCTTGGTTCCCCGTCGGCGACGGCGAGGCCCGGTACACGCTGCTCAGCTTCGGCTTGGGCGTGGAGCGCGC
Source organism: Klebsiella pneumoniae (assembly GCA_945861065.1). Lineage (GTDB taxonomy): Bacteria > Myxococcota_A > UBA796 > UBA796 > SXOB01. The sequence continues at coordinate 24,401 of CAMASI010000018.1, read as the reverse complement.
CTTCAACCACGTGTTTCTTTCGGGCCTCGGCCTGGCAGGCCCGACGTGGGCAGCGGGCCGTGGTTTCCTCGACGACCGGCAAGCGGTGGGACCCAGGATCAGCGGTGTCGCGACCCTCGGGGCTTCGGCCGGTCCAATTCGTGCTGGCTTGGAGACCGAAGTCGCCATCCTCAAGGTGGTTGCGCGCGAACCCGCCCACGACGTGGCCGTTCCCGAGTCCGTGTTGCGACTCGGCGTGAGCGTAGCCGTCGGTTTGGGGGGCCCCGACCGTTGACGTGCGCCGGTTCGCCACATTTGCGCTACAATCACCCCATGCTGTGGCTGCTCATCGCCTGCTCCACCGAATTTGACTTCGGAGTCGAAGCTAGCGCTCAACTCGACGCTGATGGCGACGGCTTCACGCCGAACGAGAACGACTGTGACGACGTCGATCCCGCCGTCTCTCCCGATGCGTTCGAGACCTGCGATGGGCTCGACCAGAACTGCGACGGCAACGTGGACGAAGGCGCTGACGGCACCAGCGCTTGCCTCGTGTTGGAGCGGACAACCCAGGTCGTCACGCTCGATGTGTTGGTGGTCGTGACCGCCGCGACCGGCATGGCCGATTTTCAATCGACGTTGGCACTGGGAGGCATTCACCTCCTCGATGAGGTGCTGATTCCGGCCAACGACGTTCGTGTGGCCGTCACCTCTACAGCTGCACTCACCGATACCGAGCCTGGTGTGCTCCGCAACGTGTTCGGTAGGAGCTGGGTGGACCAAGGCGTCGGAATTCCCGCGGCCACGGATTGGTTCGCCACGGCGGCTCAACCCGGAGAACTCGCCTCAGGCTACGGCACCGACGATGTCCGGAAAGCCGTCGAAGCCGCCATCATCCTGCCTGAACTCGTGGACGGGGACTTCGCACGCGACTGGGCGGCACTCGCGATTGTCATCCTCGCCAATGACGACGACGACTCGGGAAACGACCCTACCCTGGGTGGGCTGGTCTTCGCCCTGGACGGGGTGCGGGGTTTGGGAAACACGACGGTGTATGCAGTTGTCGGTACCGGCGACCCGAAATGCACCGCAGAGATCGGCACCGACCACCTGACCTTGGTGTCCAGGCTCGGCGGGCTTTCCACCTCGATCTGCGCAGACGACTACGATGCGTTTCTCGGCTCGAGCGGTCAGAATGCCAACTTCAACGCCCTGCGCGACACCTTTCCACTCAGCAGCGAACCCGTTCCATCCAGCATTGTCGCCTCCGTGCTCTTGCCCGAAGGCGGCCCCCCGCTCGCGCTTTCCGTCGCACAAGGGAGCCTGTTGTGGGAGCCAGCACTCAATGCGGTCCGGGTCGTAGGCGCACCCCCCGCCGCAGGCAGTGAGATCACGCTCACCTACCTCGCCGTCCCTTGACGGCGGCGCCCACAACACCGGGCCCAACGCTACCAGATTTCGACGGGCCCGACGCAGATCTGCCGTTCACCGCCGTCACACGAACGCTGTTCCTGGCGAGTCAGCCGCGCACAGGAAGCAGCTTGCTGTCGCGTGCGTTGTGGGACACCGGCCAGATGGGACGACCGTGGGAATACCTCGGCGCGGTGCATGTGGCGGCGTTCCACCAGCGGTGGGCCCTGCCCTACGGCCGATCGCAGCTTCGCACGCTGACAAATCCGTTGGAGCGGGTGATTCGAGGCCGGCTCGGTCTGCCGTTCACTGCCGGGATGGCCATCGGGCTGGCACAGTGGACCGCCGCCGACGTGCGAGACTACCTCAACCGAATCGAGGCCGTGCGAACTACGGCCAACGGATTGTTCGCCGTAAAAGCACACTATGAACAGGTGGAGACGGTGCTTCTTCGCCGCTCGCTCACGCCAGAAGACGTGTGGCCGGACGTTCGCTACGTGTGGCTCGTGCGTGAGGACACGCTTCGTCAAGCAGTCTCTTTCGTTCGTGCCAAGCAGACGTCGGCCTGGACGGCTGCGGACAGAACACGGAAGGCCGCCACCTACGACCGCGCGGCGATCGATGCCGCGCTGAAGGACATCGCAAGGTGGGATCGCGACTGGGCCGCGTTCCTGGCCCCGAGGCCGACCGCGCTGCGAATTCGGTACGAAGACGTACGCTCCGATCTGCCCAGCGCGCTTGCGGCGGTGTTCGCCCATCTCGGCGTTGCGCCGCCGTCCCGCTGGCCGCAACCCGCGATGAGCCGACAGTCCGACGACACCACGGATCAGTGGATGGAACGCTACAAGGCCGGGCATTGACCCGAATTCTGCTGGTGGAGACCGCCATCGACGGCAACGTTGCACCCCCGCTTTGGGGCTGGCCCGATGGCCCTGGCACCCACGGCGCCGCCGTGGTGGACGTGTTGACCACCCACGCGCCCGACGTCCCCTGGTTTTGGTTCGCCGTTTGTGATGAGACGGGCGTGTGGAAGCCTGAAGACGCGCTCGATGCGGTTCTGGCCGCCATCGAGCCCGGCGACATCGTGCTGGTGGAACTTCAGGGCGAAGGCGGTCAACCCCTGGACTTCCACGACGAAGCCGCCCACCGGTTCGACGCCATGGTCGCACGAGGCGCTGTTGTGGTGCTGCCTGCGGGCAACGGCGGCAAGGAGATTCCCGAGGCGCGATCCAAAGCCGTGCTTGTCGGCGCGCTGAACCGAAGCGGGCGCGCAGACCAACGTTCGTGCTTCGGCGATGCCGTCACCGTGTGGGCGGAGGGCACACAGGCAGCCGGCTTGTCTGGGACTTCGCGCGCGGCCGCCCTCTACGCCGCAAGATCGGCAAGAAAGGACGCAGAATTGCGCTTGCACGCGCGCCTGTCGGAGCCATAGTCTACCCACGATGCTGGTAAACCAACGTATCGCGCAGTGGTTGCCCGACCGCGTGTTTCCAGGCGTGGATGCCAGGTCCGTGCTCGATCGCGCGGGGCAGATCGCTCACCAGATTGCCGCCGGCTGGGTGGGCGTGGAGCACGTGTGGCTTGCTGCCCACGAGGGGATCGCTGACCATCGGCACGCTGTCGGGCTCGGCTGGCGCAAGGTCATCGCGGAGTCCGTGCCAGCACTCGGACTGCGCGTGACACCTCGACTCACCGTCATCCTGCGCGAGTTGCCACACGGGTTCTCGATTGAACACCTGGTCGGCTCACTCCGACACAAGGCCCAGCCCGTCTTACGTTTCGGGCTGGCGTGGCAGGAGAGTGAGTCGCAGGAGAGCTCTCGCGTCACCCAGATGACGCAAGCTGTACAGGCAGCAAACAGCCCCCCCAACGCGCTTGAGGTCCTTGGCGGCCCCGACGACGGTCGGCTCGTTCGGTTGAGCCCCGGAGAAGTCATCGGCGGGATCGGCGCAGACCACGTGGTCAAGCCCTTGCCCGCAGGCCTCGCCCCCAAAGTCATCAAGTGGTGCGGGGAGGGGCGCGTCGCCGCCGTGGGCGGGGCCCGCATCCACGTGGCCCTTTCGAGGACCACTCGCACCCTTTTGGGCGAGCACACCCTGGCCGAAGACGACGTGTTGGAGGTGGCCCCAGGCATCCGTTTCCGCGCGATCGTGTACATCGCCGACCTGTCGCTATCGGCACGCGACACGACCCTCCTCACCCACAGCGCGGTTCCACCGCACCAAATCGCCCGGCGCTACACCCTCATCCGACCCCTGGGCCGCGGCGGCATGGGGATCGTGTACGACGCCATCGATCAGCTCACAGGACAACGCATCGCTGTCAAGTTGATGAAGTCGTGGACGCCCCAGCAGGTATCGGCAGGGAGACGGGAGCAAGTGGCGCTGCGCTGGTTGCGGTTGCCCGGCGTCGTCCAGGTATTTGACGAGGGAATCGCCGAAGGCTGGTGGTTCGTCGCGATGGAACTCGTAGAAGGGGTCCATTTCCCGGTGCACCGAGGCGGAAGCGATTGGAACGTGCTCGGGCCCCTCATCTTCTCGTTGCTCGAAGTGCTCGGTCGTGTGCATGCCGCGGGTGTGCTCCACCTCGATCTCAAGCCAGAGAACGCGCTGGTCACGCCTACGGGGCGCGTGATTCTGCTCGACTTTGGACTCGCCACGGGAGCGGCCATCGCGCGTTCCAGCATCATGGGCTCCGGTACGCCCGCCTACATGTCACCCGAACAGGTCGCGCAAGAGGCTTGTGACGAACGCTCAGACCTGTACGCCGTGGGCGTGATGATCTACGAGGGCCTGACAGGGCGAATTCCCCACGAGTCGCCGTCGCCACTGGAATCGATGCACGACCGGGCCGTGTCTCCCGAACTGACGCTGCGCGCGCGCCGACCCGACCTTCCGGACGCCGTGATCCACACGGTGGACGCGCTGTTGTCGGTGGACCCCGCCCACCGACCCGCCTCAGCGGCCGAGGTGGCTCGGATGTTGTGGGGCCAAGTGTCGGGCTTCGACAACCCGCCGATCCACCTTCCCGAATCCTTCACTACGTCCGAAGCCCTCGTATGTTTCCATGGGCCGGAGCATTTTTTCCACCTGCCCTCGGACGGGTCCGCCGCGTTGCACAGGCGCGCTGACGGCCACGGTGAAACCGCGCGCGCCGAGCTCGGAGCGTGGATCCGTGGGGGCCTCGCGACCTGGGACACGGACCGCATGCGTGTCGATCGGGATGCGCTCGCTCGCTTGGAACTGCTCGCGCCTCTCCGGCTGGGACAGGGCAAGTCGCCCGAGCGAGAGGTCGTCGAAAAGATGCTTTCCAGTGGGCTGGCAGACGTGGTCCGCTCGTTGCCGGCCGTGTTGCGCGACGACATCGACCATTCGCGGGTGGAGCGCGCCCTGGCGCTCGCCCACCTGGGCCTCGTCATGGCAAGAGAAGTCGGCGATTCAGGACTCGAACTTGAACTGCTCATCCTGCACTTCGAGGCAGCCATCCACATCGACACCGCCCGAGCGCTGGAGCTGATGCAATACGAACTCGGGCGAACGGACGTCGCGGACAGGGCGGTGGCACCCCTTCGTCGCCTCGGCGCCGCCTGCGTCGCGCTGCGAAACGGCGAACTGGCCCGAGCCGCGGACCTGCTCGCGACCATACCTCCGTTTGACCACCCCAAGTGGGATTGCATTGAAATCGTCCGCCACGATGCGTTGGTGCGATCCGAATGCCTGGGCGTTGACGGCCACGACGCGTGGGCGACCACGACGGCACGGCAAAACATAGTCATGATCTGGCAGGGCCGGAAGGCGTATCGTGAGGCGCGCTGGCTCGACGCAATCGGTTGGTTTCGGCAGGTCCAAGACCGCGCCATCTCGCCTCACGAAAAGCTAGCTGCGGGGTTGCGGGCGGGTTTCTGCATCATGGAGACCGGTGATACAGAAGCTGCCTTCGAGTTGGGCCGTCAGCTTCAGCGGGACGCTCATGCGTTGCGCCTTGGGAGCATCGAGGCTGAAGCCGTGTTGTTAGGGCGCAACGCATCTTACCGACGCACGGAGTCTTTACGCGCCGAGCCCACGCTTTGTGAGTCCGCAGCCCTGGTCAGTTGGTCCATCGAGGGGCGTTTCGCGGTGCTGGAAGCGTGTTTCGCCTGGCGCTCCGGCGACATCGCCGCCGCCAAGCGCTTGGCGCAACGGGCGACGGCCAGCATTGGAGCGACCCAGACGGGTGGAGGCGCAACCTTGACTCGGGCGCTCGAACTCGCCATCGTCGGAGCCGACGAGGGTGTCGGAGATCTGCTGCTCCTCAATGCCGCCCAGGCCCGATACCCGGAATGGCGCTTGCAAATTGTGGGGCTCGTCCACATCGCTCGGGGCGGGAATCGCGAAGATCTGAGGCAGCTCGCACAAACGTTGTCCCTTGGCATTACGCCCCTTCCCGTCGGCGGTCGAATGGACGTGTTGTCCATCGAGGAAGCGATCAGCGGTTCCCTGGACTTGACCAGCGCCGACCTCACCACAGGAGCAGTCGCATGATTCCGCGTTTCTTACCTCCCCAGTTCGCTTGGCCTAAAACGTTCACGGGCGCCCTCTAATCCGCGCCGAGCACCCGAATTGTCACCCTTCATACCTACGCAAGCGGCAACGGCGGGATGGAGCATTGGGTGGCTTCGGACCTCAACGCCGTGCAGACCGGGGCTGTGATCGTCTTCACCGACGATCCGACCTTCCCCACGAATGGGGACGATTGGGCCGACACGGTGGCCTGGTACGTGTCACAGTCCTTCAGCGGCAGTCTCGCCGACCTGGATTGCCAATACACCCAGATCAACACGACCGAGCCCAGCAGCAGCGGCCCTTCGGGGCAGGTGTGGAAGATTTACAACGGTGCCACCTGGGCGGGCGCCACCGTTCAGGGTGGGCTCCTGCGCAGTGTGAGTGGGTCCACGGTGACCGACCTGATTGTGCTCTACGCGGGCTACCAGTCCCCTACGAGCACGACCAACACGTACTACGAGAAGGGGAGTAGCAACGTCAGCCGCGCCACCTTTCTCGGCACCGTGAACGGAAGCTGGGCGGGCGGCAAGTGGTGCGACCCGTCCTACGCGTGGGTGGCCTTCCCGTAGTACAGCGACTGCCCGGAGGGCGTCTTGGGTTTTGGTGAGACCGAGGGGTCCCGGTTTTCAGCGACCGGGCCCCGAAAGCCGATCCCGTCCAAGCCGCCGCCGTTCCGGTCCACTACGCCGTTCCTCCCCGTGCACCGCGACGACCTCGTTGCCCGGGGCTGGGATGCTGTAGACATCATCATCGTGACCGGCGACGCCTACGTCGATCACCCCGCTTTTGGACCGGTCCTGATCGCTCGATTCCTCGAGGGTCGAGGCTACCGCGTGGGTCTGATCGCCCAACCGGACTGGCGATCGGCGGAGGCGTTTCGTGCGCTCGGCCCACCCCGTTTGTTCTTCGGCGTTGCCGCAGGCAACCTCGATTCGATGCTCAACCGCCTCACGGCCCAGAAGAAAAACCGGTCTGAGGACCAATACAGTCCCGGCGGCCGACCTGGCGCCCGCCCCGACCGCGCCACCGTCGTGTACGCCCAGCGCTGTCGCGAGGCATTCCCCGGTGTCCCGATCGTGCTCGGCGGCATCGAAGCCTCGCTTCGAAGGATCGCGCACTACGACTACTGGTCCGACACCGTACGCCGCTCGGTCCTCGTCGACAGCAAGGCTGACTTGCTGGTGTTTGGCATGGGCGAACGCGCCGTGTGGGAGGTCGCACGACGCCTCGACGCGGGAGAGCCCATTCGGTCGATTCGCGACGTTCGCGGCACCGCGTGGATCGCGAACAAAGCAGAAACACCCGAGCTGCTGGCCAACCCTTCGCGGTTCGTGACCGACGGTCGGGCCGTCGTCCTGCCTTCCTATGAAGCGGTATCAACTGACAAAGCCGCGTACGCCACGATGGCGCGCCTGTTCCAACACGAGACGAACCCGGGAAACGCTCGGCCCGTGCTGCAACAACATGGTGACCGAGCGGTGTATTTCAACCCTCCCGCCTTTCCGCTCGACGACGGCGCAGGCAACGGTGGAAACGACGGCGTCGCCATGGACGACCTGTACGATCTCCCGTTCAACCGAGTCCCTCACCCTGCTTATGCGGAGCCGATCCCCGCGTATGAGACCGTCAAACACTCGATCGTGGCGCTCCGCGGGTGTTTTGGCGGCTGCACCTTCTGTTCCATCACCGAACACGAAGGCCGCATCATCCAAAACCGTTCGGCCGCCAGCGTCTTGCGGGAGGTTCGGGCACTTCGCAGGATGGACGATTTCCGCGGGACCATCACCGACATCGGCGGGCCCACCGCGAACATGTACGGCATGCGGTGCAGTTCCAAGTCCATCGAAACAGCCTGCCGCCGCCTGTCTTGCATTCACCCCGGAATTTGCCCCAACCTGAAAACCGATCACGGTCCCGTCATCGACCTGATGCAACAGGTGCGCGCAGAAGACGGCGTCAAGAACGTCTTCATCGCCTCCGGCGTACGCTATGACCTCGCAGAATTGTCGCCCGAATACGTTGCCGCGCTGGCTGCGCACCACGTCGGCGGTCAACTGTCGGTTGCACCCGAACACAGCAGTCCGCGCGTGCTGGACAAGATGAAGAAGCCCGGAATCGCTTCGTACGAACGGTTCCAAGAGATGTTTCGGTGTGCGTCCAAAGAAGCCGGCAAAGAACAGTACGAGATCCCGTACTTTATCAGCGGCCATCCTGGATGCGACCTCGGCGATATGGTGGACCTCGCGCTGTGGCTCAAGGACAACGGGTACCGCCCGCGCCAAGTCCAGGACTTCATTCCCACCCCGATGTCCATCGCGAGCGCAATGTACTGGACTGGCGTCGATCCGCTCACCGGAGAAACCGTACCGGTTGCACGGGGTCTAAAAGAAAAGCGCCTGCAAAAGGCCCTTCTGTTGTACTGGGATCCGACTTGGGCGGACGACGTACGCGAAGCACTCACCCTCGCTGGGCGCACAGACCTGATTGGGCACGGCCCAAAGGCCCTCGTGGCGCCCGCACGCGACAACAACCGGAGATAGCGGCCGCGGGGGCGCTGGGATGCGGGGAATCACGCTCGGGGTCGCGTTGTGTTGGGCGATAGGCAGCGGCGGATGCGGGTCGCTCACGCCGACCGGCCCCCAGCCCTTGCCCAACCCTTGGGCGGACGCTCACCCGCCGAAACGGACCGTCGCGAAAGTGCCCAATGTGCTTCTCGTCGTTTGGGACACGACCCGCGCCGATCGGCTGTCGATGTACGGCCACGACGCGCCCACGACGCCGCGAATGGAATCGTTCTTCCGGGACGGTCTGGTCTTCAACAACGCCGTCAGTCCCTCGTACTGGACGTTGCCTTCCCACGTCAGCTTGTTCACGGGTCTACCGTCAAGCTCCCATGGCGCCCACGCGGGCCGTCAGTGGCTCGACGACCGATTCGTCACCCTGGCCGAACACCTCGGCACGAACGGCTTTGACACCTACGCTTGGTCGAGCAATCCGAACATCCACCCGTCGAAGAACACCCACCAGGGGTTCCAGGCCCTCAACCATCCGTTTGGCGGGAGTGCTTGGGCCGAGGCCGTCGAGGAATGGTCAAAGACCCTCGTGCGTCCCGACGACTATTCGACGTCACCCAATCCCAACCGGTGGAAGTCCGTCACCCATCACAAACACGGGCCGGTCGCCAACAAGGCCTTTGGCCAGTGGCTGGACGGTCGGGCAGACAAGAACAAGCCTTTCTTCGGCTTCATCAACTATATGGAAGCCCACGCCTATCGGCTGCCAACCGAAGAGTCCCGAAGGGCGATTTCCCCGGACGCGCAGCGATACCAAAAGGCGTTGAAGACAAACCAATCCCTGGGCCGCATGACCAACGTCATGTACGGTCGGTGGCGTGGCTGGAATCGCAACGAACGCGAAGCCCTGTTTGACGTCTACGATGCGTCCGTTCGCGACCTGGACAAATGGACGGGCGAACTCGTGGACGACCTTGCGCGCCGTGGCGTGCTCGACGACACCTTGGTCATCGTCACCTCAGACCACGGAGAACAGCTCGGCGAGCACCGCCTGTGGTTGCACAACTTCTCTTTGTACGAAACCCTCGTTCATGTGCCGCTCGCCATTCGATACCCCGCGGTCGTCAAACCGGGCCGGGTGGACTTCCCGGTTTCCGGAACGTCGATTTTCGCGACGGTGGTGGACGCTGCCGGCCTACCGTGGCCCGACCAGCCGATCGAACCGCATAGCCTCGTTTCTCCCAGCCCTTACACCGTCGTGTCCGACTTCGACGTCGCTTGCGGACACCCCGAGAATCGTCGCCTGGATACAACGATCCGAGACTGGTCGGCGACCTATACGGCCGTGTTCTCGGAGTCGTGGAAGTACATTGAGGCGAGCAACGACCTGAACGAGTTGTTCAATCTGGCGACCGACCCGAAAGAACTCGACAACGTCACGCTTACCAATTCGGAGCAGACGGAAAAAATGGCGGACACCCTCGCTGCGTGGCGAAAGGGCCAACCCAAGATGGAGGCCTCCGAGGCCGTCGTGGAAGCGGAAGAGAAGACCCGCTTGGCCAACAAGGACGACAAGATCATGGAGGAGCTTGAAGAGCTCGGCTACGTCAACGAGGAATAGAAGCGAGCACCTCCATCACGGCAGGCTTGAGTTCTCCTGAGTTAGGAAGCGCCAATTCAGCCAATTCCTTGGCCAGCTCACCCTCGCCAGCGTTGAAGGCCGCCACCGCCACGCTGTACAAGGCGTACACGCCGGTCTGATCCCCGTCCCGCAACGCATACGCCCGGCGGGCGGCCGCCGCGCGCACCTCCAACTCCGGCTCGACGTCGGCCAGAGACGCCGCGCAATTGCCGGCCACATCGCGCAAGCCCAGCCGCTCGGCTTCATTCGCTGCAGAACGAAGGGCGCGGGGGGCGTCGCTGCTGCCCAGTTCTCCGCGTGCCATGGCTGCCGACGCCATCGCACGCACCCGCAATTCGGGGTCATTGAGGAAGAGACCCTCCTCCACCAAACGCGGCCACACCGTCAACCCCTGGGTCGGAGAGAGCGAGGCCGACAGGTTGTACTCAGACCACGCGCGGCCCCGCCGGGCACGCAAGGCCATCGCGCTTTCGCCGAGTTCGTCCAGCGTCGTCATCGAGGCTGAAAAGCCACGACGGGCCGCCTCCCAGGAACCGGCCTCAAACATCGCAAACGCTTGGTCATAGTCGGCCTTCGCGCGCACGAAGCGTTGATGACGCGCCACCAAATCAGCCATTCCGTGGGTCTTTGCCACCTCCAGCGCCTGGTCACTGCCCGTCAACCCAACCATGGCAACAGCGGCGTTCTCTTGCGCCAAACGCTCGATCTGTGCCGCCGCGGGCCCGCCCGTCGCCGCCGCCACCTTTCCAGCCCGGGCAAAGGCAGACAGCGCGCCATCCAAATCCCGCGCCCGTCCGAGACCCAAGCCTTCCGCCAAGGCGACGTGGGCCGCCCCTAAGGGATCTCCTGCCCGCACAAACAGCGCGAGCGCCTCAGCCCTCACGCGATCGAGCTCCGCAGGCGCACTTGCCGCGACGAGTTCCACCCGCTCCACGGCCACGCGTGCGGCGTCCGCCCACAGACCCGCACTGACAAAGCCCTGTCCAGCACGGTCGTAGGCTTCGGTGGCGCGGGCGACTTCCCCCCGCGCAGCCGCGGCAAAGCCGACAGCTTCGGAAGCGGCGGCTCGACCCGAGGCGTCATCGACACCCTTTCCGAGACTCTGCGCAACGCCAGCGTGGCGATCCGCGCCATCGAGGTCCCCGAGTCGGACCGCGATCCGGGCCGCGACGGACCGAAGGCTTAACTCGAGCACACGAAAGCTGGTCCCCTCTACCAGTCGAAGCGCGTCCTGGACGTGATCTCTCGCGACCGGCCACGCCCCCGTGGTGGAATGCAACACCGCAAGCTGCCCGAAAGCAATGGCCGCTTCCCGCACCAAACCCCGCTCCGTGGCGGTGGCGCCCGCTGAGGCCAACATCGACGCCGCCTCCGCCGTTCTCCCCTCTGCCCGACGCACCAAGGCCGTCGCGATCTTGAACGCGACTGCCGATCGTGGGTCTGATGGCGGCGCAGCTGGGAGTGCCGATCGTGCCGCGGACAGATCGCCACGCCCGAGTGCGTCACCCACACGACCCACAGCGTCGGCCGCGCTGCCCCTGCCCATCAGCGACTCCGCAAGCCTCAGTTGCGCATCCGCCCGGGCGATCAGCGCCGTGGCTCCCGCAGCAACCGCGCCCGCCCGCGCTGCACTAAGGTCCGCATTCGCTGCGACAACCTCTCCGCGATCGAGGCGTAGTGTGCCACGATCCAAGTACGCGGCGGCCCGCAGAACCGGATCCGCGGCCGCGACGGCACGATCCAACAGCGGCAAGGCCTCGTCCCCGCGACCCAGGTCCAACAGGACCCTTCCCCGCAACCACGTCAAGCCGACATGGGAAGGCGCCCGCGCGAGCCCAACCCGACTTGCCTGCTCCGCACACCGAATCCACGCGCCTTCCAGGCAGGCCAGTCCTTCCAGGTAACGAAGCTCCACACCTGATGAAACCTCCGCGAGCGCGCCGAGGCGCCGGGCAGCTTCGTCGTACTGACCCGCTGACAGCGCGGCGATCGCGCCTTCCACCTCGGCCTGGGCCGACGTCTCGAAGGAGATCTGCTCGCCCGTCACGGGCGCCTCCACCGTTGCACCCTGGGCAGAAACCAACCACCACATGTTTCCTCCATACTGTCGTCCGTGACCACAACGCTGCGTTTCAGGTTCCACAACTGCGATCCTGGGCGTGCCATATGCACCGTTGACCGACCTTCGACGATCTCCACCTCGTGCGCCGAGGTTCTGCGGTTAGACCGCCCCGCTCCCCAGGAGGGGGATCCATGTCCGGAATCTTCACAGCAGGCGGAATGTGGGGGACGGTGCTCCTCGCGCTCAGTGCACTTGGCGTCATGCTGAGTCTCGGGCTCGGAGCCATGGCGGCCTCGGGGCGTCGGGTCCCGATGTCAGCGTTTGCGCTCGTACCTCTGGTGACCATCGCACTCGGCGCGATCGCTACCTGGGCACAAGCAGGCGCTGCCTTCGAGGCGATGCGCGCTGCGGCGGCCACCGACATCCACGCGGTCGCATTGGCCGGTGTTTTTGAATCTCAAGCCGTGGATTCCACGTCACGGTGGGCGGCAGCAATTGCCCTCGTCGCCGGCGTGTGGGGCGCGGCTCTCGGTGCCTTCGCGGCCACGGGAAAGGACCCTAAGCTCACCCCGGGCTCCGCGATCGGAACGCTCGTCGTTACCCTCCTCGGCACGATCGTCACCGGCTGGTACGGCGCGACGAACGGCTTGGGAGCGTCGGCGGTCCTCCTCACGGTACTCTTCCTGTTGGGCGGCCTAGGGGTCACCGCAGCGGCCTCGCGTCGTGCCGCGGACGAGTCCATGTGGCGGGTCGCCGCCGCACGGTTCAGTGCTTCGGCCTTGTTCGTGTTGGCGGTGTTCCACGCTGCGCGGGCTGTGGACATCGGCAAGCAGTCCGAGATCTTCCGTCCCGATGGCCTCGTGTCCAAGGCCGCGAACCTTCCCGCGGCTGTCGAAGCATGGAGCTCACTCGCCGGACCGGCGCTCAATGTCGGGCTCCTGGCATTCGCGCTTTCTCTGGTCATCGCTGTCTTCGGCTTCATGTCCGAAGTCGGCGAAGTCGCCGAGCGATCCACAATGCTCGACGGCATCTTCGCGAGCCTCGTGCTGCTCGCGATCGGCGTCTTCCGTGTTGGGGAGCTCAACCGCCTCAACGCGCTTCACGCCGTAGGCATCAGCTTCCCCGCGTCCGCAACCTACAAGGACATGACCACTGACCTGGTCCCCGCAGTGTTGCCGGTCGGCGAAGAAGCCAAACTCGTGCGTGTTGCCAACGGCGGCTACGGCGACGTCTTCCAGTACAAGCGGGACCACTGGGCCCGCACGTTCCGGTGGGATGGAAACACGTGGCAAGAAGACGACACGAACCTCGATGTCGTCACGGACGTGTTCCAAGGCCGCGTCCCCCTCGCCGCAATCGGTAAAAACGAAGATCTCAAAGCACTTCTGCCACTGTTCGAGAAGGCGCCTGACGGGAAGGTGCTCATTCTCATGCGCGCTTCCGAAGCGAAGGCGGGCTCGTTCGTTCCCCCAGAACTGTCTCCACAACAGGTGACCTTTCTTCCGATCGAGTTGTCCACGACACGCGACCTCAAAACAGAGATGTACCAACAGGCCGGCGCATTTGACCTGTTCTGGGGCCCGACGACTTGGTTCGGCAAAGGCGACGATGCCACCGACCCCTTCCAGTTCGTGCTCGGCGCCATCGCCGGCACCCAGGCTACCGGCCTGCATGTGCTCGGCAACGAGCGCAAGGTCAGCGACCTCATCACCTCCTGCCTGCGATTCCAAACGGATCTCACGCCAGAGAATGAGGCCGTCGTGTCGACCCGGTGGTGCATGCTGATCCTCGAGGACGTCGCCGTTCTTCGCACGGAAGCGGAAGGCCTGTGGCCGATGCCCGAAGCCGCGAACGTCACGATGACGCTCACCTTCGACGGCCCAATTGCAGACGCTGCCGCAGCCGAGCTCGCGCTTCGTCGCGAAGTGGGCGCCGTTGGCTGGTGCGCAGAACGCCTACGGCTCCCGCCAGATGTCGAAATGGTGGACCCGGCCGCGCCGCCGATGCCTGCGCCCGAGCCCATTGAGGGCATCCTGACCCTCAACCTCGCCATCTCGAAGACGACCGGAGAGGTGTTCGACACCCTGCTCGACGAAAAGAGCAAACTTGCGGATCTCGACCTGCTTCGCTGCATTGCACGCAGGTTCAAGCCGATCATCATTCCGCTGCTACCGGTCACGGAACCGCCCGCGGACAAGCCTCCTAGCGTCAAGATCGAGCTGGACTACCACAAGCCGGCCGCTCTCTGATTGTCGCAGCCGGGCGCTCCGCGCCTTGCACGGCCTTGGTGGACGTGTTGAACGGCGGCGCCTAGGCGCCACCCCCTCAACAGGCGCCCTCGGAGGTCCCCGTGAAGTGTTTGTTCCTTTCGGTCTTCGCCATCGCTTGTGGCCGATCGGGTCCTCCCGACGACTCAACAACGGATGATCCGGGGCCCACGGGCGCCGGTGCGACCGGCGGCGCAGGCGCCAACGGCGGTACCGGAGGCGCCGGTGGAAGCGGCGGATCAGGCGGCACCGGCGGGGTCGCGGAAGGGGAACTCATCCTTTCCGAGGTCGTGGATCACCAGTCCTCGGCGCAAGTCAAGTTCATCGAGGTGTACAACCCCGGCTCGTCCGCGGTTTCCCTCACCGGTTGGTCGTTGGTTCGGTACTCCAATGGCGGCACCGAAGGTGTGGATGTGCCGCTCGGAACCGGTGAAGTGGCCGCCGGCGGGGCCTACGTCATCGTCAATCTCGACGGCGCCGCCGATTTTGAGGGTCTGTTTGGTTTCCCACCTGACTGGACTTCGGATGAAGTGAACGGCAACGGCAACGACGCTTGGGCCCTCGCAGCCGGCGGGGTCAACGTCGACGTGTACGGCGAGATCGGCGTGGACGGTGTGGGCACCGCATGGGACTACACCGATTCCGTAGCGACTCGAAACGATGGCGTGAATGCGCCCACCACCACCTGGTCGGCCGCGGAATGGACCGTGTCCTCAGGCGCCGACAGTGCCTCCCCAGGGAGTCACCCCTCCGGTGGCGGCGGCGGCACGGGCGGCGCCGGGGGTGCCGGAGGAGGAGGCGGATCCGGCGGTGCAACGGGCGCTGTGCCACCGGTCACCGACACGATCTACGACGTACAATCGGGAGCGGTGCCTGTGGACACCGACGTCACCGTCGCGGGTGTTGTCACCGGCCTCGGGGATTTCGGGTTCTTCGTTCAGGATTCCGCAGGCGGCGAGAACAGCGGTGTCTGGGCGTACCTGGGCGGGGATTGGAACGTCGCGTGGGGCGCGCTCGACCTCGGGGATCGTGTGGTCGTCACCGCAAAATACACCGAGTACGAAAGCCGGACCGAACTGACGGTCGACGACGCCTCAGCGCCCTACGTCGCCAAGACCTCGAGTGGGGCGCCCCTCGCCGCGACTCCCGTGAGCCTTTCCTCGTTGATCGCAGACCCGGAGGGCTGGGAGGGCGTGCTCATCGAGGTGGGACCTGTCGTCGTCTCCGTTCTTCCCAGCGCCGACACCTTTTGGGAGTGGACAGTCGCGGACCCCGTCGCCAGCGACCTGACGCTGTTGATCAACGACACGCTGTACGAGTGGCCCGACGCCTTGACGATCGATCAGGAATTCTCGGCAATCACTGGCCCGCTCAACTACACCTTCGGGGCGTTCAAGTTGGAGCCCAGAGATGCTTCGGACTTCGATCCCACCTGATTCGATGGCCACTTCCAACACGCAGTCGCCGCCCCGGGCCTTCCTCTGGGTCGCATTCGCGACGTCCGGCGCGGTGGCGCTGGCACTGGAGGTGGTGTGGGTCCGCCTCCTGTCCCAGGTGTTTGGGTCAACCAACCTCGCGATCGCGACCACCCTGGCTGCGTTCATGGGCGGGCTTGCGGCCGGGGCCGGCCTGGCGAGCCGGTTTGGCGGCCGAACGCGCCGCCCGCTGCTTTGGTGGGCTGGCGCTGAACTGACGGTCGCGCTGTGTGCTGTGCTTCTGCCGCCCGCTCTGCACGCACTCGCACCCTACAATGCCCTGGCATGGCGGGCGTTGAACGACAGCCCGCTGTTGCTGGGCGGCATCCGTTTCGGGGCGTCTGCCTTGCTGCTCGTCCCGCCCGCTATGGCCATGGGCGTTTCGCTTCCGCTGCTGGCCCGGGCGCTGGGCGATGGAAAGCAGGCCGCCAAAGAAGCCGCGTGGCTGTACGCCGTCAACACCTTTGGCGGGATGGTCGGCGCCGGTGCAGCGGGATTGTGGCTGTTGCCCGCACTGGGAATCCAAGGCCTTTCGTGGTTGGCCGCCGCGGGCGCGGTCTCTGTAGCGGCGGCTGGCTGGTGGGCCTCTCGACCCGCCCAACCGCAACAACCCTTCGTGGGTCCCGCACCCGTGTGGGCGTGGACCGCACTGCTCGCCGTGTTCGCAACAGGCTTCTCCAGCATGGCGTTGGAGGTGCTCGCGTCCCGCGCCTACGGGCTGGTTCTCGGATCGGGCACGGCCTCGTTCACCGGCGTTCTGCTCGTCTTCTTGTTCGGACTCTCGGCGGGCGCTGCCACGTTGGGGCGATCCATCGCGGGCGCAGAAGGGTCACCGCGCGCCGCTCTCGCTTTGCTTGTCGCTGGCTCAGGCCTCGGAATTGCGCTCTTGGTGGCCTGGATGCACCACCTCCCTGCAGTCGCGTTCCTGGCCATGCAAACCCTCGGTGCGTCCTACGACAGCCTCCCCGCCGACCTCGTACGCTTCGGAGTCATCGGCCTACTCCTTCCGGCAACGGCCTGTCTCGGTGCCAGTTGGGCCGCGGCGCTACGCCTCTCGGATGACCCGAACGTGGCCCGCGGCGTAGGCCGCATCGTGGTCGCGAATACGCTTGGGAACATCTTTGGCTCGTTGGTCGCTGGCTTCGTGTGGCTGCCACGCTTCGGCGTCGAGGGCAGCCTCCGGGGCCTCGGTGCCGGACTCGGGGTCAGCGCCGTCGTCATCGCAGCCACAGCCGCCGCGTCGTCCAGGCGGAACCTCGCGTTCGCCGCAGCCCTGGCGTCCATGATCGCCTCCGTCGCGGCCCCGCCCTGGGACACACGTCAACTGGCATTCGGCCTGTACCGTCTCGCCTTGCCGCAACGCCGCGATCGTGTGCTCGAAGGCGAGGTGCTGTTTCACCGCGACGGCATCTCCAGCACCGTCACCGTGGCCCAACACGTGCGAGGCAACAGCAAGAACCTCACGCTGTACACGAACGGCAAGCCCGACGCGACCAGCTTGCTGGACGCCGACACCCAAGTCCTGCTCGGGCTCACCCCGTTGTTCGTCCACGGTGGAACGAAACAACGCGTGCTCGTCATCGGCTACGGCTCCGGGATGACCGTGGGCGCGCTCGCAGCCAGCGACCAAGTCGCCCACATCGACGTCGTCGAACTTGAGAGCACCGTTTACGACGCCGCTGACGCTTGGTTCGGCGGCTACAACGGCCGCCCGGAGGCCGATCCGAGGGTCAAGCGCTGGGTAGGCGACGGGCGAAACCTGCTGCTCTCCTCCAATGAGACGTGGGACATCATCGTCAGCGAGCCCCCGAATCCGTGGGTTGCGGGCGTAGCAGACCTGTTCACGCAGGACTTCTATGCAGTCGCCAAAACACGTCTCGCGCCCGGCGGCTTGTTCGCACAGTGGGTACAGATCTACGAGTTGCACCCGGACACGGTGCGGTCGATCTGGGCCACGTTCGCGTCCGTCTTTCCCGACCTTCACGCGTTCCGAACGTCGGGCAACGACGCACTTCTTATCGGTGGCCTCGCTCCGTGGCGGGTCGACGAGTCTCGGATGTTGGCGCTGGCCGACGACCCCGACGTGCGCGCCATGCTGCAAATTGCGGGCGCCCGCGACCCTTGGGAAGTGCTTACCCGCTACGCCTTCGGCCCAGCAGACGTCGGCGAACTCTCGGAAGGCGGACGAATCATTACCGACGACGGCGCATGGCTCGATCACGTCGCATGGCGTGACTTGTTGACGGCGGTTCATGATCCGACCGCCAGTGCTTGGCAACAAGAGATCGGGCTCGCCATCGGTGACCGCGGTCAGCTGTCTGCCCTACTCAGGCCCCAAGGGCCGGGACCCGCCCGGGGCCGCACCGCACTCGGACTCGCAACCGCCTTGGTTCATGCAAGGCGATGGGATCAGGCAGCGCGCTGGACCGGCGTCGCGAAAGCCGAAGGGATGCCCACAGACGCACTCGACGCAGCCTTCCGAGCGCGCGG
The DNA here is from genome assembly GCA_945861065.1 of Klebsiella pneumoniae. Taxonomy (GTDB): domain Bacteria; phylum Myxococcota_A; class UBA796; order UBA796; genus SXOB01. The sequence goes on along the minus strand of CAMASI010000018.1, from coordinate 6,022 downwards.
GAAGGTCCTCATTCAGCCAGCGCCTCGGCTGTAGACTCCCAAAGCCCCTGAATGGGAAGACCCCGAACCGCGGTCAAAAACCCAATCTGAAGCGGGCACTCAAAACCCATCCGCCACGCTTCGCCGCCGGCCCGGGCAAGGCCGATAAGCGTCGCGTACTTCGCACAGGTGGCGACCAAGTCACCATTTTCCAACTCGGCTACACCCCCCTGGAAGCTACATTCGAGCCCGAGATCCCACGAGCGGATCACGTCGGCGATTCCGGCCTCGGCATCTATGGCGATCTCCAGCACACGTGACGGTCCCGCCGCACGGTTGTCCAACAAGATGACCGTGCCGGCTTTCGTAAACGACGGCGCGTGTTGTCCATACAAATCCAGGGGGGTCACACCGGCCGAAGACGTCCAGGCCAACGATTCCACGAGCGGCGCACTGTCGTCCCCAGCAAGCACCCAGCGCACGACACCAGCATCCTCTGCGTGGGGCCCGCCCACATGCAGCACCGCGCTCATATTTCTCAGGGACAACAACCAGTCGCCCTGTGGGTCCACCGAGATTGCGTTGGTGTGAAAAACGTCATTGGACAGCGGAAATTGCAGCGTCCAATAGGACAACGGCGACGGAACGAACCCGGTCGGGTCGATGAAGTCGTTCATCCACCAATCACCCTGCGCTACGCCCTGAGCGTCGAAACGGCGCACGCCGTCATTGACGAAGGAGACGCCACCGCCGTCGATGGCCTCTTCCGCCAGCAACAGCAACGTCTCGTCTCCCCACCGCGCGGCGTCGTGGTGAACGGCTTCGTCGAATTGCACGCCCATCTCGAGATCCATCAGCACGTCTCCCGCCAACGACATCTCAAGCACCCGGGCGCGGTCCACCACCACGAGCACAGTTCGCTCTGGCGTCCACTGTATTCCCTGGACGGAAGCGACTAAGTCGGCCGTCAAACGACTCACGTTGTCGTACCAAACTGGGCGTCCCATCGGATCTACCATCACCAGGCGGCCGAAAAAGTTGCACGACCAGGGAATCAACAGGGCGTCGAACCCCGACGGGGAGCCGGTAATCACCGGGATCCACGCGAGGTCGTCGGGCAACGCGCGCGTCGTCACCTCTCCCGAAGCCCCCACGCTGCCGTCTACAGGCACCACACGCCATTGAAAGGTCCGTTCGGCGACAAGTCCAACCGCCAAACCTTCGTGCACCGTGCCTGCCGGAGAAGAAACCGTCACAACCCGGCCGTCTACGAGATCTTCCACGACAAAGTCGACCGCGACAGACTGGCCGGTGGTCGCTTCACAGAAGACGCGGCTCCCATTCTTCACGCGAACCGCGCACGACCCTTCGATGACGCCTTGAGGCAAAGGCATAGCCACCATGTCGGGCAGCTCCGGGCAGCCGAACCACCACAAGCCGGTCAGCATGGGCGCCCGGCTGCACGGCGAAGTCGATCCGCGACGGCGGCGTACAGGCCCGTTTCCGGCGGTTCCACGGCGACGATTCCATCGAGGCCAGCTGCGTCGAGCCGACGCAAGGCGGAGAACAACCGGGTCGCAGCGACGACGTCGGCGTCGCCCAACGATTCCACCGCCGCCCATCCGAGGGAGGTCGGCTGCCCAATTCCGATCCATCCCCACCGAGGGCCAGGCGGGCATGCGTCGCCCAGGTGTACGGGCGTTCGCGGCGCGTAGTGGGAGGTCAGCTGCCCAGGAGATCGGATCTCGTTCCCTACGGCGCGATCGACCTCGCGACCGAGCAGGGAAGACACCTGCTCGACCGGGATGCCGCCCGGCCGCAACAACACGACTTCGGCGCCCTGCACCCACAGGACCGTGGATTCCACACCGACGCGGCAGGGACCCCCATCCACGACCGGCACATCAGCGCCCAGGCCTTCTTCTACGTGCGCAGCGGACGTCGGACTGATGCGGCCGAAAGGGTTGGCACTTGGCGCCGCGAGCGGCCCCACGTCGCGCAAGAGGGCGAGCGCCATCCAATGGTCTGGAACCCGGACGCCCACCGTAGGCAGTCCCGCGGTCACGAGATCGGGCACCGACGTGCGCCGTGACAGAACCAGCGTGAGTGGGCCCGGCCAAAAGGCGGAGGCGAGCCGTTCCGCCGTGTCTGAAGGGAAACTGAGTCCAAAGGCCGTTTCCGCGTCCGCCGCATGCACGATCAGCGGATCAAACTGCGGCCGCTGTTTTTGTGCGAAGACACGCGCCACGGCGGCGAGATCGGACGGCCGCGCACCGAGTCCGTACACGGTTTCCGTAGGAAACGCGACAGGCTCACCCGCCCTCAGCCGACGAGCCGCCTCCAAGAGTCCCACGCGCATGAAGCCCGGTTAACGCCGCGGCCGAGGGGACCATGATGCTGGCGATGGGCCTGTGGTGGCTGGCGTGTACGACGGCGCCCGTCGCCGAGCCGACGACAGACAAGGAGTATTTGACGGAGCCCCAACGGAAAAAGCTGGTGGACTTCACGCAAGCGCTGTGCGCGACCCGTTGGTGCGCTGGAGACTACGAGTTCCTGTTTCTGGGCGTGAGCTGCGACAAGTCCACCTGGACCTGCAAACTTGGCGCAATTGGCTGGCCCGACGTGAACCCCAAGCAGCGAAAAGACCTTCAGTGCGAGGTAGGCGCCGTGCTCAACGTCAAACAACTGTTGCTCAAGCGGAAGACGACAGAGATGTGGAACGAAGCGCTCGACAACTGCCTCGGCGCCTTCAAGGTCCCCGACATGCCCGCCGAAAAATGAACGTGTCGGGTGAGCGGACAGAGCCCTCATTCACAAACGAACCGGCGCAAAAGCGTACAGATCCGAGATGGGGGTGGACCGACCGATGTCCTGATCATTCGGCCAGAACAACTCCCACACGACCTCCCCTTCCGGCGTGGCCTCCCGCAACCGGGCGTTCGTGCCATAGTTGTGCAGCGTATTGCCACCCGCCAGTCGGTGCGCTTCGCCCATCTCGGCGCCGTACACGCCTAGCCCGACGCCGAAATTCCACACCTCGGCCAGCGTCCCGGTCGTGTCGTCCGCGACGTACTCCCGCACCACGGTTTCGTGCCCCGCCTCGGACACGCGGGTCGACAGCAAAAGCGTGCCTTCTGCCGTCCAATAGCCGCCATGTTGCCACCAAAACGTCGATTCTTCGGGCTCGAAAACGTAGGCCCCGTTGAGTTGCCCGAACCACCGCGTGGCTTGCCCCGTGTCCGCGTCCACCTCCACCACGGCGTCGGTCGAATACAACGAGAACAAGAACCTGTTCGAGGCTTCGTCGTAGCTGACCGTGTTCGAACCGCAGTACCCAGGCTGATCGATCGAACTCAGAAACGCGTCACAACTGAACAGTTCCGTCCGCGTGCCATCCGGCGCAATCACGTCGAGCGTATCGTCCGCGTAGGGTCCGTACATATGCGCGTACACCAGCGCGCCGTTGGGTTTCTCCATGTACGGATGGTGCAAGCCGGGCGTGTCCCACGTTTGCAACACGGTCCCGTCGATGGTCAGCCGTTGAATCTGGCTGCTCACACCGCCATCCAGGGCGCCCCAATAGGAATTTTGTTCCATCAACAACGTTCGGCCGTCCCAACTCGGCCGCGGGTGCAGCGCCACGCGTTCGACGTCGGTCCGGCGGGCCCACACCACCCGGCCCTGTCGATCGACAAACATCACCCACCAGCGGCCGCCAAAGTTGGCGCCCGCTTCGTTCACCGCGGTGTACACGAATTGCATCGACGGCTCGAACCGCGACGGATCAGAGGTGCCCAACTCCGGAACCGGCATCTTTCCAGGCGGATCGTCGGCGACCTCCATTCGGGGCGTGGTCAGCTTGCCGTCGATGGACAACTGCCACGTCACGGCCTCGCCGTACGGGATGCCGAGCAACAACTCTTCATGGGAACCGGCAGCCAGGGTGCGCGCGGGCGACGACAACCACACCCCCTCGTCAAACGCGTACTGCACCCACACGTCCGCCGGAACATTCTGAACCCACCCGACCTTCACGACACTACCGACTTCCTCAAGCACCTCGGACCAGAGGCCGCTGACTTCCTCCAACCCGTCGGGAATCGTCGCTCTTTCGGTTCCGAGGGGCACAGCCGCAGAATCGGTAGCGGAAAGGTCGAGGTACGCCGTGACCGTACATCCCGCAACAAACCAGACCACGCTGCACCCGGACAGCCGACCGCCACGCGCCAGGGTACCCTGTGGCGGGAGTTGCCGTTGTTGTCCCTGCTAATCGGCTGCGGCCCGGGCGTTGTCGCGTCGCCGCCAACGCACGTAAGCGCGTTGTTGTCCGAAACCATGCCCACCGTCGTACACATCACCTGGACCACGGCCTCGCCCGAAGTCGGCCAGGTCGCCTTCGAAACCGACGGCCTGTTGACTCGGACCACCCCGCTCGAAGCGGTTGCGAGCACCGAACACGCCGCAACGTTGTCCGGCCTTCCCCAAGACACAGCCGTGACCTGGCAGATCTTCTCGGAAGGGGGGACGTCAGACGTCTCCGAAATCCGCACCGGGGTGCTCGATGGCGCTCCGGTGCTCACCGTACAGGGCAGTGGACAGGATCATTTCGTCGCCACGCCCATGGTGACCGGAGACTCCGCAGCCTTGGCCCTGATCGACCCCATGGGACGCCTCAGCTGGTACTTCGACGACCCACAGGGCCTCGGCGTGTTCCGCGTCCGCATTGCTAACGACGGAAGCGGCATCATCTACAGCTCCGCAATCGAAGCTGGGCTCGCGGTGTCCTCCAGCGGCTTTGTGCGCGTCAGTTGGGACGGCGACGCCACGTTCACCCCCGTCCCACTGCTCACCCATGACTTTGTCGAGCTCGACGATGGCACCCTGGTCGCACTGGCGGACGACACCCGCGACGGCGTGTCTGGCAACAAGCTCGTTTCCGTCGCCCTTGACGGTACCCTCTCGGACCTGTGGTCCACCTTTGACTGCTTCGACCCGGTGACGAACCCGGGCGACGACCCGGAGCACGGCTGGACCCACGCCAACGCACTGGACTACGACCACTCCGAAGACCAGTTCCTCGTCGGACTCCGCAACCTCGGCACCCTTGTCGCGGTTTCGCGGAGCACGGGAGACTGTCCGTTCGCCGTCGGCGGTTCCGGTGGAAACGTCGAAGTGAACGGGGGGACCTTCCTCCACCAACACCAATTCGAGCGGGTAGGCGACCGCCTACTCGTGTTCGACAACGACGGCGCGCCCGGAAACACCTCCAGGGTGCTCGAATACGACTTCGACGAGACTGCGTTGACCGCAAACGTCGTGCGCGAAATCGTCGCCGACCCGCCCCTGTACAGCTTCATCCTCGGAGACGTGTTTCGTTTCTCCGATGGCGACACGCTGGTCACCTGGTCCGTACCCGGCACGATCGACCGAATCGACGCCGCCGGAAGCCGCACCTGGCGCGTAGAGGCGCCCGACAACACCGTGTTCGGCTTCAGCACCGTCGTACGCGAGCCCACGGGTGGGCATTTGTAAGGTTGAGTGGTTGACGTGACCACATCGACGGCCGACTGTAGATCCGCGCGGGGAGCGGCGCCCCGCCCGGTCCCGCGCCTCGTCAGGTGGCCCGGGCGGCGACCTCCGAGGGGGCGCGATCCCCACAAGCCGGACCCGACCCGACCCGACCCGACCCGACCCGCTCCCGGTCCCGTTCCCGGTCCCGCTCCCGACCCCGCTCCCGGCGTCGCCCCTGGAAGCGTCAGCGATCATTCTGGAGCTTCTTCGCCAAGGCTACGAGCATCGCCACGACGCGATCGAGCTGCTCCTTACCGGACCGATGCGTTGCGTCCTCGACAGGTTGAGGCGCCGGCACACATCGAGGATCGCCGCGCACTCAGGGGCGGAGCCCGATGCCGACAGGTAGTACCGCCTCTTGTCGCCGGGCGAGTACTTCCCCGCGCCTTCTGCGATATTGAGTACGATCGACAAGGAGGCGCGTGACAGCTGATCACCGATGTGCGAGCGCCCCCGAGGCAACCGCTCAACG
>CAMASI010000017.1 GCA_945861065.1 Klebsiella pneumoniae | reverse complement strand
CCATCGCGCTCCCCTTTTATACGATTTATCACATTCTCGGAATTCGGGTTCTTGAGATAAAGGAGACCGCCTGATGCATGTCGAGCCCGTGACGCTGCACGAGGCGGCGTCTGAGCGGTACCTCCATTACGCATTGTCAGTCATCACGTCGCGCGCTCTGCCCGACGTTCGAGACGGCCTGAAGCCCGTGCAGCGCCGGATCTTGTACACGATGGCGCACGAGTTGTCCTTGCACAATGCGGGGCGCTACCGCAAATGTGCCGCCGTAGTCGGCGAGGTCATGGGCAAATACCATCCGCACGGAGACACGTCGATTTACGACGCCCTCGTCCGGATGGCACAATCGTTTTCCCTGTTGCACCCGTTGGTCGACGGTCAGGGAAACTTCGGCTCCCTCGACGGCGACCCTGCGGCCGCAATGCGGTACACAGAGTGTCGATTGTCACCGATCGCCGGTGAGTTGCTTGGCGAGCTCCGAAAACGCGTTGTGGACGTTCGCCCGACCTACGACGGGCAACGATTCGAACCCATCGTTCTTCCCGCTCAGTTTCCCAACCTGCTTGTCAACGGTTGCGAAGGAATCGCCGTGGGTATGGCGACGCGTATTCCGCCCCACAACCTTCGGGAGATCGTGGCCGCGGCAATTCACCTGATCGACGCGCCTGACGCCACCGTCGACGATTTACTGGTCCACGTCGCCGGCCCAGATTTCCCTACCGGCGGCCGAATCGTCGCCACGCGCGAAGAGTTGAGCCAGGTGTACCGCACGGGCCAGGGCTCCCTGAAAGTCCAGGCGACGTGGTCGGTAGAACGCGACGGTCGGAAATCGCAGGTCGTACTCGACAGCGTCCCGTATGGCGCCAACAAACAAAAACTTGTGGAAGAACTCGCCGATCATGTGCGCGAGAAACGCCTGCCGCAAGTCGTGGACGTACGCGACGAATCCACCGACGACGTGCGCGTGGTTCTCGAACTGCGACCGGGGGCCACGCCGGAAGAGGTCATGGTTTGGCTGTTCAAGCGAACGGGCCTGCAAACAACCTTTCCTGTCAATCTCACGGCCTTGGTGCCCACGGCCGGACGCAGCGACGTCGCGACGCCCATGCGGCTCGATCTCGTGGCCACAATTCGTCATTGGCTGGATTTCCGCTTCGAAACCGTGCGCCGGCGCCTCACCTATGACCTGGCAGAACTCAACGAGCGCATCCATGTGCTCGAAGGTTTTGCGCGCGTATTTGACGCGTTGGACGAGGCCATCGCCCTCATTCGCGCCTCGGAGGGCCGCCGCGACGCCCACGAGCGCCTCGTCGTACGTTTCGACCTCTCCGACCTGCAGGCCGACGCCGTGCTCGAGCTGAAGCTGTATCGCCTCGCACGCATGGAGTTGTCCCTGATTCTGGAGGAACTCCGCGACAAAGCGGCAGAGGCCGCGAGACTCGTTGCGATCCTCGCCTCCGACGCAGACCTTTGGTCCCTCGTGCGTACCGAGCTGACCCAAGTCGTGGATGCCTACCAGCAGCCCCGGCGAACAATCGTCGGTATTCCCGAGACTCGAATGGCGTTTCAGGAAGACGCCTATATTCTCGACGAGGATGCCGTGCTCGTCGTGACCCGCGACGGGTGGATCAAGCGCCAATCCAGTTTTACCGACCTTGCGCGTATCCGAGTTCGCGACGGCGACGAAATCAGTTGGCTCGTTCGCGCACGAACGCGAACGGCGGTCGCCTTTTTCGGCAGCCAAGGCGGTGCATTCGTGCTCCGCGTGGACGACATTCCGGCGACGTCAGGGCACGGCGAGCCAGTTCAGCGGCGTTTCGCTTTCGCCGACGGCGAACGCGTCGTGGGTGTGGTGTCCTTCGACGCCAGGCACCTGCCGGGAAGCACGCCAGCCGTAGGGGACGACCCAGCGGGTCCCTTCGGAATGGCACTCACCCAACAAGGCCGCGTCCTCCGTTTCCCGCTGTCACTTCACGAAGAACCGTCGACCCGCAATGGCAGAAAAGTGATGCGACTCGATGAAGGTGATGCCGTGTTCAGCGTACTCGTGTGCCGACCCGGCGATCGCGTTTCTATCGCCACCCGGGGCGGGCGCGCGATGGTATTTCTCGCCGACGACGTGTCCATCCTCAAGGCAGCCGGCAAAGGGGTGACCGGGATCAAGTTGCGGGATGGAGACCAGGTCATGGCCTTTGCGCTGTCTCCCGACGCCAACGGCGGCGTCGATGTGGTGACCAATCGCAAACGCGAGGTCCACGTCAGCGAGCGCGCCTTCGGACTCTCTACGCGGGGAAGCCGAGGGTGTGTTGTCCTGCAGGTCGGCTCGATCGACGAATGGAAACGAAGCCCGGACGTTTGGCTCGGGCCCACAGACCCAGCCGCGGACGCGAAATGAAGGCCACCCGCCCCGCAAGCTACAACGCGCGCGACATCGCGGTTCTAGATGGCATCGAGGCCGTCCGGAAACGACCCGGCATGTATATCGGTGGCACCGGCGCGTCGGGCCTGCACCACCTGTGCTGGGAAATCGTCGACAACGCCGTCGATGAAGCCATGAACGGGCACGCGACGGCGATCATCGTGACACTCCACAAGACCGGCGACTGCATCACGGTGGAGGACAACGGCCGTGGAATTCCGGTAGATATCCACCCACAAATGGGAAAAAGTGCGCTCGAAGTCGTGCTCACGACGCTCCACGCCGGCGGGAAGTTCGGAGGATCTTCGTACGAGGCGTCTGGCGGGCTGCACGGCGTCGGCTCGAGTGCGGTGAACGCTTTGTCCTCAAAACTCGAGGCCCGGGTACGACGCGACGGACAGGAATGGTTTCAGGCCTACCGAAAAGGCCACGCCCTGGCGCCGGTGGCCGCGGTGGGTCCCGCACGCGGCACGGGCACGACCATCACGTTCACACCCGATTCATCGATTTTCGAAGACGTCCAGTTCGACGCCAATCGCATTTTGAATGCGCTCGAAACTCGTGCCTACCTGCACCGCGGCCTCCGAATTGTGTTTCGCGATCAGACGGCCGGAAAATCCCACGAATTCAAATTCGACGGTGGCGTGCAGGATTATGTAGAAACGTTGGTGGCGCGCGATGGTGTCGCCCGTAGCGTAGAGGGTCGCTTTTTTCTCGACCGCGAAGGCGGCGTGAAACTCGAGTTGGCGATTGCGTGGACGGAGGCGACCACGGAACGCGTATGGAGCTACGTCAACGGAATCCATACGGTCGACGGGGGCACACACGAGCAGGGCTTCCGAGACGCACTCGCGAAAGCGCTGCGCAGTTTCGTAGACACACACGATCTTTCGCCGCGCGGGGTCGTCCTGACCGCGGAGGATATGCGCGAAGGCCTGTTCGTCGTGCTGTCCTTACGCATGCGGGACCCCCAGTTTCAAGGGCAGACGAAGGGCCGACTTAATAACCCCGACGTCCGCGGCTCGGTGGAAGCCCTGGTCCGCCCAGCCTTAGAGCAATGGTTACACGCCAATCGCTCCTTGGGTGAGGCCGTGGTGGCACGCGCGGTGGCGGCGGCACGCGCCCGAATGGCGTCCAGGGCGGCTGCCAACGAGGTGCGAGCCCGCTCCGCCACGTCCTCCAGGCTTTCGCTGCCCGGCAAACTCGCCGACTGCCAAACCAGCGACCCCAGCGAACGCGAATTGTTCCTTGTGGAAGGCGACAGTGCAGGCGGTTCTGCCAAACAGGCCCGCGACCGACGTACCCAGGCGGTTCTGCCCCTCCGGGGGAAAGTACTTAATGCGGAGCAGGCAAACGCCAAGAAGCTGCTGTCGAACGAGGAGTTGTCCAATATCGTCGTGGCCTTGGGCTGCGGCATGGGCGCTGATTATCGCGGCGACCGACTTCGTTACCAACGGGTCGTGCTCCTGATGGACGCCGATTCCGACGGCCACCACATCGCTACCTTGCTCCTCACCTTTTTCTTCCGGTTCTTACGCCCGCTTATCGATCAAGGACACCTGTACCTCGCGCTTCCGCCGCTGTTTCGGATCAGCGCTGGGGGTGAGGACCATTGGGCGCTCGACGAAAAGGACCGGGACCGGATCCTCGCCTCCATTCCGGCACGCCTCAAGCCCGAAATCACCCGATTCAAGGGCTTGGGCGAAATGCCCCCGCGGACGCTGTTCGAGACCACCCTCGACCCCTTGCGACGGCGGCTTCAACAGGTTCGTATTGACGACCCGTTGCGCACCGACGAGGTTATTTCAGAGCTGATGGGAAAGGACCCACAAACCCGGTACCGTTTTATTACCGGCAGGGCCAAGAACGTGGTCGATCTCGACGTTTGATCCTCAATGAGCGGACGACCCCCACAACGCGGTAAGCCGCGCATCCCTGCCGCAGCCTAGGCGATAGCGCTGATAATGGGCGGGATTTGTCTTGTAGAAGTCCTGATGGTAGGGTTCCGCAATCCACACCGTCCCGGAAGCTTCAATCGTGACCGGTGACTTTTGGCCCAGGCGTGTCTCGATAGCGAGTTTCGACGCCGTCGCCGCCGCTTTTTGGCTCTCGCCGATCGGGAATATCGCAGGACGATATTGGGACCCTCGATCGCAGAACTGGCCCCCGCCGTCGACTGCGTCAATATGGGTCCAAAACCATTCGAGGATGTGGTCGTAATCCACCACCTTCGGGTCGTAGATCACGCGAACGACCTCCGCGTGACCCGTGGAACCGCGCCCCACGTCATGGTAGGCGGGTCGTTCCACATGGCCACCCGTGTAGGCGCTGACCGCGTCGACGACACCGGGAAGTTTCTCAAAATCGGATTCCCCACACCAAAAACAACCCATTCCAAATACCGCTTCTGCTTGGTCCTTCCGAACAGGCGAGGCTGCCACGGGAAGCGTGGCCGGGTCGGCCGCACACGCAGCCGCAAAAATCCATGTCATCATTTTTTCACCTCTATCGTGTCCACACCACCCAAGCGCAATGGGGTGTCCGCCCAAGCGGCCAATTCATTTCGAGGAACGAAGTCCAGCGAAACGCTGTTCATACAATACCGCAATCCCGTAGGTTGGGGCCCGTCGTCAAACACATGTCCTAGATGGCCGCCGCACCGAGCACACACAGATTCCGTTCGTTTCATCCCATAAGCAAAGTCACTCTTGGCGCCCACCCGTTGTGACGCAACGGGCTGGAAGAAACTCGGCCAGCCGGTCCCGGAGTCGAATTTCGCCGCGCTGTCGAACAACGGCAGGCCGCAGCCGGCGCAGACGTACACACCCTCCGCATGGTGGTCCCATAGGTCGCCGGTAAACGCGCGTTCGGTGCCCGCTTCGCGCAACACGTGGAATTCGTCGGGTGTGAGCACCGCTCGCCAACCTTCATCGGGCAGTTTGACCCCATCGGTGCGTGGCGGTTCTTCCAGCTGCGCAGCGTTCGAGCGATTGCCACAGGCAGCCAGCCAGATCGCCGAGGCCACAATCCACAAGCGTGACATCCGTCCCCCTCACGCTGGTTTATGCCGGCAACCCGAAGTCGGTTTCAGTCGCGCCGAATAACGATGCGCTGCCGTGTTCCCAAGCCGCCATAGGACACGACTTCGCCGTCCGGCCATACGACTGTCACGTCATCCACCCAGTCGCTGTCACCAAAGCCAAAGAATACGTCTGGCGGTCCGCCTGACGCCATCGACGTGCTTCCAGCCGTCACCCGCCTCGACCGCAACGTGTCGCCTACCGTCATTTTGATCAGCGCTCCGACGGCAAACCGATTGTTCGAAGTCGCATCATCCAGAAGGACAGAAAGCACGCCATTGGCGCCGCAATTCGACACGTGGGTCGTAATGACGCCCCCCAACTCCCGTTTCACGATGTCGGGCCAGCCGTCTTCGTTGAGGTCCGCGACCACAAATCCGCGTGTCGCAGTCATGTCGTCAAACGCCCAAGCGGGGGCTTCATCCTTCCACACACCCGCTTTCTGCAGCCAGAGCGCGTCCGGCTGTTGTTTTTCGTCCCCCTCCGCCGCCCCAAATCCCATGGCCAGGTCCAATTCGCCGTTCGCGTCCATGTCTACAAACTCGCCGCCCCAGGCCACCAACTGGTGCACATCCGTGCGAGGAATGATTCCCCAAGCACCGGATTGGTCCACCCACACCGACGCCGTGCTCCGCAACACCTTGACCTCGCCCCAGCCGGCGACCGCCACATCGGTCCTGCCGTCTTCGTTGAGGTCACCCGCAGCGAGTCCCATGCCTGCAAGTTTGATGTCCAGGCCCTGTTGATTGGCGGGATCAAGGAACATGCCCTCGGCCGAATTGTCTACGAGTTTGTCGGTATGCCCCTCGATCGGCACGGAAGACGACTCGAAAATCGCATCTGCGACGATGTACAACTCCGGCCAAATGTCGTCGTCGAACTGCACCCAGCCCGCAGCGAGCGCGTGAACCTCCTGCGCGAGAGGGTCGAGATGCGTATCGGACTCATCGGTAAACTCACCGGTACCGTCGTTGACCAACAAGCGGCTGCCGCACACCAAAACGTCGTCTTCTCGGGCGCCGCCCAACCTCCCGTAGAACAGGTCGAGGTCCCCATCGATGTCGAAGTCGGCCCAGGCCGCGCTCCCACCACACCCGGGGAAATCGCCGTCCCACTCGAGATGCGACGTGCCCTCGAAACTCCCGTTGCCGTCGTTGACCAACACCACCGGCGGCGACAACTGACCGTACATCATGACGTCCAGGTCACCATCGCCATCGATGTCGGCAGCGCTGCCACCGACCAGCCCGGTCATCGCGGTCATCGCCGGCAACTTCCCCGTGACCTCCACCAGCGCGCCGGTTCCGTCGCCGACCAAGTACCGAGCAGGTTCGGAGAATTGTGGCACGAGTACGTCCACGTGGCCGTCACCATCAAAATCGGCGACCACAACACCCCGGGCGCCCCAGCGCAAATCCCAATTCGCGTTTCGCCAGTCCGGCTCAAAGGTCCAGCCTTCACCGATTTCGGTATTCACAGACGGCGCAGTCTCGTGCGTGGAAGGCTCGTCGCAAGACAGAGCGGTCGCGGACACTGCAGGGTGAAGTGCGGTGGTGGGTAGTGTCGCGTGCGCTGTGTCCCACGTGGGGTCGGTCCCGGTGGGACCTCCCGAATCCTCCGAACAACTACAGGCGAACCACAGCCACACGGATCCTCCCCTTGCATTGTACTCTGAAGGCCCCCGACGTGACGATCAAGGAAGGGTGACCACCACCTCATGCGGGTCGATCGGGTCAGTCCCATCGACCACACCACTGACGGAATCGTCTCCGAGCAACGCCTTCAACCAAGATAGCACATAGGCGTTTACAATCCCAAATCCATCGGCGGCCGGGATGGGTGCAGGTTCCGCCGGGTCGAGCACGACACTAAAGTCATCGAACACATGGTGGCCGCCCCGCACGATGTCGACCCAACGGTTGTCGGTCCGAGCCAATCCCGCCCACCAATCGGCACCCACAACGCCGACGTCGTAGCCGCCCGTCATCAGTACCACGGGGCCGCCAATTTCACTGACGCCTGCGCCCACGAGCGGGTAGTCACCAGGCGCCATCGCCAGGACGGCGGGCACCCGGCCGTCGCCAAGTCCGGAGCGAAAGATCACGTCGTCCTCGGCATCGTAGGTCGAACAAATGTCGCCCCCGCCGCCAGCCAGACAAGAATCCAGCGCCGCAGGCGTGTACGGCGCGCCCCCGAGGGCGAACACCGTGTAGCCGCCGAAACTGTGCCCAAGGGCCGCCACGAGACCGCCAACCTCGCCAGACAGCAGGTGGTCGGCCGGCAACGCACTGAGGTGATCGATGACGGTGGAGAGGTCCAACGGCCTCTCCCAATAAAGCTCGGTGGTCCTCGCTGAACCGTCGAGCGCCGTGTTGCCAGTGTGATCAGGCGCCGCGACGACAAAACCATGGGACGCCAAATGCGCCATCAAGAACGAACTCGCTTCAGCGAACCCCTGATGGCCGTGGCTAAAGACGACCCACGGAAAGGGCCCAGCAGCAGGCGACGCGTCCCGCCATACGCCTGGATCTTCAATCGTATCGTAGAAGTACCGGGCGGTTTCCCCGTCGGTTTCTTCGGACGGATACCAAATGGCCAGGCGGAGTGTGCGCTCACCGAGGACGTCAGAGGGCTCCCACGTGACGCTTTCCACCGTGTAGCCCACTGAAAACGGCCCCGGAGCCGAGAGCGTTTCCACCAACGCCGCCGCGTTGGCGACGTCCTGGGCCTCCTCCACGGCAGGGCCACACGCCCACGCCCACCACATGGACTAGCGCGCTGACGCGTTGCTACGGCGGCGGAACAGGACCGAAAGCCCTGCCAGCGCCAACCAAGCGCCACCGACCGGCTCTGGGCTCGAGTCGCAAGAACAACCGCTGCACTCTTGCGTGAACTCGTCCTGGTCGTCGCAGTCGCCGCCTTGACTCACGGTGTAGTCGCCACCGGGTGATTCGCAGGCGAATACCGCCGTGGCAGGGTCGCCGAACAAGTCGCCGTCAAAGTCCACGTACCAAGCCGGTGCGTCAATCGCGTCTTCGTCTACGATCGAGTCACAGTCTTCGTCGAAGTCGTTGCACACTTCGTCCGCGTCGGGGTGGATAATCGGGTTGGTATCATCACAATCGTCGGCCGGGAGCTCAAGGAAGGTCAGGCCGCTGGTCGGGTCTGCGCCCGGGCTGTCGCAAGAAACGACCAAGGAGAGGATGGCACCATGGCTGTCACCGTCGGCGTCGATGGACCAATTCGGGGCGAACACTGGGAGGTAGTCGATGGTCCCGTCACAGTCGTTGTCCAGGTCATCACAGACCTCCGGCGCGCCTGGATTGACGAGCGGCTGGTTGTCGTCGCAGTCGCTACTGTTCAGTAGATAGTCTTCGGTCGGCGGTTTGCAGTCCGTGATCAACGCGCCTGCAGCGCCAAACCCATCGCCATCGAAATCGGGATGGTAATCCTGGAAAACAAGCAGCGTGGGGTCGTCAACGATCCCGTTGCACTCGTTGTCAAGGCCGTCGCATTCTTCGGGCGCGTCGGGCCGGATATCCGCATTGTTATCGTCACAGTCGAGGTTGTTGTCGACCGTGCCGGCTGGACCCGGAGGGCACACTACATCGGGGGAAATGTCGCCCTTATCGCCAAATCCGTCGCCATCGGCGTCGTCGAACCATAGCGAGCTGAATCCGTCGTCCACAATGCCATCGCAGTCGTTGTCCAAGAAGTCGCACACTTCGTTGGCGGTCGGCGAAACGTTGGGATTGGTATCATCACAATCGTAGATATTCAGCGAGCCGTCCAAGTCTCCATCCGAAACGAGCGCGCGCGGGCCACCATACGCACCCATATCCGCACGTGTGCCATCCACATCCAACACCGCAGGATTGCCGCCATCGACGGCAGGCGAATCATATTCGGTCCACAATGCGTCGGTCGTGCAATCCCCCTCGGACCCTGTCCACCAAACAAACAGCGGATCCAAGTCAATGAGGTTGGTGACCGAAGGCGTGTACTGCACGAGGTCCGCTGCATAGTTGTTGAACGGGCCGTCGCCACATTCCAACTCTTCGCAGTTGAAGGACATCAAGTTGTAATCGAGCTCGATCGGGTCGCCGATCTCGTAGTCAATCCCATGGATTGCGCTTACGGCACTGCCGGCACCGGAAAAGGCGATGATGTTGTTGTACATCGGCGCCACAGCACCCTCAAACGCAAGGCCGCCGCCCGCACCGTAGATGACGGGTGAAGGGGGTGAAGGCGTCCAACCTGCCACGTTGCCAGCAAAGGTATTGTTGGAGATGCTCTGACCCGCTGGCAGCGCTGCTGCGTCTTCTTCCCGCATCAACAAACCGCCGCCAAGGCCAACCGACCAATTCCCGACGAATAGGTTGTTCTCCACGACCGCAGTTGGGACATCTGCCAACAAGGCGCCGGCGCCGTTGAGCGCGAAGCCCGCGCAAAAGAGGTTCCCGTACAAATCGATATCCTCGGCCTCGACGTACACGGCGCCGCCATCGCCAAGCGTCGGCAAGTACGAAATCAACAGGGCCGGCTCCGTGAGAATTTCGCCGCCAGACTGAAAGGAGGTATTCAAATGGAAATTATTGCGAGAAATCGCCGTCGATCCAGAATCTTCGATGACCAGTGCGCCGCCCCGGTAACCGGACGCATTCGTCTCGAACGTCGAATCCTGCACCGTGACGTCGCCGTTCACTGCGGCAATCGCACCTCCGCTGACCAGCGAAAAACCATATTCGAACGTCGAATCAGTGACGAATAGGTCACCGTCCACATACATGTGGGCGCCGTAAAAGGTGGTGGTATTTTGCGAGAAGACGGAATCCAAGACGTTGATATCGGTATCCACCGCGTACACTGCGCCGCCCGCGGGGGCGCTGAAGCAGCGCACGTCCATGTTGTCGAAGGTCGCCGTCGACGCATCGAGCTCTACGCCAGACGTAAAATACTGGTATGCGCAAGTCAGCGGGTTGGAGACATCCACCAGCAGCGGGATGTCGTAAAAATCGGACAACACGGGATCAAAGAACACGCCATGAGCGCCCGCGTCGCCCGTCAACGTGAAGCCACGAAAGGTCACGTCCGCGCCACCGAGCACGACGAAGGGTGGCGTGATCCCAGAGCTGTTTACCTCGAAAGGCAATTCATCATCGTAGATCGCGTCCACCGGGCCAACGCCCGTGACCTCCGGGCCGCCGGCACCTTCAATCGTGATCTGCACGCTGCTGATCGTGACGAGCGTCTGGTGGTAGAAACCAGAGGCCAGAAGCACCGTGTCTCCATCGACCGCTTCGTCCACGGCCTCCTGGATGGTGCAGTAGATCAGGTCGGCAAGGCTGTCGTTGCATGTCGACACGTTGACGCGCAGATCAACCGCGTAGGCCGGGTCGAGCGCGAGAACCAAGGTCAGGAGGCTCATCGGGTGCTAACTCCTACAGGCAAGGCCCTGTCTTGAGCCCTCTCTACCTTCACACGGTCCACTCGCCAACCCCTTGTCAGGGCAGCCACAACTCGCCCGTGCCGGGCAGCAACGACCGGGGTCCAGGTTCCGCGCGGTCGCCGGACCACAACTCCACGCCTCCGGGTCCCCAAACGACGATCTCAGAATTTCCAAGGTTCAGCAGGATGCGCTCGCCACCTGGCAGATCCCACTCCGTGGGGACCTGGTCGTCTTGTTGCAAGAACTCGATGGGTGGCCCGACGTCAAAGCCAGACACCGAGGCGAGCGGGTTGAGCGGCACGGCAGCGCCCAGTCGTCTGTCTAGAAGCAGATCGGACAGCGCGAGGTTTGCCCGATCCACGTCGACGCCCACGAACGAGTCCCCAAGCAACCATGGGCCACCCGCCACCAAGGCCGCGGCGAGCGTTCCGTACACCTCGTCGTCGGTTAGTGGCGCCCGCACCGACACCGAGTCCGGGTCGACCCACCACCATCTGCGCGAAAATGCCCGTGCGGCGGTCTGGCGCGCCTGTGTCCGTACGTAGGCCTGGCGCGGGTCGGGATCGAAGACGAACGCGATATCAGCGCCGGTGCGGAAGGAGTCTACCCAACCCACCGAGGGCAACAATGGCGCGCCGCAACCGAGCACCCAGGCCTCACCCGCCGCTGCCCTGAGCACGTCCATGCCCTGGGCGTAGGCCTCCATACCTGTCATCGGTTGCGACCGAATCCCTTCCACCGCGCCAGCGAACAAAAAGTCTAACTTGAGGTAGGTAAAACCGTCATCGACCCTGTCCGAAACCACACCTGCGATCCAATCCGCAGCACCCGGCGCAGAGATGTCGAGGATGGCTCGATCGGTGACGCTAAACTCCGTCCCACTCGAATCCCGCACCCACCAGTCGGGGTGCTCGGCGTAGATCGGAGCGGCGTGGTCCACATAGAATGGGGCAATCCACAGGCCAGGTTGGAAGCCATGGGCCGCGATGCTGTCCGCCAGACCGTCGGTTCCAGATGGGAAGTCCTCGCCCGCCGTCCAGTCGCCCCAGGCACGTTGCCAACCGTCGTCGATTTGGAACACGGACCCTTCCGGCAACGCCGATGCCGCCTCCAGCTCCGCGAGTACGTCGTCCTCAACGAGGTTGTCGTAGTAAACGGTCCAAGACGACCAACCCACAGGAGGCGTGCCGAGCGGGTCCGCAGGAAGTGATCCGAGCGTCGCCACGGCAGAAGCCCAAGCGTCGTACAAGCCGTTCGCATCAGGTCCCAGTTGGAGCCGCACGCGGTCAAGGTACAGTTCGTCACCGTCTGCCACGGCGACGCTTTCCCCGCGTCCGCCCCACACCAAATGAACGGTGTCTGGTTCGAACGCGACGTGAAAGCGCGTTTGCGCGGCGGACGCGACGCCAACATGGAGCGAGCCGCCATCCTGACGACCGACCAAGCCACCCCACCATGACGACCACGGCGTCTCCCCCAGCGTGTCCAAGGCGTCGCCCCCAACCAAGGGAAACCCGTTCTCGTCCAGGTCGGCAGGGCCCAACGCGAACACACCACTCGACGACCACGATTGGTATCCCTGGCGCCAGACAACGGGCGCTGCCGTTCCTGCCACATCCCACGTACCGGACAGCCTCAGACCTCGAAACACGGCGCCTTCAGACTCCGCAACGATCACGGGCAAGATGGATTCCCCGTCCGTATACAGGTCGACCCGGAAGGCGCCCTCGCCCTCCAAACCTGTCTTGATCAGATGAATCGCCCCGCACGCATTCTCTAGGTGGATTTCGCCGTCGGCGGTTGCCTCGGCGTTCGCGGACAGCTCACAGCGAAGGACCGGTGAAGGCGGTTCATCCTCCGTCCGACAAGCCGACACAACGCCGCACGCCCAGACGAGTGCCAGGAGGGATTGCGCGTTCAGGGGTGAAGCCCGGTGGGCACGATCAGGCAGGCGACGAAGCGCTCCGGCGTGGCCCGTCTCGCGTCCAGGCAAAGGTCCACAACCTGCTGAAGCGTCCATCGCGTAGAGACGGCGAGCACAATCGCGGGGCCTTCCGCCTCGGCGAGGTACTCTCGCAACACCCGGGCGCGTCGGGCTCCGTCTACCAATGGCAAACCTCGACCTCCGTGCATCATCAACATCGGACCTTCCTCCGAATCGACGATCCATACCGGCGCGAGCGTCCCTGGGCGCAACCCTGTGATCCAGTGGTCAAGCTGATCGAGCGCTGGCGTCCCCTCTTCGAAGACCGTCGGCATGGGTTCGTCCCACAACTCGACGTCCACGCCGGCCATGTCGGCCTGCAGCATGGGCCCGCGCGTCAGACCGTTGGCAGGCAGTTGGACCAACAACTGGTGCGGGCCCGGCGTGCCCGACGCGAACAATCCAATCGCTGGGTCGTTCGCGTCGCCGATCCACAACAACGGACCCGCGCACGGGACACCCGGAAACCGAGCCACAGGCGCGGGTTCGGACCCGACACACGTGCCGGTAGGAAACGCCAACGTCCCGTGCGCCCGAGGCAACGCCACGCCCTCGAGGTTGAATCGGCCTCCTACCGCGACCGAGTGGGCGGCGAACAACGCCGGTACCGGCGCCAGAATCACAAGGATCCAGGCCCCCACCGAAACCACGATCCCCTTTGGGACACGAAATGGCACCTCCGGGGCAATCCACAGACCTACCAGAACCAATCCCACAGTGACACCGGAGCCCGTCACCCACAACGATGGGGCCTCGTCGATCGGGCGCAACACGTCTGCGACTGGCGCACCCGAACCCAACCCGAAAGACTCCGCCACCAAAGCAACGTGGCCCGACGCCCATGTCGCCGCGACGGCCACCGCTACGAACAGCCCGCGAGTTGCCGACAGCTGGCGCCCCTGAAGTCGGCCGTGGGCGAGCACTGCGATCCCGGTCCCTGCAACGAGGACCAAGAGCAATTGAAAAAACGTCAACCGATGCGTGGCGACGGCGATTCCGTAGGCTGCGACCAACGATCCCATCCCCGCGGCGACCACTTCCAGAACGGCCCTGTCATCCTGCCTGGCGCGCGGCGCCGCGCCGACCGTGACCGCGAGCAGCCAGGCGCCCAACGCCAGCGCTGCCACCATGTGGAACTCCGAGGCCATGGCGAGCGCAAACGTGTCCTGCGCGCGCTCCAACTGACCCGCTTCCGCCCCGACACGAGTCGCCAACCGCCATGTCAGCCAGGACGCCGGGATCGCCACCAGAGCGCCAACAACCACCGCGACGCCGCCGCCCCGGAACCTCGCCAACAGCACAGAGATCGGGAGCGCACACCACAAGACGCCTGCGGTCGGCCCTTCTACCAGAAATTGCAGCCGGTTGAGGGTCTCGTCAAAGTTCACCTGGGTCACATACAAGGTTCGGTGCGCCGCGCCAGGAGATGCCCAAGCCGGGGTTTCGTGCTAGGGGGCAGCCGCTTTCGGAGGCCGCAGTGATGCGCGCAAGCCCCGAGTCCCCGAGAATGTTCGAGTCCGACCTCTTGGACTTCTTCTCGCGCGTACCGGCAATCGTTGTTCCGCTGATCTACGTACCAGCAATCCTGGCCGCGTTGGCCTGGGGTTGGGCCCTGGGCGTTTCGCCCGGCGTCTTGGCCCTTCAGGGGTTTGCCGGGCTCACGACGTGGACGTTGATGGAATATTGGCTCCATCGTACGCTGTTTCACTGGATTCCGACCGCCTCGTGGGGCGAACGATTCCACTTCTACCTGCACGGCGTGCATCACAAGTGGCACCAGGATCGTTACCGGTTGGTGATGCCCCCAGCGGCGAGCATCGCCATCGCGCTGGTCGTTTTCGCAGTCTTGACAGCCGCGTCCTTCGTGCTCGCTTCGGTCGTCGACCCGTCGTGGACGCGTGCCACATTTGCAGGGATCATGGCCGGCTACCTGATCTACGACATGGCCCACTACGCCCTGCATCATATCAAGCCCCGCACCGCGATCGGCCAGAAGCTGCGGCACCACCATATGGCCCACCACCACAATGCTGCCTTCAAAGAGAAGAAGTTCGGCGTGTCCACCACGCTGTGGGACCACATCTTCGGTACCTATCAATAGGAACCCGTTGACTGGCGGCTTCCGCGTTGCTACCACTGCCAAGACTCGGCTCGTGCCCCAACGGGCAGGCTTGAGGTAGGGGTAGATGGGAAAGGCCATCGGGATCGACCTCGGCACGACGAACTCCTGCTGTGCGTATGTCGAAAATGCAAAACCGCGCGTCCTGACGTTCAGAGACGGATCTCGCACGATTCCGTCCGTGTTCGCCATTGACAAGACGGGCAGTCGCCTCGTTGGGGCGGACGCAAAGGCGCAGGCCGCCGAGAATCCGATGAACACGATCGCGGCGAGTAAGCGCTTGATCGGCCGTTCGTTCGGTAGCCAGGCGATGGATCGTTTCCAGCAGGTCTTCACGTACGAGTTGATGGAGGGTGAGTCCTCCGAAGTGTTGATCAAGGTGTCTGACCAGGTGTTCACCCTGGAGCAAATCAGCGCGGCCATCCTTCGACGAATCAAGGAAGGCGCCGAGGAGGTGCTGGAAGACGAGGTCGATCAGGCCGTCATCACCGTCCCAGCCTACTTCAACGACCGCCAACGGCAGGCCGTCCGATCGGCTGGCAAACTGGCCGGTCTCAAGGTGCTTCGGGTCCTGAATGAGCCGACATCAGCGGCGTTGGCCTATGGTTTAGGCAAGACACTCCATCAGCGCGTCGCCATCTACGACCTCGGTGGCGGAACGTTCGACATCTCCATCATCGACATCAAGGACAAGATCTTTGAAGTGATCGCGACCGGGGGCGACACGTTCCTCGGCGGTGTGGACTTCGATGACCGCCTGATGCAGTTCGTCATGCAGTGCTTCGTCGATCAGACCGGCGTCGATGTGTCCTACGACCGTCGTGCGGTCACGCGTCTGCGGGACGCCTGTGAATCCGCGAAAATACGCCTTTCAACCGACGTGCGCACGCGCATCCACCTGCCCGAAATCGCGGTGGACGACGAAGAAAACGTGCTCGACCTCGACATGGATGTGTCGCGGGACCAGCTTGAGGAGCTGACGCACGACCTGATCGACCGTTCCATCGCTACGTGCGAGCGGATCCTGCAAGAGGCCGGGTCAACACGCGAGTCGCTCGACGAAATCCTGCTCGTCGGCGGCCAATCGCGCATGCCGCTCGTCCGCTCCAAGGTGGAGGGCTTCCTCGGCCGACCGCCGAGCCAGAATGTGCACGCCGACGAAGCGGTCGCCATCGGCGCGGCCATCATGGCGCACAGCCTTTCGTCGAAAGCCGGGCCGCAGGACATGACCCTGCTCGACGTGCTTCCGATGGCGATCGGAATCAACAAGACCGATGGGACGATGCACGTCCTTTTCGCCAAGAACCAGCCGCTTCCCGACTACAAGACCCGCACGCTGACGACCTCCAAGGACGACCAGCGTTCGATCATGCTTCGCATCTACCAAGGTGAAAGCAAGTACATCGCCGAAAACGACATGCTCGGCACCTTCGTCTTTTCGGGGTTGCGAGAGGCGCTTCGTGGCGAGGTCAAGATCGAGGTGACCTTCCACATCGACTCGGAAGGCATCCTCAACCTGACGGCTCGCGACATCGCCACCGGCACATTGGTCGAAAGTCGGCTCAAGCTCGGCAAGGAATCCGAACAGGCGCCGCGCCCGAGCAACTTGCCAAAGAAGAAACGTCGCGAAGAACTGGCCCCCGCGGCCGTTCCCCCGCCGGCGCTCGACATCGCGATGCAATCGTCGCTCGCCCGGGGACCCACAAGGCCCTACGGCGGAGAACCGACGGGTGCCCTCAGCCGTGCGACACCCGCACCGGCGCCTGAGCATCCCCACACGCCGCCGCCAGCGCCGAACTTTGCGCCCGCGGCCGAGCAGATGGGGCTCCTGGATCGCCTCGTTGCGTGGCTCAATGGACTCTTCGGCAGCCGCTGACCTTTCCCCCCCGGCGATCCGATGAACGGCCGCGTGGACATCGTCCTCATCGAGCCCCAAGCCACGTCCAATATCGGCGCGGTTGTTCGCGCGATGCGCAACTTTGACCTCGAAAACCTGATTTTGGTGCGGCCCAGCGCCTGGGAACCGGAAACCGCGCGGTGGATGGCGCCCGGTTGCGACGACCTCGTCGACAAGATTCGTGTGGTCGCCGAAATCGACGACGCCCTCCAGAACGTAGGCGCCGCCTATGCGACAACCGCACGACACCGCCGATCCGGTCAACCGGTCTTCGAGCCGAAACAGCTCGCGCAGGAGGTACAGGCTCGCCCCGAACGCGTTGCCATTCTGTTCGGCCGCGAAGACTCTGGCCTGGACAACCGCACCGTAGAACGTTGTCGAGCCCTCGTTCGAATCCCGACAGGTGCCCACGCCAGTCTCAACCTCAGCGCCGCCGTTCTGTTGGTTTGCAGTGCGTTGTTCGACGAACGGAGGAACGGCCAGCCCGCACCTGGGCGCTCACTCGCCGGAAGCCGTCCAGCGAAGACGACGGCGTCGGTTCAGCGCACGGACGCCCGCGACGGACCCGCCTCGTTGTCAGACATGGAGCCGCTGGTCGTCGCCTGGACCCAACTGCTCGACACCGCCGGAACCACCCAACGAACGGATGCCAACAAGATCGCAGCCACAACCCGACGGCTGCTTCAACGCGCACAGCCCAGCCTCAGGGACGTCGATGCCCTCCGAGGCGCCCTCCGTGACCTGGCGCGCGGGTCAAACGTGCCAGGCCAAGGCTCGGGTTAGGTCGGCCGGGCGGGTGTTGCTGTGGAAAAGATTGTGGTGGAAGGTGGCACGCCACTGGTCGGTGTCGTTCGCGCCAGCGGATCCAAGAACGCAGCGCTCCCAATACTAATCGCCTCCATTCTGGCACCGGGCGAGCACCGCTTCACGAACGTCCCGGACCTGGCAGACACGTCATCTGCCCTGTCGTTGCTCGGACGAATCGGATGCCCAAGCCTCGCGGGCGCGCCCGTTCGAATCGACACGAGCCGCGTGGCCTACTGGGAAGCTCCGTACGATGTCGTTCGCAAGATGCGAGCCAGTGTGCTGGTTCTCGGACCTCTACTCGCCCGTTGTGGTCAGGCCGTCGTGTCGATGCCCGGAGGTTGCGCAATCGGCACGCGGCCCATTGACCAGCACCTCAAGGGGCTTGAGGCGCTTGGTTGCCGTTTCCGACTGGAAGGCGGCAACATTCACGGCGAAGTCGACGACCTTCGCGGCGCCGACATCCACCTGGACATGCCCACCGTGACCGGCACCGAGAACATTCTCATGGCCGCAGTGCTCGCCCGCGGGACGACGCGGCTGCACAATGCCGCTCGCGAGCCGGAAGTCATGGACCTGTGTCGGTACCTGGTCACCCTAGGTGCACAGATCGACGGGATCGGAACGGGCACGCTGCACATCGAGGGCGCGTCCAGACTCACGCCAGCGTCCCGACCGTACCGCATCATTCCCGATCGAATCGAAACCGGGACTTGGTTGTGTGCCGCCGCCGCTACCCGAGGGGACATCACGGTTGTTGACACCGATCCGCAACTCTTGGGCGCCGTTGTGGACGTGCTGCGGCGCATGGGCGCCGAGGTCGAAGTTGGGCCGGACTGGATTCGTTTGCGGCAAGTCGGGCCCAGCAAGCCCATCGCCCTGCGAACCGAACCGTACCCAGGGTTTCCAACCGACATGCAGGCCCAAGTCATGGCGCTGTGCACGGTCGCGGAAGGTTCATCGACGTTGGAAGAAACCATCTTCGAGAACCGGTTCTTACACGCCGCCGAACTGCGGCGAATGGGCGCACGAATCGACGAACGAGGTGGGATGGCCATCGTTCATGGCGGTCCACTGAGCGCTGCCTCCGTCATGGCAAGCGACCTTCGAGCGTCCGCGGCCTTGGTCATCGCCGCGCTTGCCACCCCAGGACTGACGGAAATCCTTCGGATCTACCACCTCGACCGTGGCTACGACGACCTGGTCGGCAAGGCGCGAGCCTTAGGCGCCCGGATCGCTCGTGTGTCCGACGCCGAGCGCGACCCCGACGCCATGCTACGCGCGACCCAAGCGCCGCTGCTGCCGGCTGCTTGAGCCACTACCCGCGCGACGTCGTGGACGCGGTGCGTGACCGGACCGACCTCGTCGCGGTCGTGGCGCGCCATGTGACGCTGCAACGTCGCGGCGCGAGTCTCGTGGGCCTCTGCCCCTTTCATCAAGAAAAATCTCCCTCGTTTTACGTCACACCGTCCAAAGGCATTTTTCACTGCTTTGGCTGCAATACTGGCGGCGACGTCTTCCGTTTTCTCATGCAAATCGACGGTTTGTCCTTTGGCGAGGCGGTCCGCGAGTTGGCAGGACCCGCCGGAGTCCACCTCGAAGAACGCGAAGTTTCGGTCGAGGAGTTGGAAGCGCAGCGGAAGAAAGCAACGCTTTTTGACGTGCTCGAAGCCGCCGCCCAGTTCTTCGAGTCCGCGTTGTGGACGCGCGCCGAAGGACAGGGCGCAAGGGCCTACCTGCACAGCCGATCCATCACTCAAACCACCGCAGTCGCGGCCCGCATCGGTTTCGCCCCGCCGGGTTGGACGCAGCTCTACGATACGCTTGCCGGAAGATTCGAAGCCGCCATGATTGTTGACGCGGGTCTCGTCAAGGTCTCCGAGAGCGGGCGAACCTACGACGTGCTGCGTGACCGCATCGTATTCGCCATTCGCGACGACCGAGGTCGCGTCGTGGCCTTCGGCGGACGACTCATGGCCGGGGAAGGACCCAAATACCTCAATACGCCAGAAACCCGGCTGTACCAGAAATCCAAGGTCCTGTACGGGTTGGACAGCGCACGAACCGCCATCCAACGCAAAGACCGGGCGCTCATCGTGGAGGGATACTTCGACGTCGTGTCGCTGCACCAAGCCGGTTTTGGGGAGGCGGTCGCCACCTGCGGAACGGCCCTGACGCCGGATCAACTCGAACGCCTTCGACGACTCACACGAAACGTCGTGGTGGTCTTCGATGCCGACGAGGCCGGCCTGCGCGCAGCGGAACGCGCATTGCCGTTGTTCGTAGACGCTGGAATTCAGCCCACACGACTGGACCTCCCCGGCAGCAAAGACCCGGACGAACTCATTCGCGAATCCGGCGCCGACGCTTTTGAGGCTGCCCTGTCCAAACGCGTGCCCCTCCTAGAATGGGTCGTCGATCGATTGCTGACGCAGCACGGCACCGGCGCCATGGGGCGAGAGGCGGTGCTCGCTGACGTGGCGCCGTGGTTGTCACGGTATGATGACGACGCCCTTGTCGGCCGGGTGGCGCAGCGCCTCGGACTGCACGAGTCTGTCGTGCGAAGTCGCGTCAGGGGGGTCACGAAACGCGGTCCGGTTGAACCGGTGCCGCCGCCCCCTAGCTGGCGGGCCGACCGAGACGTCGTGCACCTGCTCTGGTTGCTTGTGCACCAGCGAGAGGCGGTTGCCGACCTCCTGGAGCCCGTCCTCCCAGCGCTTCTGCCGGCGAACGACCCCGCACTAGATGCCGCGCGTCGACTCCTTGCGGGCGAGCCAGTGGCGAACGTCGCGAATCACCCACACCCGGAAGTCGCACGGACCCTGGCTGCCGTCGTGGCCCGAGACGGCCTGTACGACGCCACCCAGGCGGCCACGGCCTTGTGCCACATTGCAGCCCGCTTAGGTGCGCCCCGACGTGCCGCAACGCTCGCGGATCTCACTGCGCGTTCAACGGAAGCACTCGCAGACGGCAACACCGGCCTCTTTCGGGCGCTCGCAATTGAGCGAGAACGCCTTGCGTCGGTACAGAAACGCCTGGACGCGGCGCTAGGTCAGGACGACTATGGGACTGCAGCAACCCTGCTCATCGAGGCGACGACATCGCGCGTCGATTGACCACGAACCCTTTTTGAGGTAACGCGGCCAAGCCGCGTTGTGCGAGGCGGGCCGACCCATGAGTGTGAAGGACCACGCAGAACCGGACATTCAGCACCTGATCGATCTGGGAAAACAGCGTGGGTACGTCACCTATGCCGAAGTAGAGAACAGCGTCCCGTCCCAAATGGGACATGCCGATCGTCTCGACGACATGATGATTCTGTTTTCCGACCTCGACATTGAAGTTGTGCATGAGGCGCGGAAGCGGGCCGACGAAGCTGCCCGGGGCGAGCCCCCAGATGAACGTGCCGCCGCCGTCGAGGCCGTTCGCAGCAACGACCCCGTGCGGGTGTATTTGCGGAGGATGGGCACCGTCGCCCTGCTCTCTCGTGAAGGTGAGATTGAGATTAGCAAGCGCATCGAAGACGGCGAACTCGCCATTCGACGCGTCGCCCTCACTTCGTCCCTCGGAGTCACCTTTCTCGGCGAGATGGCCGCCGAAGACACGATTCGGGTGGTCAGGGGAACGGCGCTCGGCAAACGCGTACGGGCCTTCAAGACGCGCCGTGGCCAGAGCCTGACGGAGGCCCACGAGGGGGCCGCGACGGTTGACGCACAGCTCACGGCGCTCAGAGAAGCTGCCAGCGACCTCGACGAGTCCGACTCGATCAACTCGGATCAATCGGCACAAGCCATCTTCGAAACCGAAGAGGTGCTTCTCGGGATTTTCGACAGCATCGACATCGACAAAAAGCAGGTCGGCGCCATCGCCGAGCGAATTCAAGACGCTTGGCAACAGGTGCTCCGAGCCGAAAAGGAAATCGATCTCGTCGCCCGAGACGCTCGGGTGCCGGTTCGGGAACTCCGTCCGTCGATCCGCAAAGTCAGGCGGGGCGGTGACTCCAACGTCATGGGGCGGACCGGGCACTCCGATGAACGCTGGCGTGAGTTCGACAGTCGGGTGCGGCGTGAGGTGCGCAAGGTCCGCAAGGTGGAGCAACTCACTGGGATGACCAGAGATGCGCTTCAGTTCTGCGCGAGCGCGCTCAAGCGGGGCGAGGCCGTCGCTGAGTCAGCAAAGAGCGAGTTGGTGGAGGCGAACCTCCGCCTCGTCGTGAGCATCGCGAAGAAGTACACGAACCGTGGCCTTCAGTTCCTCGACCTCATTCAGGAGGGCAATATCGGCCTCATGAAAGCGGTCGAGAAGTTTGAGTATCGGCGCGGCTATAAGTTTTCGACCTACGCCACTTGGTGGATTCGGCAGGCCATTACGCGGGCCATTGCCGACCAGGCACGCACGATCCGAATTCCCGTGCACATGAGCGAGACGATCAACAAACTGATGCGCACGCAGCGCAATTTGCAACAGGACTTGGGACGAGAACCTCGACCTGAAGAAATCGCCGAAAAGATGGAGATGCAAGTCGACAAGGTGAATCGTATCCTGCGAATCAGCAAGGAACCGATCAGCTTGGAGACGCCCATCGGCGAGGAAGACGACAGCCACCTCGGCGACTTCATCGAGGACAAGAACACCCCGCTTCCGTCAGAAAACCTCGTGACGGCGTCCCTCACCGAGGCCACGCGCAAGGTGCTTGCGACGTTGTCGGCGAGAGAGGAACGCGTCCTCAGACTTCGATTCGGCATCGGACAACAAGACGACCATACGCTCGAAGAGGTCGGTCAGGACTTCGAGGTTACCCGCGAGCGAATCCGCCAAATCGAGGCGAAAGCGCTCAGGAAGCTGCGGCACCCGTCGAGGTCCAAGCGCCTGCGTGCCTTCATCGAGACGTAAACAGACCTCGAGGGCCTATAGCTCAGTTGGTCAGAGCAGCCGGCTCATAACCGGACGCGCCCAGGTTCAAGTCCTGGTGGGCCCACGTTTCCGTCTCCGTAGACCCGCCGAATCGATAGGGGGCCGCATGAACCCAGAATTTGTCGCCCTCATCGCACTAGACGCCGCGGATCGGGAGCTGCACGCCGCCGATGCCGAAGCCACAGCCCTCGAAGCCCTCGTCACGTCAACGCTAGCGGCCGTTCACACCGCCTCCAGCCGTCGGGAGGAGCCCACCGCCGAACTTGCGAAGAACCTCAAAGCTCAGCGGGCGATCGACGTAGAGGTTCATGCGTTTCGCGAGCGCAAGGCGTCGGCAAACCGAGCCCTAGAAGCTGCGCTCGGAAATCCAGATGTGGCAGAACGACAGATCGCGCAATCGGAGGCCGGTATCTCCGAGGCAGATGACCGTGGAATCGCGCTGCTCATGGCCTTTGACGAATGGACCCTCGCCCTGCGCAAGGCGGACCAGGCGCTGGCCGCGGCAAACGCGGCGGTGACGACCCTCAACGCAGACCTTGCGAAACGTCGTTCCAAGAGCCAGGCGCGAATCGACGCAGCCCGTGCGCTCGTCGCGGCGGCGAGGCCCAGTCTCCCACGCGAAACCGTGCTTCGTTACGACAGCTTGCGTCGGCGCGGATTCGCTGTGGCCAAGGTCCACAACCACGCATGCAGCGCCTGCGCCGGCCACGTGCAGCCGCAGCACTTGGCAGACCTGCACAAGGGGCGTCTGGAGCCGTGCCGCGGGTGCGGTCGGTTCCTCGCGCCGTAGTCAACAGCGGCGGCCAGTATCTGTAGCAATTGCCGAGCACCGCACTGGAGTGACTCCAGTGCGGCGGTCCGACTTAGCCATAAGCCGAGTTCTGTTCCTGCCCTGAGTCGCCCCGAGCAGGTGGTGATCATTCCTCTACGACCTCCGTTACCGAAGGCCTTTAGCAACCTACCCAAGGACTCGGGCGGGCCGCCCTCGAACGCCCTTTGTTTGGTCTTGCTCCGGGTGGGGTCTGCCTAGCCACAACCGTTACCGGCTGTGCCGGTGCGCTCTTACCGCACCGTTGCACCCTGACCGAGACGTTGCCGTCTCCCTGCCGCCGAACGAACCGTGCCACGAGGGTTGGTCCGAACACGTACAGGACGCCCGCAAGCGGGCGTGGCGGTTTGCTTTCTGTTGCGCTTTCCTCCGGGTCGCCCCGACCGGGTGTTACCCGGCACCTGCCCTGCGGAGCTCGGACTTTCCTCCCGCGGCTGCCACGCCGCCGGCGATCACCTGTCCAGGTCGGACGCCCCCGTCTAATCCGCGCAACGCCGAACGAGGTCTGAGAGTTCATGGACAACCTGTCCGACGCCCTAAGGTACCACCTTGAACCCCGGCCGGGGAAAATCGAGGTGGTCGCCACAAAGCCACTCGTGAGTCAGCGCGATCTGTCCCTCGCCTACACACCCGGTGTCGCCGAGGCCTGCCGCGCCATTCACGCGAACCCAAGCGACGCATTCAAATACACTGCCCGTGGCAACCTTGTGGCGGTGGTGACGAACGGGACTGCGGTTCTCGGGCTCGGAGACATTGGACCGCTTGCAGCCAAGCCAGTCATGGAAGGGAAAGCGAACCTGTTCAAGAAGTTCGCTGACATCGACGTGTTCGACATCGAACTCGACGCCAGCACGGTCGAAGAGGTGGTCGCCGCAGTGAAGGCCATGGCGCCAACTTTCGGAGGAATCAACCTTGAGGACATCAAGGCCCCGGAGTGCTTCGAAATCGAGCGGCAATTGCAAGAAGCCCTCGACATCCCTGTTTTTCATGACGATCAGCACGGTACGGCCATCATCAGCGCCGCGGGTCTACTCAACGCATTGGCGCTGACCGGGCGCACCTTCGCCGACGCGCTCATCGTTTTCTCTGGCGCCGGCGCTGCCGCCCTTGCCTGCGCGCGCTTGTACATGCAACTCGGCGCCAACCGGGAGAACATCATCATCTGCGATTCCAAGGGGGTTCTCCACCACGATCGCACCGATTTGAATTCGACCAAAGAGGCCTTCGCAACGCGCCGTCCCGTACGAACGCTCCGCCAAGCGCTCGTCGGCGCAGACTGCTTCGTCGGCTTGTCAGTCGCGGACGCCGTAGACGCGGAGATGTTGATGGGAATGGCGCCCAACCCGATCGTATTCGCCATGGCGAATCCAGACCCAGAAATCCCCTACGAACTTGCGAGGCGAACCCGTCCCGACGCCATCGTCGCAACCGGACGCTCGGATCACCCGAACCAAGTCAACAACGTCCTTGGATTCCCCTTTGTGTTCCGGGGAGCCCTCGATTGTCGCGCCCGAAAGGTCACGGACGAGATGAAGATCGCGGCGACCCATGCGCTCGCCGACCTGACGCGCCAGGACGTGCCCGACGACGTGCTTCGCGCCTATGGGCTCGACAACCTGGCGTTTGGGCCCGAATACATCATCCCAAAGCCGTTCGATTCTCGCGTATTGCTTTGGGTAGCGCCCGCCGTCGCGGAAGCCGCTGCCAAGTCCGGCGTAGCGCGCGAGCCCATCGCTGACCTCAAAGCGTACAGGGAGTGGTTGCACCGTTTGGTGGAGCGTTCTCGTGGCTTGATGCACCCACTCTTCGAGCGCGCCAGAAACCACAAGCCGAAACGGATTCTGTTCACGGATGGCGCGAACCCGACGGTCATCCGCGCCGCCCAAATCTTGGTCGAGGAAGGTATTTGCGAGCCGATTCTTTCCGGAAACGCAGAGGTCATCCGTTCACGCGCAGAAGCAGCGCGGATTGAACTCAAGGGCGTTGAGGTCCACAACCGGACGGAAACCGAGAACGACGAACTCGCGACCTTTTTCTGGGAGCAGCGCAATCGCAAAGGCGTCACGATGAACGCTGCGCGCGCGCTGCTTCGGGGCGATCCCGCCTACCACGCGTCGATGATGCTGCGCCTCGGGCGCGTTGAGGGCGTCGTCGGAGGACCGTCTCGCCCCTATAAATACACGCTCCGGCCCGCCTTGCGCATTCTGGGAAAAGAACACGGAAGCCAAATCGTTTCCGGCGTGTACGTCATCCTGTGGAAGGACCGGCACTTTTTCATCGGAGACTGCACCGTCAACATTGAACCAAACGCCGAGGAGCTTGCCGAAATCGCCCTCAACACGGCGCGCGTCGCCGAAACGTTTGGCGTGCGGCCCCGTGTCGCGATGTTGTCGTACTCAGATTTTGGTGAGCACCGACGAGATCCTCAGGTTCAGCGCGTGCGCGCCGCCCTCGACATCGTTCGCGCTCGGCGCCCCGACCTGGAAGTCGACGGGGAGATGCAGGCCGACACCGCTCTCAACTGGGCAAAACTGTCCGAAGGATTTCCGTTTACCACCCTCACGGGGACGGCCAACGTGCTCGTTTGCCCAGACCTGCAGTCCGGCAACATCAGCTACAAACTCCTTGAAAACCTGGCCGGCGCCGAAGCGTTGGGCCCCCTGTTGGTCGGCGTCGGCGCCCCCGTCAACGTGGCACCGTTATTCGCCACCACGGCCGCTATCGTCAACGTCGCCACCTACACCGTGAACCAGGCGATCGACCGGGGTTAGAGCGGCGTCCGAGCAGGTTGATGCGGTGCTCGACTCCGCTCCTTGCCTCAACCTGCTCGGTCACCGCTCTAGCAAGCCTCGGGGAAAAGGGCGGACCGTTCACCGGCATGCCGGTGAACGAGGTCGCCCGGTGACCATCGTCGCGAGCGAAGTCGATTCGCCCGCCGGACGAGAAGCGGGGTGCAACGCGAGGAAAGCCGTACCCATGGGGGCGCGATCCCCACAAGCCGGGCCCGACCCGCTCCCGCTCCCGGTCCCGGTCCCGCTCCCGACCCCGCTCCCGACCCCGCTCCCGGCGTCGCCCCTGGAAGCGTCAGGGACCATTCTGGAGCTTCTTCGCCAAGGCTACGAGCATCGCCACGACGCGATCGAGCTGCTCCTTACCGGACCGATGCGTTGCGTCCTCGACGAGGTTGAGGCGACGGCACACATCGAGGATCGCCGCGCACTAAGTGGCGGAGCCCGCTGCCGACAGGTAGTACCGCCTCTTGTCGCCGGGCGAGTACTTCCCCGCGCCTTCTGCGATATTGAGTACGATCGACAAGGAGGCGCGTGACAGCTGATCACCGATGTGCGAGCGCCCCCGAGGCAACCGCTCAAGGACGCCGTTGGCGAGTACCAGGAAGTCCAAGGCGACGGCGTACACATCGAGCTTCTCGTGGTCGAACGGCATCGCTGCCTCGGGTCGGGAGGGGGATCGGGATCGGGATCGGGATCGGGATCGGGATCGGGATCGGGATCGGGTGCGGGCAGGAGTATCGCGGAGCGGCTTTCGATCATCGCGCCTGTGCTACGCCCCGGGCGAACGCCTCGGAAACATTTTCCAGCTTGAAGTGTGCGGCCGTGCGCAAGGCTGCCGCGCCCAGCTTTGACGCGACCGCCGGGTCGGCGAGCCGCCTCAACGCCGCGTCGAGCGCTGCAGGGTCGCGACTGCTCACGACTTCGCCGCAGCCATGCCCCCGGAAAAATCGCGCGAGAAACCAATCCTCCGGGCAGTGCACGAGGATGGGTCGGCCCGTCGCCAGGTATTCCGGCGTTTTGGTCGGGAAAATGGTAGCGAGTTCGTCGCGATGGACGGCACTTTCGTCGGCGTCGTCTAAGGCCAGCACGAGGATACTGTGGCGGGCGATTGCGTTGAGATAGGTCGGCCGGTCCGCGAAGAATGTCGTTTCCACGTGGTCGCCTTTCACGCCCTGTGCTGCGAGGTCGGCCGGGCTCCTTCGGGTGGCCAGCCGAAATGTCCGGCCGGCGCGTCCAGCGGCATCGGCGACCCTGGCCACAGCGTGTTGGTTGATTCGGTACACCTCGCCGGCCCACAACAGCGCTGGGTCGCCCTCGTCCGTGGGTGGATTCGTTGGGATGGGCTCGGGGTACGCGTGCACGACCGGACGCGCCGTCAATCCGTACTTGCTGGCGTACAGGTCCGCCATTCCTTGGGACATCACGAGCACGGTTGCGTCTCGAAACACCGCCTCTTGCACGCGCGCCGAGCGCTGGGCAACAAGCCCGTGGCTGGCGGCTTCGGCCACGGTGTCGTGGAGGTACACGACGCAGGGGCGTTTCGTCAGAGCGGCGGCCCGGTGGGCGGCGGCGAGGTGGGGGAGGTCCGGGTAAACGCCGACGACCGCAACGGCTTGGTTGCTCAGGACGGACGCCACGATTCGGGCCACCAGCGCGGGTTCGGCGAGGGTATCCGCCCACCGAAGGAGCCGTTTGCGGCCGAGGGAACGGGGCAAAAAGGGGCGGACGCGCTGATCTTGGGCGGCAGCTCCCGGCCGACGGGTAATCACCGTGTAGGACGCGGGGTCAAAGGCGCTGAGGAGGTTCCCCATGAGCACCGCCGAACCGGTCTTCTCAGGCGCCCATGGGCCACTCACGATGACGACGTGGCCGTCGGCGTGAACGGACCTCATGCCCGGTCCCCGTACCAGGTTCGCTCCCAGTCCCGGTACGCGCCGCTGGTCACCCGCTCGAGCCATGCCGGGTTGTTGCGCATCCAGGCGACCGTACGCCGCAACCCCTCGCCCAGATCGACCGTCGGACGCCAACCGAGAGCCCCGTGAATGCGTGAGGCGTCGATGGCATAGCGGAAATCGTGCCCCGGGCGGTCGGTGACGAAACGAATGAGCGCGCGACTGGTCCCCGTGGCTTTGTCTGTTTGCGAATCCACCTCGTCGAGCAGTCGGTGCACCAGCGTGAGATTATTAACGGCGGTGTCGCCACCGATGCACCAGGTCGTGTGGGGCTCGGCACGGTCGAGGACGTCGATCAGCGCCTCAGCGTGATCCGTCACGTACAACCAGTCGCGGACGTTTTCGCCTTGGCCATACACAGGCACCACCCCGCCGGTCAGCGCGCGGGTCACCACGAGGGGAATCAATTTCTCCGGAAATTGGCGCGGCCCGTAATTGTTTGAGCAATTGGTGACGACGACCGGGAGCCCATACGAATGGCCGAAAGCACGCACGAGGTGGTCGGCAGCGGCCTTGCTGGCACTGTAGGGGCTTTTCGGGTCGTAGGGCGTGGTTTCGTTGAAAAACCCTGTCGCGCCGAGGGAGCCGAAGACTTCGTCGGTGGAAACGTGGACGAATCGCACGTCGGTGCGGTCGCCCCAGGCGCGCCGCGCCTGTTGCAACAGCGTTGCGGTGCCCTCTACGTTGGTCCGCACGAAGGCCATCGGGTCTACGAGCGAGCGGTCCACGTGGCTTTCGGCGGCGAGATGGAGCACGGCGTCGATGGGATGGGCGTCGAAGACGGCCCGCACAGCGTCGCGGTCCACGATGTCGGCGTGCACGAAGTGGTGTAGCGGATCGTTCCGCCAGGTGGCGAGGTTGTCGATATTTCCGGCGTAGGTCAATGCGTCGAGGCTCACAACGGCCCGATTCGGATGCCGTCGCCGCAGCGTATCGACGACGTGGCTGCCGATAAAACCGGCGGCCCCGGTGACGAGGACCGCGCTCACCGAGTTCGCCACGCATGCACGATTTCCTCAAAAATCGCGTGCAGCGGCGTGCGCACGTCCCAGCCCGGGTAGTGCGCGCGCATGCGGGCGAGGTTGCTGATGTAGCAGATGTGGTCGCCTTCGCGGTTCTTGTCGTCGTAGGTCCACAACATCGGTTTGCCGGTGATCTGGCCGACGAGGTCGAAGGCTTCGAGAATCGAGCAGCTATTGTTGCGTCCGCCACCGAGGTTGTAGACCTCACCCGGGCGTGGCGCTGCGATGTAGGCCTCGATGAAACTGGCGACGTCGCGAGCGTGGATATTGTCGCGGACCTGCTTGCCTTTGTAGCCGTACACGGTGTACCGACCGCCGCTGAGGTTCACCTTGACGAGGTAGCTGAGGAACCCGTGCAGTTCGACGCCGCTATGGTTCGGTCCTGTGAGGCAGCCGCCGCGGAGCGCGACCGTAGGCATGCCGAAGTAGCGTCCATACTCTTGGACCAGGATGTCGCCGGCGGCCTTGCTGGCGCCGAACAACGAGTGTTTGCTGCGGTCGATCCGCATCTCTTCGGTGATGCCGTCCCAGTGCTCGGGATTCGCGTAGTCCCAGCGGGTGGCCAGTTCGTTCAATGGCAGTTCATTGGGCGCGTCGCCGTACACCTTGTTCGTACTCATGTGAACGAACGGCGCGTCGGGGCAGGTCTGGCGGGCCGCCTCAAGCAGGTTGAGGGTGCCGACCGCGTTGGTATCGAAGTCGTCGAAGGGTCGGCTGGCGGCGAGATCGTGGCTCGGTTGGGCGGCGCAGTGCACGATGGCGGTGGGCCGAAGGTCGGTGAGAAGGCCAAGAACGGCGCCACGGTCGCGCAGATCGAGTTCGTGGTGGGTGAAACGCCGGCAACTGGATTGCAGACGATGTTGGTTCCAGCGGGTGTCCCCTTGGGGGCCGAAGAAGTCGGCGCGGGCGTTGTTGTCGACGCCATGCACGTCGTGGCCAAGGGCGTCGAAGTGTTCCACAACGGCGGAGCCGATGAGGCCGCTGCTTCCAGTCACCAACAACTTCACGGCGATGCCTCGGGACGGGGTCGGCGCTAACGCGGTGTGAGGCGGGACTGTGGGACGTGGCGGGTCGGGTGTTCGTCGTTGCGCTGAAGTCTGTGGATCGACGCACTTGCAACGGCTCGTCAAAATGCAAGTGCTCGCTTGCGTTGGGAAGCCCCAGGCCCTAGACGTCGCGCCTCATGGAAACCGACGACCGAATCCTCGATGCCGCCCTTCGCGTTTTCCTAGCGGAAGGGCTCCGCGGCGCGACGACCCGGAAGATCGCCGACGAAGCCGGCGTGAACGAGGTCACGCTGTTTCGTCGCTTCGGGAGCAAGGAGCGCCTGTTGATGGATGCCTTGCGCCACGACGCGGTGGTGTCGGCCGTGGCCTTGCCGCTTCCTTCCGAGTGCCCGCTCGCCGATTTGGCAGCGTGGAATGCTGCGACGTTGCGTCGCCTTTCGCGCGTTCGAGGACTCATTCAGGTCGCGATGGGGTGGATCGACGAGTCGCCCGCCCTATGCGAACGCGCCCGCGAAGGCCCTGCCCGCATCCGCGCCGAGATCGCCCGGTGGTTCGACCACCTGCGGGCCGACGGTCGCGCTCGCGCCGACTTTGACTCCGACCTCGCTGCGCGCATGTTGATGGGGGCCCTATTCGGAGAAGTGATGCGGCCCGACGGGGTCGGTGGACCGCCCGCGGAAGACTTGGGACGCGTGGCGGAGGCCTTCGCGCGGCTTGCCCTTCGTGGCATTGGCGTGGAGGAATCATGATGGCGTGGTTTTGGTGGGCAACGACTGCGCTGGCGGGCGAGGTCGATGTGGTAACGTTGGCCGACGCCCTGCAACGGGCGCTGGATTCCAGCGAAGGCGTGGCGCTGGCGGACGAAGCGCTCGAACGGGCAAAGGCCGACAGATGGCGGGCGATCAGCGGCGCTTTGCCGTCGGTGATTGGTTCCGCGGGCTACACGCGTACATTTCTGTCGGAATTCGACAGCCCCAGCGACACCTCTGACGTGCCGACATCGGTGACGCCTACGTCGGCGCTCGCCGTCCCGACGCTCGACCTGCCCTTCGGCAAGGACAACACGTGGCGGGTCGGTTTTACTGCGAACCAGTGGTTGTACACGGGTGGACGACTCGGCGCGGGCCTCAAGACAGTGGCGTCCGGACGTCGGGCCGCTACTTTCGGCCGTGACATCGCCCGGGCGACGGCGGCCAGAGACGTTGCTCGCGCCTGGTTCGACGCGGCCCTGGCGGAGCGTTTGCTGGCGATCGCCGAAGAAACGTCAGCCCATGCCGAAGCCAATCGTCAACGGACGCGCCTCGCTGCCGAGGTCGGTCGCTTGTCGGAGTTCGAACGGCTTCGTGCTGAGGTGGACGCCCAGAATCAGGCGGTCGCCGTGCTTCGGGCCCGTCGCGTTCGCGATGCCGCGTTGTCCTGGTTCGGCACGTTGTTGGATGCGCCAGGACCGGTGTCGCCCGGGGCGCCGCTCGACGATGAGGCCCCCGCCGTGTTTGTCGCGGATGCGCTAGCGCAGGTAGGCCTTGCCGCAGAAACGTCGGCCTCACGTCAAGCCGTGCTCGCCGCCGATGAGGGCGTAGCCATCGCGAAACAAGCGGTCGTGTTGGCACGCGCCAATGGCCTTCCGAACCTCTCACTGACGGGTTCTGCGGGGTGGAACTCCTATCCTGACACGCTGCTGTCGTTGAAGAACGACGCGTGGAGTCCGAATGTGTCGGCGGGATTCCAACTCGTCGTGCCGTTGTTCAACGGCGGTCGAACCTACGGCGAAGTGCTGCGCGCCCGAGCCGATCTCGCCGATGCGACCACGCGTCGCGATCAGGCCTTCGAGCTCGCGGCGCTCGAGGGCACCGACAGTGCCGCGGAGTTGGCCACCGCAACTGCCCAGTGGGAGGCCACCGATGGCACGGTGAGCGTGGCCCGCGCCACCTTTGCCATCGCCGAGGTTCGGGTTGCCGAAGGTGCGGCGACGGCGCTCGAACTCACCGACGCCCGCCTGTTGTTGGAATCCGCCCTCGCCAACCGCGCCGTTGCTGCCCGTGATCTCGCCGTGGCCACGCTTCACGTCGCATTGCTTTCTTCCCTTCCGATTTCGGTCCCCACCGGGGGCCGCTGAGAGCCGCATGTTCGTCTACTTTCCTTTGGTTGTTTTGGCCGTCGTTTCACTCGGTTGCTCTGGGGCAGACGACGTGCCGGTCGACGCGCCGCCCACCGTTCTGATGGCGTTGGACCTTGCGAAGGTAGAACGCGGCCCGGTAGCGCCCGGACCTCGGGTCGCGGGCACGTTGGAAGCGGTGCATCGAGCCGTGTTGCGGACAGAGGTGCCGGGTACGGTGGTGGCGTTGCACGCCGACCTCGGGGACAGTGTGACGAAGGGCGCCCTGCTGATCGAAATCGAGAATGGGGGCGTGATGGGGAGCGCGACGTCTGCGGCAGGGGCGGTGCTCGCGGCCGAGCGCGACGTTGCCAATATGGGCCGGGATGTCGAACGGAGCCGTCGCCTGCTGGCTGCGGGCGGGCTGTCGCAACGGGACGTGGATTTGGCGGAGGCGGGGCTCGCCGCGGCGGAGGCCCGACTGCAGAACGCCCGGGGGGGTGCGGCTGCTGCTGGCGACGCGCTGGCGGGAGCGAGGGTTCACGCGCCGATCCAAGGGGTGGTCGCCAGTCGGTCAGTCAACGTCGGCGATGTGGTGGCGCCGGGGCTTCCCCTACTCACACTCGTCGATCCCGGGTCGCTGCGCATCGAAGCTGCCGTCCCGGCGGTGGACGCAGGCAATGTGCACGTGGGTGACGACGTGTTGTTCCACGTCCAGGGGCAGACGCGGGTGTTCACGGGGCGGGTAGAACGCAAAGCCCCTGCGGTGGACCCGGTCACAAGGCAGGTCGCTGTGATGGTGGGGGTACCCAACGCCGATGGTGCACTGCTGACGGGCCTGTACGCTACGGGTCGGGTGGCCGGAACGCTGCGCGACGGGCTGCTGGTGCCGGTGGGCGCGGTGACGGACGAGAGCGGCGTTTTGTCAGTGCTTGTGGTTCGGGATGGGCATGCGGAGCGGGTGACGGTCACGCTCGGGGCGCACGACGTAGCCGGGGAGCGGGTCGAACTGACCAGCGGTGTGGAGGAAGGGGAGACGATTCTCGTCGGTGCTGCGCTTGGGGTCTTGCCGGGTTCCGCGGTCGAATTGCGGCTCGGGGAGGGCTGAGCCCGTGTGGATTTCCGACTTCGCGATCCGCAAGCCCGTCGTCACCATCGTCAGCATGCTGGTGCTGATGATGTTCGGCATCGTCGCCTGGTTTTTTCTCGATACTGACGAGTTCCCCGAGGTCAATCCGCCCGTCGTAAGCGTGGCGATTCCCTACCCAGGCGCGGCCCCGGAGGTGGTGGAACGCGAGGTCATCACCCCGCTTGAGGATGCGCTGTCGGCCATTCCCGGTGTGGACAAGGTGTCCTCGTCGTCGCTCGACGGATTTGGTATCGTCGTCGTCGAGTTTGATTTCGAGAAAAACCTGCAACAGGCCACGCAGGATATTCGCGACAAGGTTTCGGAAATTCGACCCGACCTGCCGGCGGAGATGGAGGAGCCCATCCTCACCCGGTTTGACCCGAACGATTTTCCCGTTGTGAGCATCACGTTATCGTCGCCGACGCGGACTGCTGCGGAGTTGACGAAGCTCGCAGATCCAGGCATCGTCGGTGCGCTGCAGGCGGTGGCGGGGGTAGCGACCGTCGAACTGGTGGGGGATCGGGCGCCGGAGCTGAGCGTGGCGTTGCGCCCGGATTCGCTGGCGGCGGCCGGCATCAGTGTGAGCCAGGTGGTCGGCGCCTTGCAGGCGGCGAACCTCGCCGTGCCGGTGGGGAGAGTGACCGACCCCATCCAGGAACGCAGCATTCGCCTCGCGGGACGTCTGGAACGGGCCGAAGACTTTGCAGCCATCGCGGTGGGGTCTGCGGGTGGACGGCTCTTGCGTCTCGGGGACGTTGCGGATGTGAGCGTTGGGGGCGAGGAGCCCCGATCCGTCGCCCTGTACAATGGCAAGGAGGCCGTGGGCATCGAGGTCGTCAAGGCGACAACGGCCAGCACGACCGCGGTCTGTGCCGACCTTCGCGCGGTGGTGGACGCGCTCCGGCCGACGCTGCCGCCGGACGTGCAGATCGACATCGTCCGTGACGCCGGCGACCGCGTAGCCGACTCGGTGCGAGGCGTTGAGGAGTCGCTCGTAGAAGGGGGCATCCTCACGGTGATTGTGGTGTTTCTGTTCCTGAACTCCTGGCGTTCCACGGTGATCACTGGGCTTGCGTTACCCGTGTCGGTGATTTCCTCCTTTTTCATGATCCTGATGTTTGGCTACACGCTGAACTCAATGTCGCTTCTCGGATTGTCGCTAGCGATTGGCATTCTTGTCGACGATGCGATTGTGGTCCGGGAAAATATCGTGCGCCATTTGGAGCGAGGAAAGGGGCATTTCGAGGCGGCGCGTGACGGCACCGCAGAAATCGGGCTTGCTGTGGCTGCGACGACGTTTTCGATTATCGTGGTATTCGTGCCGGTCGCATTCATGGGCGGACTCGCCGAGCAGTTCATGGGGCCGATGGCACTGACCGTAGCGTCGTCGGTAGCGGTCTCGCTGTTCGTCTCCTTCAGCCTCGACCCAATGTTGTCGGCGTGGTGGCCGGACCCATCGGTAGAAGTCGGCGCTAAAAGGGGGCCGATCGGTCGAGCGGTTGCCCGCTTCAACGTGGGTGTGGACCGTCTCACCGGCGTCTACCAGCGGCTTATTTCCTGGGCCTTGCTGCATCGGTGG
Source organism: Klebsiella pneumoniae (assembly GCA_945861065.1). GTDB lineage: Bacteria > Myxococcota_A > UBA796 > UBA796 > SXOB01. Next base: position 23,627 of record CAMASI010000017.1, on the reverse strand, counting down.
ACCACCTTGTCGATCGCGGTGCTCGCCTTCGTGGGTGCCCTCGCCATTCCCGCCTCCGGTCTCGTGGGTTCTTCATTCTTTCCCATTCAGGACCGCAGCGAGTTTGTGCTGCAACTGCAGATGCCACCGGGGACGAGCCTAGCCTACACGCGGGAGAAGGCCGCGGAAGCTGCGCGAATTGCGGGCACATTCGAGGGCGTGCGTCACAGCTTCACGACGGTAGGCGGTCAGGGCGGCACGGTGGATAAGGCAGAGGTATTCGTGCGGTTGCTGCCGAAGGCGGAGCGCGAGCGGCACCAGGATGAGATCGCCGAGGATGTGCGGAGGGAGGTGGCGCGCCTCGCTGGGATTGAGGCCGCCATCACCGGAACCGGATTTCGCAACGAAAAACAGATTCAGGTGCAGTTGACGGGGCCTGGGTTGGCCACCCTGGGCGACCTCGCGGAAAGGCTCGCCGAAGCGATAAAGACGGTGCCTGGGGCAGCCGATGTGGGGCTGAGCACGGGCGGTCAGAAGCCGGAGTTTGAGGTGACACTCGACCGGGACGTCGCGTCCCAACTCGGCCTGTCGGTGGCCCAGGTGGCTCTGGCTTTGCGTCCGGCCTTTGCGGGTCTAGACGTGGGCGATTGGGTGGATCCGGGAGGGGAAACCCGCGACGTATTCGTGAGGCTGGCCGCCGAAGAACGGACGCGCGGCGAACACCTCGTGGACTTGCCAATTCTCGTGCAAGGGCCGTCCGGGCCCCGGGTGCTGCCGTTGGGACAAGTGGCGACGATTCGGGAGGGCAAGGGGCCCGCGGAAATCGAACACGTCGATCGCGAGCGCGTGGTGTCGGTGCAAGCGAACGCGAGGGGGCTGCCGTTGTCCGCCGTGTTGGAGGGGATCGACGAGAAAATCGCGGAGTTGGCCCTCCCCCCTGGGTACCATGTGAAACAAGGGGGAGAAGCGGAGCGGCAGGCCGACGTGTTCGGACGCATGCTCACCGCGCTCGGCGTGGCGATTGTGCTGATGTATTTCATCCTCGTTGTGCAGTTCGGGAGTTTTCTCACGCCGATTCCCATCCTAGCGTCATTGCCGCTCTCGCTGATCGGTGTGATGTTGGCGTTGTGGGTGAGCGGGTCCACGGTGAATTTGATGTCGATGATCGGCATCGTGTTGTTGATGGGAATTGTCGCCAAGAATGCGATTCTCTTGATCGATTTCACTCGAACGGCGGAGGACGCGGGCATCCCGAGGCGGCAGGCCCTGATCGAGGCAGGAGGAACGCGGCTGCGGCCCATCCTGATGACCAGCGTCGCGATCGTCGCGGGCATGATTCCGGTCGCACTGGGTACGGGCGAGGGCGCTGATTTTCGAGCGCCGCTCGGTCGTGCCGTGATTGGGGGGGTCATCACGTCCACGTTGCTGACGCTGTTGGTGATACCGACCTTGTACGATACGATGAGCGGCTGTCGAGATTGGGCGAAACGCAAGGTGGGGTGGACATGAGCTCAACGCTTGGCCGACACGCCGCGGACCAACACGATCTGATCCGTGTGCAGGGCGCACGGGTCAACAACCTAAAGGCCGTCAACGTCGACATTCCGAAACGGCGGCTAACGGTGTTCACCGGCGTGTCGGGTTCGGGCAAATCGTCTCTGGTATTCGGTACGATCGCTGCAGAGTCGCAGCGGATGATCAACGAGACCTACAGCGCGTTCTTGCAGGGATTTATGCCGACGTTGGGCCGGCCCGAAGTCGACGTGCTCGAAGGGCTGACCACGGCCATCCTCGTGGACCAAGAACGAATGGGCGCCAACTCCCGGTCGACTGTGGGCACGGCGACCGACGCCAACGCGATGCTGCGGGTTCTGTTTAGCCGGGTTGGAAAGCCGTACGTCGGCTCGGCCAACGCCCTCTCCTTCAACGTCCCGTCGGTGAGCGGGGTGGGGCGGATCTCGACGGAGAGGGGCGGCGGGAAGACCGAGAAAAAGGAGTTTTCGATCACCGGCGGCATGTGTCCGCGATGCGAAGGAATGGGTTCGGTGACCGACATCGACCTGTCGCAGTTGTTCGATGACACGAAGTCGCTGGCCGAGGGCGCGCTTACTGTGCCCGGCTACACCGTCGACGGCTGGTATGTGCGGATCTTTAGTGCCTCAGGCGTGCTCGACCCGAACAAGCCGATCCGCAACTACACGCCCAAAGAGCTGGCCTACTTCCTTCACAAGGAGCCGGTGAAAGTGAAGGTCGAGAACCTGAACCTCACCTACGAGGGCCTGATTCCCCGGATTCAGAAGTCGTTCCTGTCGAAGGACAAGGAGGCGATGCAGCCGCATATTCGTGCATTCGTGGAGCGCGCCGTCACCTTCAGCACCTGTCCCGACTGCGGCGGTTCCCGGCTCAATGCCGGCGCGCGGTCCTGCAAGATCAAGGGGATCAACATCGCCGACGCCTGTGCGAAACAGATCGACGAGTTGGCCGTGTGGCTACACGGCGTGGAAGAACCGTCCGCGGCGCCGCTTCTGGCAGCGCTTCGGCACGTACTCGACTCGTTCGTGGAGATTGGCCTGGGCTACCTCAGCCTCGACCGTCCGTCAGGCACGCTGTCGAGCGGAGAGGCGCAGCGGACGAAGATGATCCGTCACCTCGGGTCGTCGCTCACCGACGTGACCTACGTCTTCGACGAACCGACGATTGGGTTGCACCCTCACGACGTCCAGCGGATGAACGCCCTGCTGCTTCGGCTCCGCGACAAGGGCAACACCGTGCTTGTCGTCGAACACAAGCCAGAGGTGATCGCGATCGCCGATCACGTCATTGACCTCGGCCCCGGCGCGGGTACGGCGGGCGGCGAGGTCGTCTTCGAGGGTACGATCGACGGGTTGCGCGCGAGCGGCACGCTCACCGGGCGTCACCTGAGCCACCGGGCCTCCCTGAAAACGTCGGTACGCAGGCCGTCGGGTGTGTTGGAGGTGCGCGGCGCAAACAGGCACAACCTGGTGGCGGTGGACGTGGACATCCCCCTCGGGGTGCTGGTGGTGGTGACAGGCGTGGCTGGGTCGGGCAAAAGCTCGCTGATTCACGGCTCCGTGGTGGGACGGGACGGCGTAGTGTCGGTCGATCAGTCGGCGATTCACGGGTCGCGTCGGAGCAACCCCGGGACCTACACCGGCCTGCTGGAGCCGGTCCGGAAGGCGTTCGCAAAGGCGAACGGTGTGAAGCCGGCGTTGTTCAGCGCCAACTCTGAGGGTGCCTGTCCGACCTGCAACGGGGCTGGGGTGATCTACACGGACCTCGGGATGATTGCGGGTGTCGCCACGGGTTGCGAGGCTTGCGAGGGTCGCCGGTTCCAGGCGTCGGTACTGGACTACCGGCTCGGCGGGCTCAACATCGCTGAAGTGCTCGATCTTTCAGTGACAGACGCTGTCGGGTTTTTCGGCGCCGGTGAAGCACGTACGCCGGTTGCCCACGCGATTCTGCTACGTCTCGCCGACGTAGGGCTCGGCTACCTGCGCCTCGGCCAACCGCTTCCAACCCTGTCGGGAGGCGAGCGGCAACGGCTTAAACTCGCCGCCGAAATGGGTGCCGACGGCAGCATCTACGTGCTTGACGAACCGACCTCCGGACTGCATTTGGCAGACCTGGAGAAGCTGCTTCTGCTGCTCGACCGGCTGGTCGACGCCGGCAAGTCGGTCATTGTGATTGAGCATCACCAAGCGGTGATGGCGCACGCCGATTGGATCATCGACCTCGGGCCGGGCGCGGGCCACCACGGTGGGCGGGTCGTCTTCGAAGGGTCGCCTGCCGACTTGGTGGCCGCGAGGTCGACGTTGACGGGCCAGCACCTCGCGGCAACCGTTGCCGGAGGAACGGGGTGGATGTGAGGTCCTTCGGTCGGGGTTAGCAAGTCCCGTTGCGAGGTTTTCATGTTGACCCGCCGAAGCGTGTTGCCGCTTCCTGCCCTTCTTTCCCTGTGGCCCTCGTTGGCGGAAGCTGCGGACGTGCCCATCCTGCGGCTCGCCACCGTAGCACCCGACGGCACGCCGTGGTCCGATGGCCTTCAGCGCTTTAAGAAGCTCGTGGAAGCCGCCGTCCCTGGCCGAATTTCCATCCGCCCGTTCCTGGGCGGCGTGCTCGGTGACGAGAACGAAACCGTGGTTTCCTGTCAGCGAGGCCAGATCGAAGGCGTAGGCGCCTCCACCGGTGCCTTGTCGAGCGTGGTGCCTGAACTGGCCGTGCTCGAACTGCCCTACCTGTTCCGCAGCCCCGTCGAAGCCGACCACATTCTCGACACGGTCGTGCTCGCCGATCTCGAACTGGCCTTCAAGAACCGCGGCCTTGTGCTCGGGTTCTGGAGCGAGAACGGCAACCGCTGCTTCGGTACCAACTTCGGCTTCGTGACGAGTCCGGCGGCGCTCAAGGGCCACAAGATGCGCTCGCAAGAGAGTGGCGTACACATTCAGATGTACCGGGCCTTTGGCGCGAGCCCGGTTCCGATTCCGGTCACCGAAGTGCTCACGTCGATGCAGACCGGCGTCATCGACGGCTACGACAACACGCCGCTGTTCTCGATGGCAGCGCAGTGGACGTCGGCCACGAAGTTCTTCACCATCACGAACCATATCTACCAGCCAGCGGCGATCGTGTTCAACAAGACGTGGTTCGACGGCCTGCCTGCCGACCTCAGGACGGCGCTGCTCGGCGCCCGAGGCGGTTTGGTCCAAGAGATGCGCAAGATGATCCGGGCGCTGACCCCGGATCTGGTCGCCAACCTCGGGTACATGGACATCGCCGTTCACGAACTGACGCCCGCAGAGCGCGCGACCTTTGACGCGCCCGCCAAGGCCGCCCGGGACGCCTATATGGCCGGGGCGAGTGCCGGCGAAAAGGCGCTGCTCGCCAAGATCGTGGCGGGGCTGGCGGCCTACCGGGCGTCGCACCCGTGATCGACGCCTGGGGCCGGATCGACGCAGCCGTCTACAGGGTTGAACGCGCGCTGGTCGCCACGATGCTCGTTGTGATGGGGCTGGTAGTCTTCCTCGACGTCGTTCACCGGGTGAGCACGCGGGAGGGCTCGCTCCTCGCCAATCCGCTCGTGGTCGGCGTCGTGGCCGTGATCGTGTGTCCGCTTGCGCTGCGCACCCGCGGCGCTGAAATGCCGATTCCGAAAGGGGTCGCGCTCGGCATTGCACTGGTCGCGTTGCGCGAGGCCTTCGTCTGGTTGCTACCCAATGGCCTGGTGTGGTCGCAAACGTTGGCGCTCTCGCTCACGCTGTGGCTCGGGACGATGGGCGCGTCGTTAGCGGCGCACGAACGTCGTCATCTGGCCATGGACATCGGCGGACGGCTGGTTCCACCCGCCATGGCCGGGAAGGTCGCCGCGGTGGGGCATGGGGTGACCGCGGCCTTCTGTGCGCTGGTCCTGTGGCTCGGCGTGCGCTCGGTGCTCGGTCATTGGGACCTGTGGGTCGCGACCGACCATGCGGCAGGGAATCTGTCGGGTTTGCCCATTCCCAAGTGGGTGCCGGCGCTGTCGATACCCTACGGGATGTCCATGTTGGCGATTCGCTTCGGTGCCGACGCAGTCCGCGCCTGGACCGGTGCGCTGGCGACCGGCGGCGATGACACGTTGCACCAGCTCGGCATCCCGGCGGGAGACGGCGAATGAGTGCCGTCCTCCTGCTCCTCGTGATTTTGTGCCTCGCCTTCGTGGGTTCCCGGCTGTTCGTCATGGTGGGGGTGGCGACGGCGCTGTGTTTCTTGCTGTTCGCGGGCGGCGACGTCGATCCGGCCCTCCAACTGGACCGCATCGTCACGAAGATGGAGTCGCTGACCACGAAGAACGTGTTTTTGTCGATCCCGTTCTTCATCGCAGCGGGCTCCATCATGACGCGCGGTGGCATCGCGCGGCGCCTGACCGACCTGGCGGCGGCCCTGGTAGGCTGGATGCCGGGCGGGCTAGCGGTGGCGTCGATCGTGGCCTGCGTCGTGTTCGCGGCCATCAGCGGCAGCTCGCCCGTCACCCTCGTAGCCGTGGGCGGTGTGATGTACCCGGCGCTCGTGGCCGCGGGGTATCCGAAGCGCTTTTCCATCGGCCTCATCGCGGCGGCGGGAAGTCTCGGCTGCATGATTCCGCCTGCCATTGCGATGTTGATCTACTCGATTGCTGTCCAAGGGCAGGCAGCGGTGGATCCCGCCGACCTGTTCTTCGCCGGGCTGGTGCCGGCCCTGTTCATTGCAGGGTCGTTGGCGGTGTATGCAATCATCGTCGGAAGCCGGGTGCCGGGTTCCCGTCAGCCGTTTGACGCGTCTGGGCTCGGGCGGGCCTTTCTGGGTGCTGGCTGGTCGCTGACACTTCCGTGCATCGTGCTCGGCGGCATCTATGGCGGGGTGTTCACGCCGACGGAAGCTGGCGCGGTGGCGTTTGCGGCCTCGGTGGTGGTGGCGACGTTTGTGCATCGCGACGTGACGGTCGGCCAGTTGCCAGCGATTCTGGCCGAAGCGGCGACGCTGATGGGCAGCCTCATTCTCATCGTTGTGCTCGCTTTTGGTCTCAATGACTTCCTGGCGGAGGTCGATGCGCCGGGCGCGATTCGGGCGTGGAGCGAAGGCAGTGGCTTGTCGGGCTGGCAGTTCATGTTGGTCGTCAACGGCGTGCTGGTGGTGCTCGGCGCGTTGATGGACAGCATCTCGGCGACGCTGGTGTTTGCGCCCATTTTGGCGCCCGTCGCCATTCACACCTATGGCATTGACCCCATCCATTTCGGCATCGTGTTCGTGGTGAACATGGAGATCGGGTACATCGCGCCGCCGGTGGCCACGAACCTGTTCGTAGCTGCCGCCATCTTCCGGGTGCCGTTCGCGGAGGTGGCGCGGGCCATCTTGCCGACGCTCGCCATCATCTGCGGGGCGCTGCTCGTCATCATGTATTTCCCTGTGCTGTCGAAGGGGCCGCTGAACTGGCGGGAGGGGCGTCCGGTGTGGGAGTCGTTCCCCTGGGATGGGCCGCCAGCGGCAGAGGTCGTGCCTGAGGGGTCGGCGCTGGACGAACCGATGCCGGGCAGGCCTATGACGATGGAGGAGATGATGCGACGGGCGCGGGAGCGGGCGGCGCAGGAGGGGTCGGCGCCGTAGCCGATGGCGCATCCCCGGGGAGCACCGTCGGGGCGGGAAGTTTTCTAGCTCTAGCCGCGGCGGCGGCGGGTTGCTGCGGCAAACAGGCCGAACAGGCCCCCCCACCCGGACCCGCCGTGTTGGCAGGTCGCGCCGGGTGCGGATCGGGTCGTGCGCCAAGTCATGCCGGCGTTCTTGTGGCAACGCGCGACGGGAATCGGCGGAGAAGCGGCAACATGAGGAGCGCGGTTGTGGATCGTGTTGGACAGGATCATTGTCCGCGCACAAGCGCGGAGGCTATACGTGGCTGTTGTCGACGTCCCCGAGGAAATTGCGACCCTTTTGCGACCCATCATCGAATTTGTCGAGACGTTTTCAGATCTCGGCCGGTCGGGGAATGCGGTTGACTTCTCCGGAGGGGAGCGAGACCTGATGGAACGAATTGCGGCCCTGGAGACCGGGTGCCTGGGTCGCATGCTCAAGGCCCTTGACCCCGTGGCGCCTCGCGTAGAAGTGGGCGGACGCACGTATCGGCGGATGAACAACCCGAATACGTCCGGCAAGTATTTCGCGATGCGTGGCGGGCTGTCTCTCGAACGTGGCCTGTACCGCGAAGAGGGAGTTCGGAACGGGCCGACCATCGTCCCGATGGAACTACGCGCCGGCATCGTGGAAGGGCTGTTGACGCCTGCCGCGGCCCAGGGCATCGCGGCCGTCGGCCAGGGCGTTCCCTCCCGCGAGGGCGACGCGATGTGCTCCCGGCTCGGCGTGCTGCCGTACTCCAGAAGCGAACACTTCCGCTCGGCCATCGATGTGGGCGAGCGGTGGGGCGAAATCCGGGAACTGTACGAAGACGAGCTTGTGGAGAATATGGCAATCCCAACACCAACCGCCGCCGTGTCTGTGGCCGTCGACCGCGTATCGCTCCCGATGGCAGAGCCCCGTGCCCTGACCGCTGACGACCGGAAACGCGGCGTTCAGAAACCCATTGCCGTCGCGCTCCGCATGGCCTTCTCTGCTGTCATCACGCTCTACGACGGCGAGGGCACGCCGAATTGCTGCATCCGCTACGCTCACGTACCGACTGGCGGCGCCGAGGTCGTTGAGGACGCGCTTCGTCACGACCTCGCCATCATTCTTCGAAGAAGGCCCGACCTGACCCTGGTGTCCCTTGCCGATGGCGCCCCGGAGATGCAGTCAATTCTCGACCGCGCAACAGCCGGCCTTGCCGTCACAGCGGCCCTGATCGACGTCTGGCACCTCCTCGAAAAGCTTGGCGAGGCTGCAACGGCGTCCGGCGAAGATGCAAAAGCCATCGTGCCCCGGTTCCGCAGCGCCCTGCTGGCGAACGACGGCGCGATCGACGATATCGAGGTGGAGGTGCGCACCTGGGCTCTCCGCTACAAGCCCGAAGAAGTGCCCGAAAAGCTACATGCCGCCGCGACATACATCAAGAACAACCGCGAACGCATGCGGTACGCAACTGCGCATGCGGCGGGGTTGCCGATCGGCAGCGGCACGGTCGAGGCCACTGGGAAGACGATTGTGGAAACCCGCATGCGCCGCTCGGGGTCACGCTGGGACGAACGGGGAGCCCAGCCAATATTGCACCTCCGCGCGCTTTCGACATCCTCCGGCGCGCGCTGGGGAGAGGCCATCGCACACGTGGTCGCCAGCTACACCACTGAAGTCAAGCAACTACCAGCACGTATCAAGGCAGCCGGCCGGAGATCACACTGAGAACCGCACCCGTTCAGAACCCAAGCGCATGGCACTGGGTGCACAGTTGGACCGCTCCTCCCACGGACCCAGCCGCGGCCGCCGCCTGAGACCTTTCATCCAACGGGACGCCTAACGGCCGAGCGCTGACGGCTGCCTCTGCCACGTGCCGAAGCGCGCTTTGGTGCGCAAAGGCGACCGTGGAAAGCGGTCGTTCCGCATGGCACCCTGCGCACCCGCGCACGAGCACGTTCAACGCTTCGCGCTGTTCATCGCCGTCTTCGGCCACCTGAAGCATGCCAAGCGCCCCTCCGACGAGCGCGAGTGCTGCGCCGTCTACGCTGCCCTCTCCCAGATCCCGAGCGACCACCCGAACCGCGGCCACGTCGTCATGCGCCATCCGGGACAGCAGTGTGGTCCACTCCCCAAAGTGCGGTAGCGTGACCGTTGTCGGCTCCGGTGCACCGGCGCAGGACAGCAAGAAAAACCAACTCAAGGTACAGGCGCCGCCAGGTCCACCGGGGTGAACGGCGCCTTGCGCACCCGAATCCACAACACCGCCGCGGCCCCAAACATGATCACCATGCCGAACTGTGCGGGCGTCAACCCAAGATAACGGGCGTCCTGGTGTTCGAGGTCGGTGTTTCGCAAGAAGTCGAGACCAAATCGGATGGGCGCGTACGCCATCCCGAACAGCGCGAGGAAGGTGCCAGACGCTTGGTCCTTGCGCCCGAGCCACCAAAACAACGCGCACAGGGGCAGCATGAGCGCCGCCTCGTACAAACCCAACTCGTGGCGCACCCCGTCCACGCCGAAGTCCATGCCGATGGGCCACGTCGTTTGCGCCCCGATGTGGTCATGCACAACGCCACAGCCCATCCGCCCCAAGAACCAACCGAAGGGAAAGCCGTAGGTGATCACGTCGGCGTGACGCCACGCGTCTCGTGGGCGAATCCAGCCATAAAAGACGATGGCGCCGAGGACCGCGCCCACAAACCCACCGGTCGACGCAAACCCCTGCCAGACGCGCAGGATTGCACCGACGGCCGCCACCAGGTTGAACTCACCCCCGACCTGCATGCGTTCGGGGAAGTAGAACAGGACCGTGAAAATATGTGCGACGAAGAAACCGGACAGCACGATGAACACAGCGCCGTCTACGATGTCGCGCACGTCGAGCCCGAGTCGAATGGCGCGTGCCCGCGCGAGTTCGAGCCCCACCACGAAACCGATGCACACGAGCGTCGCCCAGGGGTCGATCGGCAGCGTGCCAACGCCTGGAATCTCGAGGTTGTAGACACTCAGTTGGAAGAAGCGGAGGGCGGCGAGCACGCAGCTGCCTATCCCGACCCCGCTGCTTCTTCACGGTGCCAAACTCAAAACTGTGCGCCCACCAGGACGAGCGCCGATCCGGCGGAGGGAAACGACGTGCTCGATTCCCGAACGCCAAAACCGATCTCCCGGTAGCCGTCACCGTCCACATCCGGAAGGCTGGTAGACTCACCGATGCTCTCGTGCACGGCGCGGCCCACGAACTTGAAGGCATTGTCTCGGGAGCCGGTGGTTCCAAGGAACGGGCCCCGCGCGACCAACACTGCCCCGGCTTTTTCCAGGTACGTGGAATCGAGTTTCACGCCTACCAGGAGATCCGGCACGTCGTCGCCGGACAGGTCGCCGCCCAGGCCTACAGCGAAGCCTGTATGACCATAAGCGGCCTCTCCCAACAAGGTCGCCGTGGCGGCATTTGCCAACACACCGGTCCCGACGGGGACAGGTCCGGAGACGACGTAAGCAGTTCCGGACTCCACGCCGTTGCTGTCTTCGTACGGCGCGCCCACCACCAAATCATCGCGGCCGTCTCCGTCGAGGTCGCCCGCAGATCCCACAGCGTGGGCAGTGAGCGAACCCGCTGACCCATTCAATGCAGTGTCCAGGTCGACGTCTAGAAGCACGCCCGACAGCGCTCCGTCTCCCACGAACACCGCGCCGGCCGAATTCCCAGCAAAGTTGTCGTGATCCGCCCCGATCACGATTTCGACGATGCCGTCCCCGTTGAAGTCCCCGCCCTCACCCACCCGGCCCAGAGCCCCGCCATGGGTGCCGTAGATGATCAACGAAGCTCCGACGCTGACCGTTTCGCCTGCCAGGGTCGGCGGCTCGGTAAAGACAGCGGCCACACCCGCACCCGACCCCGCGGTGGTTCCACCGACCACAAGGTCGGGTTTTGCGTCGCCAGACGCGTCGCCGGTGACGGCCACGGAGCCCAACGAGTCGCCTTCCGCGTCGCCAAATACGACGCCCCATGCCAGATCCTGGATGGACCACACACCCGTGGTCGACCCTGAGAAGAGGTACACGGCCCCCACAGCTACGCCGTCCCGCCTGGCGTGCGGCCCGCCAATCGCCAGGTCGATCACGCCGTCCGCATCAATGTCGTGGACCAGCGCGAGGTCGTAGCCCACTTTGTCCCCGGCCTCGAAACCGGTGAGGGTCAACGACGCTTCTGACAGCGACCGAACGCCGTTGTTTTCTAGGATGGGAACGATGTACACAGCGCCCCGCTCTCCTTCCGCCTCGGGGTCTGCGACACCCAACAACGCTTCCGACCCCCACAACCCAGTGACATCTTCCACGGTGTCTCCGGCGCTGCCATTCACGAACAGACCCGTCCATTCGAGGCCCGACCCAAACCCTTCGCAGCCGTCCCGCCCAAGGACCGTCTGACCCGGGTAAACGCCCACCTCCGAATCATCGCAGTCTCCAACGATGACGGAATCCGTAGTGGCCGTGCACACCCGAGACCCCGTAGCCACGCCGAAGCCATCGGCGTCTGCGTCCGTAAGTTCGTCGAATCCATCCTCGGGTTCATCGTCGATCAAGCCGTTGCAGTCTTGGTCTACGCCGTCGCAGTGCTCAAGCGCGCCTGGATAGACGGCAGGGTCTTCGCTGTTACAGTCCACGGCGTCGGGGGAACCGTCGCCATCGATATCGGTCGTCCCAGTCCCGCCGCCAATCGGTTCTGGCGCCGTGTCGACCGGGTCAACGCCGCCGCACCCTACGAGCGCCGAAGCGAAGAAAGCCCTGGCCAGTACGTTCTGATAGCTTCGCATCACAACGCCGTTAACCTGCACCTTGCCCTACACCCTCGAAATGCTTTCAAGTTAGCGCGGCCCAACCGGAGACCCGATGTGGTTCATGCTCGCGGCCTGCATTTTTGGCAAGAAGGAGGCAGAAACGGACGGTCCGGTAGACTCGGACGCCCCGCCCGCCGTCGTCCCCGGGTCTTGCGAGGCCGCAGGCTACTTTGAACCCGAAGGCATCTACGAAGTACTGTCGCTCTCGCCGATCGAGACCTACGACGTGCCCTCGGAAGACATGCGATTCCTCCTGTCGGTTCCTGAAAACCCGAAGGCGGTCGTGTGGGTATTCCATGGTTCGGGAAGCGGAATCGACGACCTTCAGCAGATCGAGTATTTGCGGATGTACAATCCATTATTCGCCGACGGGTATGCGATGGTGGCCACGGACAGCATTGAACAGGGCATCGACTCCCGTTGGGACAGTGAGATCTCCAACGCAGACGATAATGTTGACATGGTGCGTGTGAAATGGCTCCGGGACTTCGTCATCGAAACGACGGCGATCGATGAAGACACGCCGATGTTTGGTATGGGTTTTTCAAACGGATCGGAATTCACGGGTCGCTGGGCTTTCCTTGGTATTCGCGATTGGGATTGGGACATTCGTGCGTTGAATCTCCATAATGGTTCGCCCTTCGAATTTGCTAAGGTGGATACCTACCATCACCAAATGGAGAACGACGACGTGGACGTGCAACGCGGTTTTGACGGGTACCTCGACGAGGCGCCCAACAAAGCGCACACGTTGGAAGTCAACGTGGAGGTCCCGCTAGACCCTTTGCGTATGATCTCGATTGGAATTCCCGAAGAGGAGTCGCTTCTGGCATTTGATGAGCTCGTCGCGCTAGGCGCGATCGATGCGGATGGTGTGCGGTTGTTCGACATCGCTGACTTCGAAAACATTCTCAACCAATTCGTGAACGCCACGGCGGTTTCCGCACCCGACAAGGTGGAGTCTGTGCTTCGGGTGGTGTGGGCCACTCACCGATTGAATGGGGAATTCAATCGTCCAGTTCGAAATCTATTTACTTGCGATAATCTCTAGAAGGCCGCGCGGCTCACGTTTTCACGCCCATCTCTTTCGCTCGCTCATGCGCCGCGGCCACCGCTTCCGTCAGGACCGCCGAGAAGCGACCGTTCTTCAACGTCTGAAGCGCTCGGCTGGTAGTTCCTCCAGGGCTTGCCACTTCGTCGATCAGTTCCGCCAAGTGCCCGTCCTCTGCGACCCACAACTCGAGCGTTCCCCTGAGTGTTGTCAGGACCGCCTGACGACCGAGGTCCCGTGGCGCTCCAACGTAGTTGGCAGCCTCCAACATCGCTTTCACAAAGAATGCCACGATCGCAGGCCCGGTACCGCTGATCGCAGTTGCTCGGTCGATGTCGGCTTCGTCCACCACCGGCCAATGCGTTCCCAACGCGCCAAGCAGGTCGGCAACGGCGTCGCGTGCGGTGATCGGCACGGCCGCAGACGCGTACCATACGGTGAAGCCACGTCGAATGCGGGCCGGGAGGTTGGGCATGGCCCTCACCACGGCTGCGTGCTCTAACGCCATCGCCAGATCGTCGGCCCGAACCCCAGCGACCAAAGAAACCACGGTGGAATTGGCACCGAGTTGCCCCCGAAGGTCATGGGCCACCTTCCACACCGTTTGTGGCTTGACCGCAAGCACAACGAGGTCTGCGTGAGCCGTTGCGGCATTGTCGACCGAGGCCGCAACGCCGTACCGGGCCCGTAGATCCGCGACCCGTTCCGCCCGCCGATGACTAACCACGATCGATTCGCGCGGCGTGCCTCGGTCCAACAGCGCGCTGAGTAGCGCCTCGCCCATCACACCCACACCTACGATACCCACGGAATGCGCCACATCCGACCCCGCCAACACGGCACACTACCGCGGCCGAGCACGCCAGCCCCGGGCAAGCGGCGGGATAAGGCGGCCCGATGCCAGCGCTGCCTCTCCTGTTTTCTCTGACCAACCCCGGTGAACTTGCAGCCCCGAGGCCCCTGTCGGCTCGCGACCTGTGGGCCATCGAACGCGTTTCTTCGCCACAATTGTCCCCTGACGGCAAAAGCGTCGTATTTCAGCGCACGTCCTTCGATGCCGTCGTGGGGTCCCGCAAGGCGAACCTCTGGACCGTAAGCCTGTCGGAGGGTGCGTTGCGACCCCTCACCCAACAGGGCTCGGACGGCGACGCGGTTTGGCTCGGCGACAGCATCTGGTTCCTTTCGGGTCGCTCCGGAACGCAGCAGGTGTGGCGCATCGACCCAAATGGAGGCGAGGCCTTAGCGGTCACGTCGCTTCCACTCGATGTCGGCGCTTTTCGGGTGACACCCGACGGGACGCGGCTGGTCGTCACCCTGTCTGTGTTCCCCGACGCACCGGACCCAGCTGCGACAGCCTCCCGACTCGCAGACCGTGCGACCCGCAAAGACAGCGCCTTTCTGCACGAACGCGGCTACGTCCGTCATTGGGACACGTTCAATGACGGTCGACGCAACCAACTCTTCGTAATTCCGGTGGTGGGCGGCGACCCCATTCACCTATCTGCGGGCGCCGACGGTGACACGCCTACACGACCCCACGGCGGTGCGGAGGACTTCGTCGTGACCCCGGGAGGCTCAGGGGTCCTGTGGCTGTCCCAACCCCCTGTCAACGAGCCATGGACGACGGCCCGGGACCTTTGGTACGCCCCCATTGATGGCAGCGTTGCGCCGGTACGCGTGCTCCAACACCCCGCGGAAGTCTCGTCCCCTACATTCTCGCCCAACGGTCGTTCCCTGGCCATTCTGCGTAGGGAGGTTCCAGGATTTGAATCCGACCGAAATCGAATCGTTTTGTTCCCGTGGACCGGTTCAGGTCTCGGGGCTGCCACCGTCCTCACCGAACATTGGGACCGGTCCCCCGGCAATCTGTCCTGGTTTGATGACAAACACCTCTTGGTGAGCGCCGACGATCTCGGTCGCACGCCATTATTTCGGATTTCTTCCCAGACCGCGGTCGTTGAAACGCTTGTTTCTACGGGAACTTCGTCGGCGGCGGCGACGGATGGGAACAGAATCGTATTCGTCCACGACACCCTAGAGAGCCCACCCGAGCTTGCGCTTTGGCGAAACGGGAAAACGAATCGCCTGACGTCGATTGGGCAATCAACGACATCCCCGCATCGGTTCGGAGCCTCTGAACCGTTCACGTTCGTAGGGGCGCACGGTGAGACGGTGCATGGATGGTGGGTAAAGCCGGCGAATTTCGACGCGTCGAAAACGTATCCCGTAGCCTTCGTGGTTCACGGAGGTCCCCAAGGCAGCTCGGGCGACCACTGGCATTGGCGCTGGAATGCGCAGGTCTTCGCGGGCGCTGGTTACGCCGTCGTCTTTGTCGATTTTCATGGATCGACGGGGTATGGTCAAGCATTTACGGATTCCATTTCCGGGGACTGGGGAGGCGCGCCGCTAGAGGATCTACAATTGGGTCTGCAGGCCGTGCTGGAAAAGAACCCGTGGATGGACGCAGACCGCGTCGCGGCCTTGGGCGCGTCTTACGGCGGCTACATGATGAATTGGATCGCCGGAAACTGGCCCGATCGGTTTCGATGTCTGGTCAATCACGACGGCGTATTCTCGCCTAGGACTCTTTATTTCGAGACCGAGGAATTGTTTTTTCCGGAACACGAGTTTGGCGGAACACCTTGGGAGGTGCCGGAAGCCTATGACCGATTTGATCCTTCACGGTTCGTCGGACAATGGAAAACCCCCACGTTGGTGGTGACGGGGCGCAAGGACTATCGTGTGCCAGAAGTACAGGCGCTCGCTACCTATACTGCGTTGCAGCGGCGAAATATCCCGAGTCAATTACTGGTAATTGACGGCGCAAACCACTGGGTCACCCACGGACCTGACGCCCTGGTTTGGTGGGACACAGTCCTGGCCTGGGTCGATCGCTGGACTGCGCCAGGGCCGCCCATCGCGCGATAACGCACCTGTGTCAACCTGCGGCGCACCTCCATAGGACTCATGGCCAAAACACTGCGCTTCGTGGATGGCGCCCTTCCCTGGCCACCCTCGGTACTCGCCGGGATGAACGGTGCGCTTCTGCTTCGCCGTGGGCACAGCCCTTTCGAACTCCGTGCTGGCGACCACGGGGTGCTGCCGGCAGGCACGGACGGGCTGAAAGAATGGGTTGTCCACGCGTTTGCCAACGGGGCCGTCCCGTGGGTGGAAGTATCTACCCCCGACGATTGGCGCGCCCTTCCTCAGGGCGTAGGCGTGGTCCTCAGGCCGGATGAGGCTGGGGGTCCGTCCGCCGGCGTTGGCCTCGTCATTTTGGTCCGAGCGAGTGTCGCACAAGCACGCCCCTGGGTCGTCGCACATGCGTCGGCCCGCGCCACCGCCGCCGCCCTGGCCATCGGCGCTGTCGGCGCGGTTTGTGACGCGCCGCTATGGGCCACCGACGGCTCGCCACTCCGCCCGGAGCTGAGAGACCGTGTCGCCCAGGCCCGCACCGGACGCGACTCGGAACGTCGAGAGCTCGGTGACGGCACCTTCCGATTTCTCTGTCGGGGGAATCCCGAGGACCTGCGCGCCATTCGCAGCGCAGCTGACCCGGCGTCGAAGTTCGGCCCCCGGTGGTGGGAGAATCAAAACGGCGTCGTGCCAGCGCCCAGCGGGGTCCGCGAGGCCGCGCCCGGTCGCGGACACAGCACCGCGCATGCCTGGACACGGTGGTGGCAGCACGTGGACGACCACCGAGTCCTCGTCGCGCAATCACGCGCCGCGTCTATAGATCCGCTGGGAACGGGCCGCGCCGTTGCGCAAGGCCCTATGGCCAACGTGTCCGAAGGTGTACCGTTCGCAAAGACGGTGCTCGACGCGGGGGCCATGCCCTTCTTGGCGCTCGGCGCATTGAGGCCCGGACACGCTGCCGCGCGCCTGAAAGCCTGGTCCTCGGCCCTGTCGGGTCCTTGGGGCGCCGGCATCATCGGGTTTGACGCGATGCCCCACCGAGACGCCCACATCGAGGCTGTTCGGGCGTTGGGTACGTCGGGACCCGCGGCCGTCACGTTGGCGGGCGCAACGCCCGATTTCGCTAGACATGTGCTTTCCCTCGGTTTGAATCTGTGGCTGCACACCCCCTCGGCCCACCTCGTGACGGCAGCACTCGACGTCGGCGTTGTCACCGTCATTCTCGAGGGCCATGAGGCGGGCGGCCATGTCGGCGCACAATCCGCCTCGGACCTGTGGGACGAAGCGATTGAAATCACGTCGTCCCGACGCTGCAAGCTGGTACTCGCGGGTGGTATCGGAGACGCCGCGTCTGCTGCATTCGCCTTCGCCATGGCCGCATCGAGTTCCGCGGCCGGAAACGCCGTTGTGGTCCAAGCGGGAACCGCATTTTTGCTCAGCCACGAGTCGGTCGAATCCGGCGCGGTGACCAGCACCTACGCCCAACAAGGCTTGGCTGTACGTCGAACTGTGCTGGTTGGCGCGACAGTGGACCTGCCCCTGCGCTGTGTACCCAATGGGTATACCGAGGAGGCCCGCCGCCAGGAGCGCGCGTGGAAAGACGAAGGGCAGCCGATTGCGGCGCGACGCGAACGCATGGAGCACAACAACCTCGGTCGCACCCGAATCGCAGCCCAAGGCATCGAGCGAGACCCGGCAGGCACGCCTGAACGACCCTACCGTCCGGTAGACGCCGCTCGGATTCAGGCCGAAGGCGCCCACACGCTCGGTCAGGGCGCCTGGCTGAACGACCGTCTCCGCCGCGTCGACCAGGTTGTCCACGACCTGAGCGAAGGTGCGGCCCAAATCCTACGCGGGGAGGTCGTTGCTGACGGACCCGTGCGCGTTGCAGTCCAGGTCGCTTCTGTGCCGTCGGCGCCCACCCTGACGCCCGCCACCTCCGACGCTGTCGCCATTGTCGGCCTCGGCTGTGTGCTTCCCGGTGCCGCAGATGTCGCCACTTTTTGGGACAATCTGTTGCGGGGCGTAGACGCCGTCGGCCCCATCCCACCGCATCGATGGGACCCGGCCAGATACCACGACCCCGATGCGCACGCGGACGGTCCTGCGCGTAGCTACGCCCGGTTGTGCGGCACCGTCGACCACCGCGGATTCAATCCCCTGGACTTCCGCATTCCGCCACGTGTGGTGCCTGCGCTCGACCCCAGCCAGCGGATTGCGCTCATGGCCGCCGCCGAAGCGGTTCGTGACGCGGGATGGGACCAGCCAGGGGCCGTAGACGGGCGGCGCGCCGCCGTGATTTTCGGAAACGCCATGGGCGGTGAGTATGCGAAGGACCTGGCCGTTCGGGTGCGGTTCCGCGAGGTCGTCGCAGCGATGGTCGACGAGGGAATCATCGCGGAAGCTGACCGTGAGGGCATTGAAACGCGCGTGGAGGAACGGCTGGCCAAAACGCTGCCTCCGGTCACGTCCGAAAGCATGGCGGGCCTGCTTGCCAACGTTGTGGCAGGGCGAATCGCCACCTGGCTGGACTGGATGGGTGGAAACCTCGTGGTGGACGCGGCCTGTGCAGCCTCGCTTGCGGCACTCTCCGTTTCGGTGGATTGGCTGCGAAATCGCCGCGTCGACGCTGTGTTGTGCGGAGGGGTGGACACCGATCTGAGCGCCGAAACATTTGTCGGATTCTCCCGCACGGAAGCGCTGTCGCACGGACTCGCATCGCCCTTTTCGACGTCTGCAGACGGTTTCGTGATGGGCGAAGGCGCCGCAGTTCTCGCCCTGATGCGTTTGGACGATGCCATCGCTGCCGGTCGCCCCGTGTGGGCCGTCATTCGCGGGGTCGGCCAGTCGTCGGACGGCCGCGGCCCCGGCATCACCGCGCCGCGCGCCGACGGGCAACGGCTCGCGCTGCACCGGGCCTGGCAGGATGCCGGACGCTCCCCGGCGGTTGTCGGGGTTGTTGAGGCGCATGGCACCGGAACGGCCCTCGGCGACCGAGTGGAAAGCACCGTCCTCACGGAAGTCCTCGGAGAAGCGCCGGCACCGGTCTGGCTCGGTTCCGTGAAATCCGGTATCGGCCACCTCAAAGGCGCTGCGGGTGCTGCCTCGTTGGTCAAGGCCTCCCTCATGGTCGCTACCGGCACTGTTCCCGCCACACTGCACGCAGGTCCCGTTCGTGCGCTTGGGGCGGGTCCCCTCAGGTTGCCTCGGTTCCCGGTGTTGTTGGACCCGAACAGGCGCCTGGCGGCGGTCAGCGCGTTTGGGTTTGGCGGAACCAACTGGCATGTCGTGCTCGAAGCGCCAGGAGAGGGTGTGCGGACCCACGCTCGCGCCGTCGGCCTCGCGCGGAAAGCAGCGCCGTTGTTGCGTCCTGCTGACGCTGCACAATGGGCAGACCAAGGCGCGGACCAGGTGCTTTGTTTCGGCGCCGAGGATGAAGCGGGCTTGCGGCGCGCCATCCTGGCCCTACACACCGTGACGCCGGAAGACGCGGCGGGTGCCCCAATCCGCCTCATCGTGGTCGGTGGGGCCGCGGTGCAACGTGCGCTTGCAGCGCTGGACGGTCCGGTGCCTGGCGTGTTCGCCGGGCACGGGGCCCCCCGGTCCTTGTTTGCGCTCGTCCCCGGCCAGGGGGCGCAACGAACTGGCGGGTGGGCGACGTTGCGCCTGCTACCGGCCAGCGCGGAGGCGCTGTTTGGGTTCGAAGAACCGGTCGGTGACGACCCCCTCTCAGTCCACCGTCACCTCGTTGGCGCCGCCATCGGGTGGCATGCTGTGCTCGGCAACTGCGACGTCGCGATGGGGCACTCCGTCGGCGAAATCGGCGCGCTGTTATTTGCCGGCCGGATGAGCGTTGTTGATGCGTGGGCGTTCGCGGTCGCGCGCGGCGAGGCCTTCGCAGACGCGCCCGAGGGTGGCATGGTCCGCATTCCCTTGACGGGCACAGAAGCGCAGGACGTCGCTACGCGTTTCGGCCTCATAGTCGCCGTACTTGCGGCAGATCATTCGGTACTGTCCGGGCCTGTTCGGTCCGTGGAAGCCGTCGCAACTTTGCCCGGTTCCAAGCGGCTTTCCGTCACCCGCGCCTACCATTCACCTCTGGTTGCAGGCGCACAACCGGCGATCGAACACGCTGCCGCAGCGGTGCAATGGCACCCCGGTGCACCGGTCTTCTCCATCGCCACCGCCGCACCGATGACCGACCCAGCGACGAGCCTCGTCGCTGCCGTTTGTGCGCCCGTCCGCAAACACGAAGCGCAGCTTGCGGCATTGTCGGCCTTTCCCGGAGCTCTCGTCGTCGAAGTTGGCCCAGGCGCCACGCTTGGCCGCGAGTTGACGAACCAGGACTCCGTGGCGCTTGACCCCTCCCCTGGGGACCCGCGCGGCACCGTTCTGGCCGCGGCTGCCCTGTTGGCCGCCGGGCACCCACACCTCCTGCGCCAGTTGCCTGCGACACTCTGCGCTGTCGCCCCTGCCCTTCGCCCGGTCCCGCAGCGAATGTTGCCCATCGCCCCGCCGGCCCTACATTCGGCACCTCCTGCCGAGGGCGTTCGCGCCGAGGTACTCGCGGCCTTGTGTGAGGTCACGGGCTACCCGCCAGAATTTGTGCGCGGCGACGCCGACTTGGGAACCGAACTCGGTATCGACAGCATCCGACGCATGGAACTGCTGTCGGTCGTCGAAAAAAGGCTCGGTGTACGTGCCACAGAAGCGGACCACGGCCTGCTCGCTGGCGCCACGCTCGACACGCTGATTCAGTGGGTGGAGGACCGCCAAGCCAGCCCGATTGCCGTGGCCGCGGGTCCAAGCGTCCGACCCGGGTTGTTCGTGCGGTGGGACCGGCTGTTGCCCCCCGGAGAGGGCCGTCGCAGCGTGGTCGTAGACCGTGTTGGCGCCGGCGATGACCCGATACACGTCACCCTCCGTTGCCTTGGCCGACCCTGCCCCGACGTCGTGGTGGTCGACCACGACGACGTCGGTGGTGCCGCCGCAATCGGGTTCTTTCGATCCCTGGCGCGTGAGCAGGGCCGATTGATTCGAATCGTGGAAATCGAGGCGACGGCTGAATCGTCCGACGTCGAGCGGGAGGTTTTCGCACCAGGCCGCCCCGACCACGTGCTCGTCGGCCCCAACGTCGTATGGGAGCGCACGTTTGCCCCGTTGGCGACGCACGCCCCACAACTGCCACCGGGCTTGGTTGTCGTCGCGGCCGGCAATCCGTCGGGCTTGCTTGGGGCCTTGGTGGCTGCATTGGCCCCATGGTCACCTCGGGTGTTGTGGCTGGGACGACGTGAACCCGTCGTCGGACCGGACACACGGTTCGCCCGGGTCGACCTGACGGACGCTGTGGCAGTGCGGGCCGCGGTAGACGCCATTCGCACCGAGTGGGGCCCGCCTCAACTCGTCCTGCACGGTGCAGGCGCGCTGGCAGACGGCCTTGCGTCAACGCGGACCGCAGCGCACGTGCACCACGTGTTGGGTCCGAAGTGGACCTCGACCCAATCGCTGGCACACGCGACCGCCACTGACCCGCTGATCCGCTTCGTGACGTGTTCGTCGCTCGTCGCCCACCTGGGCAACGCAGGCCAAACCTTGTACGGTGCCGCGAACGCCGCCATGGAATGTGTTCGACACGCCAACGCGCCAACCCTGCACCTCGCGTGGACGGCTTGGTCCGAACGGGGGATGGCCGCGCGAACAGGCGCCTTGCCGCTTCTCGCAGCGCGAGGACTAAAGGCGCTGACCGACGCCGAGGGTGCGGCGCTATTCCTCTCTGCGCTCGCCACATCGGGAACTGTGCTCGCGACCGCAAACCCACCGCCGGGGACCTCTGCCCCGGCGTGGCCACTCGCCGCGTTGACCCCGCACGGCTGGTCGGTTCCCCTTGACCCCGCTGAACCACGTCTCGCAGACCACCAAATCGGCGGTCGCTGCCTGGTTCCCGCTGCGCTTTGGGTCGCGGCTTTTCATGCTGTCGGTGCCGGGTCTATTCGCGACTTTGTCGTGCACGTACCCACCTTCGTCCACGAACACCGTCAGGACGTCGTGCTCCGCGTTTCCCGCCAGGTGGGCGAACTGTGCGCCAACGGCGTCGTGTTGGCTTCTTGCCGATTCACCCGCCCTTCCGAACTGTCGCGGTTGGCCGTGGCGCGCCTGGAGAACCTCCAACCCGCCGTCGACCTGTACCGACCGGACCTCTTATTCCACGGCCCAACCTGGCAAATTCTGACTGCCGTGGCGCCCGCACGTACCGCCGCAACCGTTCGACTGAACGGCATTGCCGACGCCGTAGATGGGGTCCATCAATTGGCCTGCGTGTGGGCGATGTCGCAAGCAGGCTGGCTCGGCCTCCCTGTGGCAGCAACGAGATGGGAATTCGCTCCAGGGCCTTGGCCGACGTCAGCACAGATTCACCTAGTAACAAAGCCGTTCGACGGTTTCGCCAGTGTCGATGCCGTGGTGTGTGATTCGGAAGGACATCTTCTGGCCCGTGCTGAAGGTGTGCGCATCGCAGCCGCCACTGCGACTCGGGAGGCGGCGAAGTGAATCCCCGGATCGTGGGCCTCGGACTGGCCCAACCCGACCAAAGGCTGACGCAGCAGGCCCTGTACGAACACAGCCCGTGGGGGCGCACCGCGCTGCTGGACAAGCTGTTCTTGGACGGGCCCGTGCATAGCCGGGCCCTCGTCGTACCCCCGTCGTGGTGGGCGAGAAAACGGACGCTGACCGAGTCGAACGAAGCCTGGCGCGTTGGCGCAGAAGCGCTGGGCGCGGCGGCCTTGCGGGACGCGCTGCGCGGTCGATCGGCGGAAAGCATCGACCTCATCGCCGTGACCACCGTGACCGGGTCCGCTACGCCTGGCGTCGACGTGTTGTTGGCCAAATCGGTGGGCCTCCGCGGTTCCGTCGCCCGCATCCACTTCAACAATGTGGGCTGCCACGCCGCCATCCCCCTGCTTCGTGTCGCCGCCGACCACGTGCGAGCCCGACCAGAACAATTGGCTGCGACCGTGGCCGTCGAAGTGTGCTCCGCTTGTTTTGTGGCTGACGATGACCCTGAAAACCTGGTCGCCTTGTCATTGTTTGGAGACGGCGCCGCCGCTACATTGGTGGCCATGAACGGCACCGGTCCAGAATTGATTGATTTCGAAACCCGATCGGATTTCGCCGCCAGCGAAACGCTGGGGTTTGCGCTCACGGACGCCGGATTTCGAATTCGTCTACATTCCAGTGTGCCCACCCTGGTGGGTGCCCAGCTGCCAGTGGCCGTGGACCGATTGCTCGGTCGCAACGGGCTGTCCCGCGCAGACGTCAACCGGTGGTGCATTCACCCAGGCGGAAGCCGGGTTCTCGATGTGGCCCGGGACTCCCTTGGGTTGCCTGAGCCAGCGGTCACGGCGAGCCGACGTGTGTTGCGCAACTATGGCAACATGTCGTCACCTACGGTGCTGTTCGTGCTGGCCGAGTCTGTGGAGGAACGTGCGCCGAAGGCAGGAGACGTCGGCGTGCTCGCGGCTTTCGGTCCGGGCTTGGGGATTGAGGTCGCGCTGATTCGTTGGTAGCCCCTTAGGGCCCGCGCAAAAATAACTTGCGCATTCGGACTCGCTGGCATCCCGCGGCGCTGCGTTGCGGGGACCCCGCCGAACCTGCGAAGTACGCCACGTACTCCTCGGTTCGGCTGCACCCCGCGCCTTGCGCGGCGGGCGCCATCG
>CAMASI010000016.1 GCA_945861065.1 Klebsiella pneumoniae | reverse complement strand
TCTGCGATATTGAGTACGATCGACAAGGAGGCGCGTGACAGCTGATCACCGATGTGCGAGCGCCCCCGAGGCAACCGCTCAACGACGCCGTTGGCGAGTACCAGGAAGTCCAAGGCGACGGCGTACACATCGAGCTTCATGGTCGAACGCCATCGCTGCCTCGGGTCGGGAGGGGGATCGGGATCGGGATCGGGTGCGGGCAGGAGTATCGCGGAGCGGCTTTCGATCATCGCACCCGTGGCCGACGAGGGAGGAAAGGCGCTTGTCCAACCTGTTCTCTCCTGACGTGGTCGACCCCGACGGCGGAGAGCGCAGCTCTGCGAGACCTCGAGAAGGCCGACATCGTGGGGCAGGCGCGCAGACGGCGGCGTTGATCGAGGCGAAGGTCGTGGAGCTTCTGGCGTTTGAGCCCGAGCTTGCGCGTTGACGCTCGCCTTATTGCTCGCCGCCTGCGGGTCGCCAACGGATCCCGTCCAGCGCGTCGCCGCCGCGCCCACCTCGCTCGTGTCCGTCGGCCCGGCAAGCCCGCTCGCAACGACCGATGTGGCACGGCTGGAGCAGGTGCGGTGGACGCGCCCGGGCGACGTCGGCTGGGCGTGGGTGGCTCGCTTTCCGCGGGATGCGCGCGTTCGGGTGGTCCCGAGCGATCACGTAGCGTCCGTCGACGAGATCCACTCGGTGGAACGCGGTAGTGCTCTGGTGAACGGCGGATTCTACGATTCCGGGCCGATGGGGCTGGTGCGCCACGGGGGCGCCGACGTCGCCCCGCTCCACGCGACGGGAGGGAGCGGGGTGCTGTTCTGGTCCGCGGATCAGCCGCTCACCATCGTACATCGCGACGACTGGGGCGGGCGGGGCTTTGAAGCGCTCCAGTCGATCGATCGGCTGGTCGACCAGGGGCGCTCGTTAGTGCAGGCAACGGGCGACGCGCGGCTCGCGGCTCGAACGGCGGTGGCTGCAGGCGACCGCGAGGTCCTGCTCGTCGTCGCGGCGTCGGACTGTTCGCATCCGGGAACAGGCAACGTACGCGAACTCATGGCTGCTGAAGACTGCGGGTTGCCGCTGTGGGCGTTCGCGGATCTACTCGTCGCGGTCGGCGCGCGCGAAGCACTGAACATGGACGGTGGCATCTCGGTAGCGTTTCGGGCGTCCATGGGGGACAGGATCTGGTCGGTGCAGGCGGGCGCGGGGACGATCAACGCCGTGGTGGTCGGGCCGCCCTGACCTCGATGCGACCTAGGCGTGGTCACGACAACGCCGTGCGGTCCTCCCACACCCGGTACGACGGCACCGCCGGTACGACGGCACCGCCGGGCCCCCGGCCGCGAGCCCCTACAGCCGAAGCCCACCCACAGGGTGGGCGAGGGCGTTGCGGTCGGCGGATGGGGGTGGCGTCAACAGGCGCCTCTCCGCGGCCGTACGACACCGATGGGGCCGGCCGCCCACCGACGGCCCTTAGGCGCCCGGTGCCAACGGCTACCAACGGGTTTGGATCACACCCCAGTTCAACAGCTGGTTTTCGAATCGGTTCACGCCCGTTCCCCAAAAATCGCCGTGCCGACACGTACCAGGGTGGCGCCACAACGCACCGCGACCTCAAGGTCATGACTCATGCCCATGGAAAGCTCTGTCAGCGGTAGGCCTCGTTCTCTGCCCTGCGTCGCCAGCGCCTGCAGCGCCAAGAACCATGGGGCCGACGCCTCCGGGTCGGTCCCCACCGGGGGCAATGCCATCAATCCGCGCAGGTCAAGGCCTGGTACTTTCGTCAGCCGCTCACACAGGTCCAAGGCACAAGCCGGTGCCACCCCTCCTTTCGAAAGCTCACCAGCGAGGTTTACGGCCACCAATACTTTCAATGGATCGGAAATCCTTCGCTCCGACACGGCTTCCGCGGTCGCATAGTCATCCACTGAGTGCATCCACCCGGCTGCGGCCGCGACATATTTCGCTTTGTTTCGTTGCAACCGACCTAAGAAATGCCACGTAGGACCGCTCAAAACCGCAGCTTTGTCACGCAATTCCTGCGCGTAATTCTCACCAAAATCGACCTGACCCGCAGCGAGAGCAGATACAATCCCTGCCAGCGGGACCCGTTTACTTACCGCCACCAACCGGACTGAACCCTGCGCGCGCCCCGCAGCCGTCTCGGCCAACGCGATTCGTTGCCTGACCGTCGCCAGCCCGATCGCCACGCTCAACGGGTCACTCGGCGAAGCGCGTCGAGCACCTCTTCCAGGGGCAACCCGACGACGTTGTTGTAGGACCCACGAAGCTCTGCGACCAAGGCACCCCCGGCGCCCTGGATGCCATACGCTCCTGCTTTGTCGAACGGTTCGCCCGTGCGGATGTAGGCCTCAATTTCGGCATCTGGCAAACAACGAAAACGGACCTCCGTATGAATTGCCTGCGCGACAACTGAAGTGGCCGAGCGCACGACAAAGGCGGTCGTCACGCGGTGCCACTGCCCAGACAACGACGCAAGTGTGTCGGTGGCCGCTTGCGGGTCGGCGGGTTTGTCGAACAAACACCCTTCACGGTGAACCACCGTGTCCGCTGCGATGACGACGCCACCCTCCACAGCCGTGGCCTTCGCCCAGGCCAGCCGTTCGGCAAATGCCACCGGCTCCTCCCCTCGCCACGTTTCGTCCACGCTTGGCCGAACGACGTGCACCGAAACACCTGCTGCCTCCAGCAACAACCGCCGACGCGGCGACGCACTCGCCAATACAATCACTCGGCCCTGCCCCGAATCCGCGCCTCACGCCGAGCCGCCGCTGCCGCGAAACGTGCTTTCTCTTCGTCGGTCACGGGCTCGAATTTCGCGACAGGGGTCGGTCGACCTGTCGCGTCGACGGCGACAAACGTCAGAAACGCAGACGCTGTGTGTGTGCACACGCCCGTCCGCGGGTCCTCGGTCTCCACCCGCACACCAACTTCCATGGACGTCCTTCCCGCCCAGTTGACCTGCCCCCGGACGACAACCACGTCGCCAATTCTGGCCGCCGCAAGGAACACCAGCGTGTCCATCGACGCAGTCACGACGTCACGGCGCGCCAGACGCTGGGCAGCCACGGCAGCGCACACGTCGATCCACGACATCACGACACCACCAAACACCGTTCCCAGCGCGTTGCAGTGACCGGGCATCACGATCTGGACCATTTCGGTACGCGTGACCGACGGGGTGACGATGGGCATGGTGCAGCGCCTATCTCCGGTGTCGGGCGCGCGAGCCCGCAACGACGTAGCGGAGGCGATGTCCACGACGGACGGCCATACAAACCAGGGCTGGACCTACACGGAACAGGTCTCCGACGGCGACCACGGCGTCGAACTTGTCGCGTGGCTTGCACGCCGGCACGCACACAGCGACGCAACTACCTGGGCGGCACGCATCGCCGAAGGCCAGGTATCGGTGGGTCCAGACGTCATCACGACCTCTACGGCCCTACGGAGAGGCCAGAACGTGGCATGGTGTCGTCCCCCTTGGACCGAGCCCGAGGTCCCGCGACACTTCGGCCTCCTCCACGTCGACGACGACCTGCTCGTTGTCACCAAGCCTTCCGGCCTCCCCACCGTGCCCGCAGGCGGCTTCTTGCACCAGACACTGCTCACCGTCGTGCGAGAGACGTGGCCCGAAGCGACTCCGATGCACCGCCTCGGGCGTGGCACCTCCGGCCTCGTGCTCTTCGCCCGAACCGAGGCGTCTAGAAAGCAGATTCAAGGGCTCTGGAGGGATCACAACGTCGAAAAACACTACCTCGGCGTAGTCGCAGGCGCGCCGCCATGGGACACCCGTTCATTAGACAGCCCGATCGGTTTGGTGCCGCATCCACGACTCGGCGAGGTGTGGGCGGCGTCGTCGAGCGGCCGACCTTCGAGGACCGACGCCACGGTTATCGAACGCGACACAGAGAGTTTGGTCCGACTCCGCCTGTGGACCGGTCGCCCGCACCAGATTCGGATTCACCTGGCCGCGGCCGGCTTTCCGTTGGCGGGTGACCCGCTGTACGGCATTGGCGGTACGCCGCGCTCCGAGGCGCTTCCGGGCGACATCGGCTACCGCCTGCACGCCGAGTCATTGGGCTTTGTTCATCCCACGACCGGCCAACGGCTTCACTTGAGTGCGCCCGCGCCTTGGGCAGGCAACGGGTGTCCGTGAAATGGCCTACGACGCTCATATTCACCTAGACCATGTCGACTACGACGCAGACCGCGACGATGTCATCGCCCGAGCCCACGCGACCGGCGTCGAAGGCTGGACGGTCGTCGGGTCGGACCCAGCCCGTTGGGACCTTGCCGTCTCGTTGGCCCGAGCGACCTGTGCGCCCGTCGCCTGCGGTGTGCACCCCTGGCAGGCCCCCGACCTCGACGAGGCCGCGCTGCAATCCCTTCTTGCCCGTCTCGTGTCGCTCCCAGTTCAGGCAATTGGAGAGTTCGGATTGGACGCGTTGTGGGCGCCCACCCCGTTGGCCCGGGAGCGCCAACGCAGCGCCGTGCGACACCAGTTGGCGTTGGCGCGGGAACGGGGACTGCCGGTGGTCTTTCACGCAGTACGCGCGGTCCCAGAATTGCTCACCCTGGCGGAGCGCGACGGCGTACCTGATTGCGGCGGCCAATGGCACGCGTGGTCCGGACCGCCCGACCAAATCGGCCGCGCCCTGGCACTCGGACACGCCATCAGTTTCGGCCCCTTGGTCCTACGAGACCGCGCAATGCGGGCGCGAAAGAGCGTGCCGCTCGTGCCCCTCGACAGGCTCCTGGTCGAAACAGACGGCCCGTCCATGGCACCGATCGGTGTCGTTCGAGGGGAGATGGCGCATATCCACGAAGTGATTCGAGAAGTCGCCGCGTTGCGAGGAGAAAGCGTCCACGTCGTGGAAGCCGCCACGCAAGACAACGCGAGACGTCTGTTTTCAGCGCGCTCGGCAGAGCGGTGACCGAGCAGGTTGAGGGTAGGAGCGCCAGCGAGCACCGAACGGAGCGGGCTGCGGCGCCCGTGACGGAGGAGCGGAGCCAGCGACACCCCATCAACCTGCTCGGACGCCGCTCTAGTTGACGTCATACGCGCACACCCGCCCACCCGGCGCATCAAAGACACCGTTGCCGTCGACGTCCAGGAATATCGCCTGAGTGAGCACGCGGGGAACTGCCGTGGACGAAAACTGCGGCAATCCGAGCGGGAGGAAATCTGCGCCAAACGCCGCAATGGTCACATGCGTATCTGACGAAAAGGTTAGCGGAAGAATCGTTTCCAGCTTAACAATACCGTGCGGCTCCGTCGTCTCGATTCGGGCAACCTCATCGCAATTCGCGAACACGACGACATGGGTCACGTCAATCGCCGACGGCGCAGTGACGGCAATCGAAAGGTCCACAGACCCACTCGCGCTCACGACCTCTCCAGGCCCAGCGCCCGCCATCTCCACCCGCGCAAACGCGCCCCCGCTGACCACCACCGCCCCGGTAGCGAGCGTGGCGAGCACCTCGGCTTCGTCAAGGTCTGCAGGAGATTCGGCCAGGTAAGGAAAATACGTTCTCGGAAATCCGACCTCGTCCCCGCCATGGTCGTCGCTGCACCCGAGCGGGAATATCCGGTGGCCTGCGTTCAGCGCGCTTTGCCACTTCTCAAATCGGCCATTTCCCTGCGCGAACGGCGATTGAAATCCGTTCATCACTTCGATGCCATCAAAATCCCAAGACCAAATGGCGGTGCCCGGCGCGAGGCCCAACAACACTGGGTCGGTGATCCCAGGCGTCGCTGTCACCGGATCCCAATCCACGAGGTCCATATATCCAGGATGATTGAAGAAATTCAAACCTCCGCTACTGCGTTCACGCATGGCAGAAAACAATTCCGTGAGGCCCATTTGGTACCACGGCACTGGACCACCGCGGCCCGTCCCGTCCGGAGCCACCGCCATCATCGTCATATGTTCCGGCACCGAGGCCGTCACCTCCTCGCCCACCATACTGGCTACAAACGCCGACAGGCCGCTCTCGAACGGAATCTGGCGCTCCTCCACGATATGCTCGTGATTGGTGTGCAACACGATGTCGAGCCCGTGGGCGGCTGCATGCCGGACCTGGTCCTCGGGGAGAACTCGGCTGTCCGGACTATTCGAATCGTGCACATGGGTGTCGATCGACATCCAACCGGACGTGTCCACGACGCGCACGATGGCCACCGAAACGTTGATTGGATCCCCAGGCGATACCTCCACGTTTCCTACGACCGGCTCGTACTCGAAACCCCGCGTGACCGTATACGACCAGCTTCCCGGCGCGAGGGGCACCGCCTCCGTTCCAACCGTCCAGATGTCGGACCTGAGGCCGTCGTCGCGAACAAATACGACCCTCGCCGGGACGGGCTGACCGCCTTCGGAGACCGAGAGAGCCACGCCGCCTGCATCTCCCACGACCGCATCGACCGACGTCGTACCTTGTAACGACAGAGGTCCAACAAGGCCCCGTCCAGGTGCCGAAACCCAAAGATCAAAAATCCACGGGTCAGAATCGAAGTCGGGAATAACCACGGAAAAGGAGCCGTTAGCGCCGGACCAATCCGCGTCGAAGGGTACGCTTCCCGCACCGCTATCCGCCCAAACAACGACATGCGCTTCCGACACCGGCTGGCCGGCAGTATCCCTCACGAACCCCGTGATCGTACGCGCTATCGCGGTCGAGTTGGGTACCCGTTGTGGGCTTTGTTCGATCAATGGACCCGAAGCAGCACCCCCGCCGCCCGCGCCCACCGAAACCAACATCGATGACGTCCCAGTGCCTCCGGGGGGCAATTGAATCGAATCTTGGATCACCTGATCGAGATCGAGCGCCACAAGAATGCCTGAGATTTCCGTGGTGCCTAAGTTTCCGGCCTCCACACCAAATGCAAACGCGCCCTCGCCGTCTGACGCGACCAAATAAGGAATCCCAGCGCCCAGCGTCACGCCCCCAAACGACACGCTGCTGGTGCCAACGCCGTAGCTGTCGAGGCTCGGCGCCAACGACATCAGTGCACCCGTCATCAATGAATACGATTCCGTAGCACTCGGATTGCCGAGGTCCCATTCGATTCGCAGCACACTCGATCCTGGGTCGAGAATATAATCGACGGTGACTTCGAGACCCCACGGAGACGAAAGCGGCCGTCCGCCGCTATGAACCGCAGACCGAATCAATTCGTATTCCACCAACCAATACATATCGTCGGTGCCGGTCGCCCGAACGATAGCGGGCCCGCCGTCTGACCCGTCCGCCAAGACCGCCACTTCATTGGCGCGAAACGCGTGAAGAATAGAAGCGTCGAAGTCCAACAGGTCGATGGTCCCGAGTACCAGCCCCACTTCATCGAGCACATCGTCATGCTGGGCTTCGCAGTCCGCCATCGCCACAGCATCAGCGATGATTCCGCCGTAGTGAAAATAGGTCGATCCCGCTTCCGGGCGGGTCACCACGTATGCGGCAACGTCGTTGGCGAGCAAGAAATCGAATTTGGAACCCACGGCCACCGCGCCAGGGAGTCGCTCGGAAACGCCGATCTCCCTCGCGAGCGATGTGCCGGGCTCGGCGCAGCCCTCCGAGAATAGGCCGACGCCTACGACACTGCCGGGGTCGGCTGGGACCGACGGCTTGTCAGCACACGCGAACGTTAACCATAGAGTCATTTCCTGCGCTATCCCGACGCCGCGGGACCCGGACGCGCCACAACGCGCTAGCAAGCGAACCATGTGGTGGTGGGTCGCGTGCGCAGTGGGGGTGGTCGACGGTGCCTCCGACGCAGGACAGGAGGTCATCGACACGGGTGAGAGAGCGCCGCCCGCCCCCGTTTGCGACGACTTCGATGCCGACGGTTGGACCGTGGGAGACCCGTCTTGTTGGACCCAAGGGGCGCCCGATTGCGATGACTCGGATGCTTCGGTGTCGCCCGGCGCGGTGGAGACGTGCAACGGCATCGATGATGACTGCACAGGCGTAGCGGACGAACCCTTCGATGCAGACGGCGATGAGGTCGGGGATTGCCTAGATTGCGACGAAGCCGACCACAACCGACACCCGGATGCGGTCGAAGTCTGCGACGACCTCGACAATGACTGCGACGAACTCGTGGACGAAGGCTGGGACCTGGATGGCGACGGTCTCACGACCTGCCGAGGCGACTGCGACGACCAGGATGCTTCCGTACACTTGTGGGCAAGCGACGATTGCGATGGACTCGACAACGACTGCGACGGCCTCATCGACGAGGGTTTCGACCTCGACGGCGACGGCTACGGCCCCTGCTCTGGCGACTGCGACGATACCGATTCCGCCGTCTTTCCCGGCCAGCCGGACGTCTGTGACGGGAAGGACACCGACTGTGACGGCTCGCTGCAGGTCACAGAGCTCGACGCGGATGGGGACGGTGTCCCAACGTGTGCAGGAGATTGTGCTGATGACGACGCGGCGCAGTTCCCCGGCCAGCCGGAGCTGTGCAATGGCGTGGACGACGATTGCAACCCGGCGACGAACGAAAGCATTGACAACGACGGGGATGGACAAGCGGCCTGCTCGGGCGACTGCAATGATCTGCTGGCGTCTACGTTCAGCGGCGCTGCCGAACAGTGCAACGGTTCGGACGACGACTGCGACGGCGCGATTGACGAATACGGAATTTGCGGCAGTTGCGCCAGTGTCCCTTGGGGCGCAACCGTCCATCTGTATTGTCCCGAGGCGCGCGCCTGGGAAGACGCCCACCAACAGTGCCTCAACATGGGGCTCGACCTGGCTGCTTTCACAGACGGGGCAGAAGAAATCCACGTATCCGACACCGCTCTCGGATTGTGGGCCACCACGTGGTGGGCTGGCCTCAATGACGTCGCCAACGAAGGGGCCTGGGTTTGGTCGAATGGCGAGCCGGTGGCCTACACGAATTGGTCGCCGGGCGAACCCAATGATTCAGGTGGCGAAGATTGTCAACAAATCCTGTGGAGTGGTTACGCGTGGAACGATTTGAACTGTGTCTCAGCGCTGCCTTACGTATGCGAAATACTTCCATAACGCGCAGCCTCAAATGAAAAAACTGCTGGATGGGATTCGCGATTTTCACGACAAGCTGCGCCCAGCCTACCGCGAGCGATTCGCAAAACTAGCGCTTGGCCAGTCCCCTGACTGCTTGTTCGTCGCATGCTCCGATAGCCGCGTCGTTCCGAACCTCTTTGCGTCCACCAACCCGGGCGACCTGTTCGTCGTGCGAAACGTCGGCAATATCGTGCCTCCTTCGCGGGCCGGCGATTTGCTTGGCGGGCACAATTCTGTGGGGGCGGCCATCGAATTCGCCACCATCGCACTCTCCGTTCGCGACGTGGTGGTTTGCGGCCATTCCAGCTGCGCCGCCATGAGCGCCATAGCGACGGGCGCGACAATTGACGGCGCCCCCCATTTCGATCGTTGGTTGCAGGAGCTTGGACCCTCGTATGCGCGACTGGAACGGGAAACACGCATCGACGCAAGTCTGCCAGATCCGGACCGATTGTCCCAAGCCCATGTGCTACAGCAACTCGACCACTTGCTAACGTATCCGTCGATTTCGCGGCGTGTTGCCGAGGGCAATCTGCGCCTCAACGCGTGGTGGTTCGACCTCGCCCACGCCGAGGTCCTGGCGTGGCATACACCCGAAGGGAAGTTCGTTCCCTTGGTCGATTTGCACCCAAAAGATTGAATTCCCTCACGGAATCTGCGCAATCACCGAGTCTGGCCACCAACTCACATAATCCACCGTGGTCAGTGCCCCGGCATCGAACGCGTACATGTCCCCTTCCCGGTACGGGTCGAGCTCATAAAAAGGCCGCACCCGGGCAGATGTCGCCGGCACGTCCACTTCCACACCCTGCGCCTTGAGACGCTCTGCGAAGTCCACCAGGGCCGCGTCAAAACGCACTTTCAAGGATGGGACCTGCAGGAACCACCACGCAACGTCGCCCGACGGCGAATTCAAACTCCCAGTCCATGCAAATGTCTGGTCCGTCCCCCACATCAACAGCGTGGATTTTCCAGAGGAGGGCTCGTGGTAGACGCGCCAGTTGTTCGGGCTGTAAAAATAACCATCCCAATGGCCGACCAACACTTCCACGGCGAGCGTTCCAAAGGTGCGGTCTACATCGATCAGCGCGTCGAATTCGTCGGCGAGGTCTTCACTCGGCGGCTGAGCCAACAAATTCGCAATTGCCAACAGCTCGCTTCGGTCGGTGACGTCGTCCACGCCGATCTCGTCCTGCTCCAGCTGCCAGATTCCGTCGGGCGTCAAATCCGGCCCATAGGCACCTTCATACAGATTGCCGTTCGGATCCTCGAACCATCGGTTCAGGAACTGGTCGTCCGGTGTTTCCACGAGTAGATACAGGCCCCGGTAGGCACCGTCTTGGTACAATTCCACATGCGCAACCCGAGGCGCGGGCACGCCCGCAATTCGGGCCAGGCGGTAAACTTGGCGCTCGTGCATCGCTGATGGGTCTTGCACCATATTGTTGAGGGTCAGGTGCTCCATTCCACGCAAACGAAAACCGGATTCGAATGCGTCGAGCGAAATACGAAACGCCGCTTTCTGGTCAATCGACCGGTAAGAACCCACACCCCCCTTGAGCGCAATTCCCACGGGAGAGAGTGTGACGGCACCGAAACTCACCGAGCCTTCAACATCCGTGTAGGGGTCCAAGCGCAGGGCCTCAACGCTTTCCGGAGGAAGCATCAAATCGATCCTCAGGACTTCGTCTTCGGGAAACAACACGTCACTCGGGTCCACGGAAATCCCTGGATCCACCGGGTTTCGATTGTCTGGCGTCGCCAGAATCGACTGCGCGACCTCTCCCGTGCCAGATGGGAACC
This sequence comes from Klebsiella pneumoniae, assembly GCA_945861065.1. Classification (GTDB taxonomy): domain Bacteria; phylum Myxococcota_A; class UBA796; order UBA796; genus SXOB01. The sequence continues at coordinate 50,010 of CAMASI010000016.1, read as the reverse complement.
GCCCCCACACCACGTCCGCCTCGGAAGACTCCCAACTCAGCTCGTCCCAAGCCCCGTCCGGCGCCGTAAGCCGCAGCGTTTCGCCACCCCCGTTGAGGGTAAACGAAGCATGATGCGGCCCCTCCTCAGGCTCACCGTCCATCCAAATAACCAAGCGGTCGTCGGCAGCCAACGTGATGTCTGGCAGGGTCCAGGCCGCCGTGGCCGTGGATAAAACGAACCCAGCAAGCGAAATTGCACCTGAGGACACGGACGTCAGTTCAACCCAATCATCCAAGTCAAGCGCCTCGTCCATCGAAATGGATTCGTTTCGCGCCAGCACCTCGTCAATCACGACCGGCATTGGCCCGGAATCCGAAGGCAATTCCGAAAAATCGACCGCCTCGAACGTGCTTGCCACTGGAAAACTCGGCGTCGTACACGCCCACGGGCCCAGGAGCACCAGGCGAAAGCTCATTCCACAATTCCCAACGACCGACCGACCTTCACGAAGGCGGACACCGCCTTTTCGAGGTGCTCCGGCGTGTGCCCCGCCGAAATCTGCACACGAATCCGGGCCGCCCCTTTCGGCACCACCGGGTAGCTGAAACCGATGACGTAAATCCCCTCGCCCAACAAGGCATCGGCAAATCGTGTGGCCAGGGCTGCGTCACCGAGCATGATGGGACAGATCGCATGGGTGCCGGGCCGAAGTTGGAAACCCGCCGCCGTCATTTCGCGCCGGAACCAAGCGGTGTTGCGTTCGAGCCTGTCGCGAAGTTCCGTAGACGCCGACAACAACTCGAAGGCAGTCAAGGCCGCTGCGGTAATCATCGGCGCCAGCGTGTTGCTGAACAGGTACGGGCGCGACCGCTGCCGAAGCAGGTCGATGATCTCCTTTCGACCCGACGTAAAACCGCCTGAAGCACCGCCAAGCGCCTTGCCGAGCGTGCTCGTTACGATGTCAACCCGACCCATTACATTGTTGTGCTCGATGCTCCCTCGTCCAGTCTTTCCTACGAAGCCGGTCGCATGGCTGTCGTCCACCATTACCATCGCGCCATGCCGTTCCGCGGCGTCACAAACCCTATCGAGGCGGGCGATATCGCCGTCCATCGAGAACACGCCGTCGGTCACGACGAGAACCCTTCGTGCCCCCGAAGCACGCGCCGCCGACAACTGCGCGTCGAGGTGGTCCATGTCGTCGTGGTCCATCCGGTAGCGCGCCGCCTTGGACAGCCGAATTCCATCGATAATGCTCGCGTGGTTAAGCGCGTCGGACACGATGGCGTCGTTCTCGCCGCACAACGCCTCAAACACACCACCATTGGCGTCAAAACACGATCCATACAGAATGGTATCATCCGTGCGAAGGAATCGGCTGACGGTATCTTCGAGGGACACGTGTAGGTCGAGGGTCCCGCAGATGAAGCGGACCGACGCCATGCCAAAACCGTAGCGGTGCAACGCGCTCTCCGCCGCGGCAATCAACCTCGGGTCGTTGGCCAGACCCAGGTAGTTGTTGGCGCAGAAGTTGACGACCTCCGATCCTCCTTGCACCCGAATCTGCGCCGCCTGTGGGGTGACGATTCGGCGTTCGTTTTTCCACGTGCCCGCCTCACGGATGGCTGACAACTCCGCCCGGAGGGACTCGGCGACTGGCTCAAACATCGTATCGGCCTCTGGACAACCCTATCCTCCCCACGCCCCGACAGATCGCCGTACGAAGCGCCAGGGCGTGACGAAACCGAAGTCGCCTGCGCCCCCGAACAGGCTGCCTACGAGCCGTCCGTCTAGGGTCGTGACCGCAGCGCCTGAATCTCCTTCCGCACTGGCGGGCCCGACCGACCCCACCACCTTCCAGGCGCCCACCATCCACAGGAGCGGCAATCCCGGCCGTAACAACGGGAGCGGACTCTTCGGCCCGACCACAGTTACCAACCGGACACCTGCCGCCGCAGCGACCACAACCTGCTCTCCGACTTTCAGCTTGGCCACGCGCCGCGGCCGACCCACCCGTCCCGGGATCGACAGAAGGCCGATATCCACACAGTTGGGTCCCGGAACCACGACGGGCCCGACCCAAACCACGGTGCCCAAGGTGCCGTCGCTCAGCAGGGCTGGGCGGCCGACCTCACGCAGCACATGGCCTGCACTCGTCCACAACCACCGATCGTGAACCCAAATCGGCGGACCTAGCGTACCGACGCGGCCGTCGACGGTGACGGCAGGAATCATACGGCCCCCACCGAGGGCGTTCGTTCGGTGAGGGCCGTAGGGAAATGGCGCACCCAGAGGGAGTCGAACCCCCAACCTTCGGATCCGTAGTCCGACGCTCTATCCAATTGAGCTATGGGTGCATGCGGTGTACCAACCGGAGTGGCGGAGCCGCCGGGATTTGAACCCGGGGTGGAGATTTTGTCCCCACACTTGATTAGCAATCAAGCACCTTCGGCCACTCGGTCACGACTCCGTTTCAAAATGTAAAGGAACATGCGGAGGCGGAGGGATTCGAACCCCCGAACCCTTCCGGGTCAACGGTTTTCAAGACCGCCGCCTTCAACCACTCGGCCACGCCTCCGGCGAGGTCGCGAAGCGTTCGCCGCATAGTCCGAGCCTGAGGCCCGGTCAAGCAGCGCGAATCACATCCAGGCCGCCCATATAGGGGCGCAAAACCTCGGGGATGACCACGCTTCCGTCGTCTTGCGCGTAGTTCTCGACGATCGCGACCCACGTCCGCCCGACCGCCAAGGCCGAACCGTTGAGGGTGTGGGCAAAGGCCACCTTACCTTCCGAGTTGCGGTAGCGGAGGCTCATGCGCCGGGCCTGAAAGTCCCCGAAATGCGAACAGCTGCTGATTTCGCGGAAGTTTTGTTGGCTCGGCAACCACACTTCCAAGTCGAAACACCGGGCCGCGCCGAAGCTCGTCTCTCCACCGCAATGCAACACGACGCGGTAGTGCAGGCCAAGCTTCTGCAGCAGGGCTTCTGCGTGACCGCGGAGTGCCACGTGGTCGGCCTCGGCGCGTTCCGGGGTCGTGATGTGAACCAACTCCACCTTGTGGAATTGATGCTGGCGAATGAGGCCGCGAACGTCCCGGCCCGCCGAGCCGGCTTCGGAGCGAAAACACGGCGTGAATGCGGCATAGCGAAGCGGGAGGCTCGATTCGTCGATGATCTCGTCGCGGTGTAGGTTCGTGACCGGTAGCTCTGCCGTGGGTACGAGAAACGCATCCGCACCATTGAGCGGCGCCGCCAACTTGAACATGTCTTGTTCAAACTTGGGCAGTTGACCGGTACCCACCGCGCAGTGCCGTTGCACAATGTAGGGGACCATCACCTCCGTGTAGCCGTGCTCGCTCGAATGTACGTCCATGAAGAATTGGATCAACGCACGCTCCAGCCGAGCGCCGGCGCCCAAAAGCACCGAGAACCGCGCTCCTGACAGCTTTGCCGCCCGATCCAGGTCGAGAATGCCGAGCCGTGTCGCGATCTCGACGTGGCTGTCGCACACCCCGCGCATCGGCGCGCCCCACACGTGGAGCACCGTGTTTTCCGATTCAACTGCCCCGTCCGGCACGCCGTCATGCAGCAGATTTGGCAAACCCAGCGCGAGGCCTTCCAACTCACTCTCGACCGCAACCAACTCGGTCTCGATGGCGTCGAGACGGACGTTGCCAACTGTGACCTCAGTCCTCAACGCGGTGGCTTCGTCCGCTCGACCGGACTTCATCAGGTTGCCGATGTCTTTGGACACCGCGTTCCGACGGGCGCGAATGCCGTTCTGCTCCGTCACCAGTTCTTTGCGACGCGCAGCGAGCGCCACCGCCCTATCGACGGCTGAAAACGCCTCGGGTCCGGCGTGGCGTCGCGTCAGATTCGCTTTGACGCGGTCGGGGTGTTCTGCCAGCACGGCCTTGTCGATCATGGCGACTCCAAGGGGCGGGCGCGCATAACGCCAGCTAGACGCCGCGCGTATGGACCTTCGAAGTTCCCGATGGTTGCTGGCATTCGTTCTACTTTGGCATGTGTTGGCGGTCTTCGCTGACGCCTGGCCCGAAGTCGATGGGAAGGCCGGCGCGAGCGGCAGAGACTTCGCTTCGTACTACTACGCCGCCCGTGTCGCCGACGAAGGGGGCGACCCTTACGACAAGGTCGCATTGGGCGAAGCTGCGCGCCTGGACGGAACCCGCGCCACCGTCCACCCGTTCTTCTACCCGCCTCCCTTCTTGCTCCTGGTGTCTTGGACGACGAATTGGCCGCTCCACCAAGCCTACCAACTGTGGTTCTGGATCGATGAGGCCGCGCTGATCGTAGTGGCGTGGGCGCTGGTCGTGTGGAGTTCGAGGCTAGGCCCCGCGGCACCCGTCGCGGTGCTCGTTATCATCGCTGCGCTCTCCGCCATTCCCAACAATCACGTCATGGGCCAGGCCAACCTCATCCCATTGGCCGCCGCAATGCTCGGCGTCGTCGCGGTTCAGCGGGACCGTCCGCTGCTCGGCGGTAGTCTCGTGGGGTTGGCCTGCATGCTCAAGATGAGTCCCGCGCTGATCGTGTTGTGGTGGATGTTGCACCGGCGCTGGACCCCCGTGGTCGCCTCGGTCGTAGCCGGAATCGTCTTGTCGGTGGCAGCGACCGCCGTCCTGACGCCCGCTGCGCAACTGCATTTCTACGCCACCGTGCTCCCCGCGTTCGGAAGCGGCGACTACAACGGCCTCACCGTTCCCATCGGAATGTTCGGCAACCACAGCCTGCCCAACCTGCTACACCAAGCCTTCCCGGCGGAGGAGGGTTTGTCGGCCACAGCGCGCATGGGGAGCGGTTTGTTGGTGATCGGGGCAATCGGCGGACTGGCGAGCACATTCGTGTCGCGAGGGCGAGATGCGTTGTCCGAAGCGGGGCAAGTCGGTGCCACCTGCGTCGCGATGCTTCTCCTGCCCGTCTACACCTACGAACACCACCTGGTGTGGACACTCCCCTCCATGGTCGCCGCGGTTGCAGGCATAGCGAGCGGCCGGCTCGGCGCCCCGTGGGCCTTGGCGGTGGGCGGGGCCATCGCGGTGCTTGGCTACGATCTCGCATCGCTCAAGAATGCGGCCGAAGAGACCTGGCAGATTTCCGGCGCCCTGCAGGAGATCAAGACGGCCGGGATCGTCGTGATCGGTGCCGCCAACGTGTCGCTAGGACGGTCGGCATGACGCAAAGGCCGCGCGCCGTGCTGACCGGAGCCGCTCGCCGGGTCGGCGCCGCTATTGCGTTGGAACTCGCGAGAGCCGGCTTCGACCTTCTCCTTCACCACCGGGCGTCCGACCCTTCGGCGACCGTCGCCGCCTGTCGAGAAGCGGGCGCAGAGGTGACCACGGTGCAGGCCGACCTCGCAACCGTTCAAGGTTGCGATGACGTGACGCGCGCGGTGCACCTGAGGTGGGACAGCCTACACCTGCTCGTCAACAACGCCTCCGTGTTCGAGCCTTGCGGGTTCGAGGACGTTTCGGCCGACGTGCTGGACCGAATGATGGCGTTGCACGCGCGCGCGCCTTTGTTGTTGTCGCGCGGCCTTCTGGGCCTGCTTCGCGCTGCGGATGCGCGGGCTCTTGGCGCCCCAGCCGCACAGGCAGGCTTGGTCGTTCACCTGTGCGACATCGGCGCCGAACGTCCGATTCGCGGCTACACCGCCTACTCCATGTCCAAAGCGGCCCTCGTGATGTTGGTGCGCGCCATGGCCGTGGAGTTGGCGCCAGCCGTGCGTACGGTGGGCGTGAGCCCGGGCCAGGTGTCGTGGCCCGACGATTACGACGACGAGCGCCGGGTCCGCCTCATGCGACGGATCCCGTTGGCGCGAGTCGGCGGCCCCGACGACATCGCGCGCCTCGTGCGTTTCCTCGCCACGGAGGGCCATTACCTTAACGGGGTGGTCATTCCGGTCGATGGCGGCCTTTCCACCCGGTATTGAGCGTCATGGGCTGCGTCGTCCTCCGAAACATCGTCGTTGACTGCATCGTCGGCATTCTGCCGTCCGAGCGGATCACGCCACAGCGAGTCGAAATCGACGTCGACCTCCACCTGTCGCTGACCGAAGCGGGCGACACCGGGAACCTCAATTGCAGCGTGGATTACGCCGCGGTGGCGGAACAGGTGCGATGGATCGCTCAGGTTGGGCGTTTTCGGCTGGTGGAGTCCCTGGGCCTCGTGCTCGTGCGTTCCTTATTGGTGAAACCCAATCCATTTGAAATGCGTGCCAAACCAAATCGCGTGGAAATTGAGGTCCGGAAGCCCACCATCCTCGGCGGACAACCGATCGTGGGAATTCGCATTGCGCGTGAAGGGCCTTTCTGCCCGCAATTAGACAACTTGGACGGCGCCCCGGCATTTCGCTTGATCGCCGTTCCCGAGGTCGAGTTCTGGCGCGTGTTTCAGCAAGAGGCGCCCTCAGCCGAGGGCCTTCAGACGTCCCCGGGGTCCTGGCTCGTCGCACGCCACGGCCTGGGGTCCCCGTGACGAAGCCCAGCGGGATGCAGCCCCGCGCGAGATGCGCTGTTTATTTTGCGGCGGGCCCTAACTCAATCCCCGATATCCTCGGCGCCAATACAATAACGGTTCGCCCTCGGTACAAGACACCTCTACGACCCGCCCGACCAACACGACGTGGTCGCCTGCCGGATGAAGCGCATGCAAAGTACACACGAGGTTGGCAATGGCGCCTCGCACCACTGGCTGTCCCGCGCTCGTCCACTCCCCATCGACCTCGGTGAAATCCTCGGTGGGCGCACGACCCGGTCGAGCAAAATATCGGCTCGCCGATTCCTGCACATTCCCAAGCACGCTCACGGCGAAACCACCGCTCTTTTCCACCATTTCCGGCAACCTATTTTCCGTCGCAATGCACACGAGAATCAACGGCGGGTCCATGGATACCGACGTAAAACTCGACACCGTCAGTCCGTAGGACAGGCCCTCGTCGGTCGTCGTCACCACGGCCACGCCTGAGGCCCAATTGGACAAGGCCTCTCGAAACGCCTCGCCGGTCACCGGGGTTGCCAAGGTTCGCTGCGCACTTCGACGCCCGGTGCGCACCGAAACACTGCCGTGCCCTCCTCCCATTTCACTTCGCCCTTCGACCAATCACAATCCGGAAGATCCACATGCCACAACATGTTCCCAGCGACGTCTCGGACCTCACCGGCTGCACTTCGTGTGCAACCCTGGCTGGATTCCATCACGGCCACGAGATTACGATTGACGTCCACTGCGGTCAGCGACGTCATGCCCACAGTGCAGGCCAACCACCCAACGAAAATCATGGAACCACCGGGACATAGGCGAGAACCTGCGCGATAAACTGATCCCCCCCCGCACCCGGGAAGGTCTCCACACACCACCGCTCCTCGCGCAACTGCTCCACCAGCCCATCGGACAGCCCGCGCTGACGAAGTTGCACGATCATGGACTCCCGCATGCGCGCCACCGCGTCCGTTGTCGCTGTGCGTTCGGAGAATGTCGCGTTCGACACGCCGAGCGCGTACACGCCGCCCGACGCGACCGGAAGCTCGAGCTGCCACGGTCCACAACCCGGCGAAACGTAGGGGTTGCTGCTCAGCGCAAACGCCCAAGGAGACTCGTGCAGCGTCGCCCCAGTGGCCCAAGCCATGCCGCCTTCCGCCACGGTCGGATGGTACATCTGGCCCGTCCCGGACCAAGTCTCCGATACATACCAGCCCGAGCAACCGTCAGGATGGGCCTGGCAACATGCCGATAGGCCATTAGGGTCGGCAATCGCCGCCTTGCGACCGGCCTGTGGCACCACGTCGCCCCAAACTGTCACCGCCCCGTCTGCCGACGCCCGACCCGCCCGAACCGCAGCCTCCGGTCCCGCATTCACCAGCCCACGAGGCGGCACGCTGGGCTCCGAAGGCGTCACCGCCAAGAACTCGGAGCAGGCGGTTCGGCCAAGACCTCGTTCGTCAGCCGCAGGTCCAGGCTCCGACGCCGAAAACGAGCCGATGGATTCCGCGCCGGGCTGGTACAGCAGGTGTACGTTTTCATTCGCCAACGTGTCTGGCACCGCCAACGGGTACGCGACGGGCACGGGCTTTGGTCCGCAACAGGTCAGCAAAAGCGCAAGCAGGCTCCGCATCGCCGCCTCAGCTGCTGTCTTGAACGCCCGACTCGCCAAAGGCGCTGTCTCCGAAACCACCCCCGGAATCAAGGCGCTCACGCGCAAGATCATCGGCGTCGCCATCGGCGTCAGCATCGACGTCGCTATCCGCGTCCGTGTCCGTGTCCGCGTCCGGCGAGTCAACAGACGCGGTATCGATCGGGTCCGTTCCTCGGTCGGTGCCCGAACAACCCGTGATGATCAACAGCAGGGGGATGAAGCGCGTCATGGACCGAGACTCCGCATCGGTTGCTGGCCACCCAGGTTAGCCCACCGGGCCGCGCGACGCAGGGAGAAATCACTTGACCGGCCGCTTCATCGTTCTCGAGGGCCTCGACGGCGCAGGTACAACCACCCAAGTTGCATGTCTCGCGGCCAGACTGACCGCAGCGGGGCGTACGGTCCTGACCACCGCCGAACCCAGTGACCTCCCCCTGGGTCGGCTGATTCGCGAAACGCTCAAAGGCCACCCGGATGCGCCCTCGCGCCGCGCCCTGCCTTGGATGTTCGCCGCTGACCGTGCAGATCACCTGTTTCGGCGGGTTGGCCCAGCCATCGCCCGCGGCGCCGACGTGGTCAGCGATCGTTACCTTCACAGCTCGTTGGCCTACCAATCGCTCGAACTCCCGATGCAAGACGTACACGTGCTCAACCAAACGTTTCCAACGCCGCACATCGTCTTGTTCTTACGTGTGCCAGTCGACGTCGCTCTGGCGCGGATCGCCAACCGAGGGCAGACCACGGAGATTTACGAGCGCGAGGAGGCCCTTCGCAAGGTCTCCAAGGCGTACGACCAGGCCCTCCTGTTGCGCAGGTCTGTCGGCGACCGGATCGAAGAAATCGACGGGACAACCAGCCCCGACACCGTGGCGGACGCGGTGTGGGCGCTCGTCGGCGCATGATCGCGGCGGTTCTGCGAGGTTTGTCCCCCTACGCGACGGTGCACGACCTACAGCGACGCCTCGTCGACCAACGGAGCCGGGGCGAAGGCCAGGACGTCCTACTGCTCCTCGAACACGCACCGACCATCACGGTCGGACGGGGTCGGGACGCTGCGCTCGGCCTGCTCGATCCCGGTGCCACGCCGGTCGTCGAAGTGGAACGAGGCGGCCAGGCCACCTGGCATGGGCCCGGCCAGCTCGTGGCCTACCCCATCGTCGCGCTGCACCCACCTCAACGCGACCTGCACGCCCATATGCGCGCCCTCGAGCAGGCTGTGATCGACGTCTTGGCGGAGCTCGGACTTCCAAGTCAGCGAGACAGCCGCAACACCGGCGTGTGGTTGCCGTCACCACCCGGCCTTCCGCGAAAAGTGTGCTCCGTGGGAATTGCCTGCCGACGCTGGGTGACGTGGCACGGACTCGCGCTGAATGTGCACAGCGATCCCACCTCGTTCGACAGCATCTCCCCGTGCGGGTTTCCGTCGACGGTCATGACCCGTCTCGCCGACCACAAAACACCGGCGCCGGCGTTGGAGGCACTGCGCGACCCCCTAGCCGACGCGCTGGCTCACCGGCTCGGACGTCCGCTCACGGAGACGATGTGGATCGACGATGCCGAAGCGGCTTTTCGCTGAGCTGTTTCAACACGTCGCGATCCTCGGGCACGTGCACGCCGAGCGGCAGGTGCCGGTCCACAGCGCGAACCACCACGCCCTCTTCTACCCATAGGCGCAACTCCCCCAACCAGCCGCCTTTCACCGTGTGCGCCCAAACCGCGTCGCCTACCGCCGAGGCTGGCAGCGGCCGCTCAGCCCGAGTTGCGTCGATCACCACGTCCACATGCGGCAACTGCAACAGGGTTTCGACGTCACCCACGTCAAAAGCAAGCACCACGACAACGTCGGCATCGGAAACAGAGGAGAGCGCGGTGCGAAGTGCGTCCTCGGGCGTCGGCCAAGTCCAACCCGTAGGCTGCATATGCAACATGCCAGCCCCTGAGACCGACGTCACCACCAACGAGATGCCCGCCACGTCAAACCGAGCCCACGTGGGTAAACCGCCAACAGCAGTGGCCGAACGGGCCGATGAGGGCAGGTCAACGCCCAACCCTGGCAGGTCCCGGTACCCCACGCCCAACACATCCCAATCCGACATGACGCTGCGCATGACCGCGTTTGCGGCGCTCGCTTCCGCGTGCAGGCCCGGTCCTTCCTCCGACGGCGTCGCTCGCGCCCATCCGCCGGCGTCCACCAACAGCGCAGGCTGCAGGTGGTGATGAACGGCCACGATTCGGGCCACGCCTCCCGGATTGTCGTCGCCACAAGGACAAGGCACGGCCGACCCGTCCAGGTCCCCCGTGAAGTGGATCACAACGTGTGCGCCATCGGCCAGCGCCCACCCCTTCCACGATTCCCCCGCGGTCACGCGCTCGACCATGGGCGCAGCCAAAGCATTCGCCATCCACCACATCTGCGTTCGCACTCCGCGAGCGCAGGGATAACGGCAGCGCCCCGGAGGCACGATGGCCATCCTACGCGTGGCCCAGATGGGGCACCCCATCTTGCGCGTTCCCAGCGAAGCCGTTGACCCACGCGCCCTTTCAAATCCAGCGTTTCAGGCCTTCTGCGACGACATGTTGGAGACGTTGGCCGAGGTCGTAGGCGTCGGCCTGGCCGCGCCGCAACTCCACACGCCGATCCGCGTCGTACTCGCGGAAGTCGACGAAGAAAAGGGGCCCGAGTTCTTTATCAACCCCGTCATTACCGTGATCGGAACCACCACGCGGCGCACGTGGGAGGGTTGTTTGTCGGTGGAGGGCATGCGCGGCCTTGTGATCCGCCCCGACCACGTTCGTATCCAAGCGCTCGATCGCGACGGAACCGCCAAAGACCTTGAACTTCGCGGCTTTTCCGCCGTCGTCGTTCAGCACGAATGCGACCACCTTGACGGTGTTCTCTACGTGGACAGAATCGAACCGGGTACGCTCATGTTCCTACGAGAATGGCGACGGTACAGCGACGATATCGATCCCGACGCCGACGCCGATCCCGATGACGAAGGAGACGACGACACCGACGGTTCCGACCCCGACACGGAGGAATGATGGGCCTGTGGCGCTGGCTATTTCCGTCCCCCGCCGAAAGGATCGAGCGAGGCACCCGCATGGTGGAGGCAGGGCGTTTCGCAGAAGCGCGTCTTGACATGCTCGACCTCGCCGGTCCGGAAGCGCTGGCCGTGCGCACCGACGCCGAGGTGGGTCTCGCCCGACTCAACCTCCGTGAGGCGGTGGCCTGCGCCGCCGCGGGCAACGACGAACGCGCCACCGAGCACCTCAGCTTGGTGGATCAGTTCAGTCACGGACGGCTCGCACGCGAAATCGCCGACGCGCGCCGCCAGATTCGGACCGATCGCGTCGAGAACGAGGCCACCGTCGCCGCCCGCCTCGCCGCCCATGAAGCGCGTGCGCGCCAGGTGGATCCGCTGGCGCAAGAGCTGCCGCAATGGATCACCCAACGAAATGACCTCGTAGACGGTTCCACCAACGACGAAACGGCCGCACGCGCCGCCCTGCTGCTCGAAGGCTACCCCGAAGCCCTGCGCACCCAGGTCGCGGCACTGGGCGCCCCCTTTCTAAGGGCGGTCCTCGACCTCGACGATGGCCGCCCAGACTTGGCAAATCCCGCCTTGTTGGCGTTGGACACGACGCACCCGGCAGTGTGTTGGGAGTTGGCGCGGACAAGCGCCGCCCTCGGCGACGTGGCGCAGGCCGCGACCTACGCTGCGTTGTTCGCCGAAAAACACGGCAAACATGCCCAGATCGGCACCGTGCACTCCGGCGTATTCTTGGCGGACCTGCTCGCCGCGGCGGGCGACCCCGCTGGCGGCCTCCGGGTGCTCCACACCCTCGGGCCGAAACACCCTGGCCGAGGCCTGGAAGGCGTGCTGCGCGAAGCCACCGGCGACCTCGCGGGTGCCGAACGGGTGTGGACCGAGCTGATCCGCACGCACCCTGGCCAGATGGACCCTTACCGAATGTTGGCGCGCGTACGCTTGCGGGGCGGCCACCGATTGCCCGCGATGGTCGCGCTTGAAGCTGGCCTCACTGCGGTTTGTTGCACACCTGGAAAATGCGGCGCCACGGCACCGGACCGCGAGTCGATGCGACTACTCGCCACGTTGTACCTGGAGGATGGGATCGAAAAGACCCGCGCACTCGAATTGGCCGACGACGTCGCGAAACTTCCCGGAGACGACAGTTGGGAAGACGGCTGGATGGGCGCTCTTATGGCGCGCGCGCAGTCTGCGTCAGACGCCGACGAACTCCGCGAAGCCGTACTTGACGCCTCAGACGAACAACAGGCAGCACGGGTGGCTGCCGTGTGGCCTACGGCGTGATCGTGAACACGGTAAAGTAGAACGAATTCCACCACGCCGTTTCGAACGACGACGACGTCACGGTGGGAATCCGCTGTTCCGGCATCGCGACATCCGGACAATCCCCGAGCTCCAGGCCATACGCGTAGCTGCCTTCGTACAGCGTTGCGCCGTTTGGCGTCATCCACCCAGAGGACGTCGTGCCAGCGTAATCCTGCCAACCCGGGACCCCGAATGCGGCCTTGAGCTGCGTTGTAATTGCCGGTGACTTCTCCCCGACCGCAAACCCCCACTGGAACAAATCTTCGCGCGCCAAATAGGTGCGGATATCGGTCGTTCCAAACGTTCCGAGGTCGAGCGGGCCACAATCTGTGAACCCGTCATGCAGGTCGAAGATGAAGCCGTTGTACAAGGCGTAGTCAGTACCGTCTGCTTTCTGAATGATCGGGTTGAACGTGGCCGGATCTACCGCGAGCGCGTCAGACGCGTCGAACACCACGGTGCACAAGTACTCCTCAACCAGGCCGTAGAGGGGGTCTCCAGCATAAATCCCGAAGATCACCTGCGAGGTGATTCCGTCGAGGTCACCGTCAGCGTCGTAGTCATAGAACGCGTCGAACATGTGGTCGCCCGCGATGATGCCCGAAATCTGAAATGAAACCCAGGCCGGATCGATCGGGGGGTAGAACGTGGCGTCGTTCGCTTCGATGATGAGATTCGGCCAGTCGGCACACTCCAACGCCGTCCATTGGCTCGTATCCACCGTGATGACTTCGAGTTGGTTGCCGTCATTGACCTCGGCCAGCGTCGTCGTCCACCGAGACAACGTCACCTTGTACTCGCCCAACGGATCCAAGGAGACCGAATTCAGTGAAAGCTCGAAGTTACCGTCGTCGGCGAGATTCCAAACGCGGTCGAAATCGTCGCCAGCGATCCGCAACACGACGTCGGATTCCGCCTCTTTGGGTTCCCAGGCAAACGCGATGATCCCGCCCTGGCCAAACGAGATGCCGCTCTCCAGCTCAGGCGCCAACACGTCCATTCGCACGTAGTTCGCGATGTCACCGGACCAGTCACCCCACTCGCCACCGACCTCCACCAACCACGGGTCCTTCTCCTCGATGGGCGGCTCGACGTCGTAGTAGTAGGCGTTGCCCGTGGCCGGATCGGTCAGGAACGGCGCGTCCATGGAGCCGACCGTGATCTGGTCGCCAACCCAAGTCCATTCCGCCCCAGCGGCGGGGAAAGAAAACCCAAGCACGTCCACGAAGTTGTCCTCGGGCGGCAGCGGTCCCGACAGGCACAACTCCCCCGCGACACACAACGCGGCAGCGGGCAATCCGCTCAAACTGTCGGCAAACGTGCCATACAATGACGTGTTGACGGTCCCCGTGATGCCCGATGTCGTCTTCACCAGTACAATCGAGCCGACGTCATCGGCATGCAGGTACGGGGGCGGTTCGTCTGGCGGCTTGATGCCAGTCGTGTCCGTATCGACGGCGGCAGTATCGGTGTCGCCAGGCCCATCGGCGCCTGGACCGGTCCCGCAACCGGCGAGGAAAATGCTGAAGAGGACGGAGCTGCGCACCATGGGACCCTCGGCAGCCCAGTCTAGCGTCCACCGCCCCGACCCGCACGGACCAACCTGATGCTCCACCACCTTATGGCCTGCGCGGCGACGCTAGAATTCGCCGACGCGCCACCCCTTCCGAGCGGCGACGCGCTGCGACTCGTGGTCGTCGGGGATTGGGGCCACGACAGCCCGACCTTGACGGCGACTGGGTTGGCCCTGCGGCAGGCCTGCGACACGCTCGGCTGCGACGCCGTGATCTCCACGGGCGACAACCTGTACCCGCGGGGATTCGAGAGCGAACAGGACCGCCGGTTGGGCAGCCTGCTCGATCGCCTGCTTGGGGGCGCAAATCTTCCCCTATTCGCCGTGTTGGGCAACCACGACTGGGGCCGGGGATTTGACGGTGTGGCAGCGGCCCGTCAGGTGCGCTGGGCCTCGTCCACCGCCGATCGCTTCGTGTTGCCAGCGCCGAATTGGCACACGGAAGGCGGTCCAGTCCAGCTGTGGGGAATCGACACGACCCGGCTGTTTTTCGACGGCGCTGCGGTCGCCGAAGCGCCCATGCGTCAGGCGCTGGACGGGGCATGCGGCGCGTGGAGGGTCGTGGTGGGGCACCACACATTTTACTCGAACGGCACGCACGGAACGGCTGGCGCCTATGAAGGGCTGCCTGGGGCCATGATCGCGGCAGGACACGGGCTCGCTCATTTTCGCGATCACGCGCTGTGTGGACGCGCAGACGTCGTCCTGTCCGGGCACGATCACCACCTCGAATGGCTTTCCGCCTGCGGCGTTGAATGGATCGTGTCTGGTGCAGCGTCGTCCGCGCATGCACGGCCCGGGCGGGGTGTGCCGGCCCAGTTCGGATCGGACGAACCTGGCTTCGTCCACCTGAACTTCACGTCCGAAACGCTGGAAGTCCGATTCGTTTCGACCGACGGTGGGGTCGAACACGAGGCTACAGTGGTGCGGCGGAGTTGCCTGCCCGGCGACATCACGTCAAAAACGACGGCGGAGAACTTCCGATGACGGTTCCATTTGTGTTGCTCCTGTGGGCGATGGCCTGCAAAGACAGCGACCAGGACGGCGTTCGTAACGGCCAAGACTGCGCGCCCGACGACCCTGCCGTGTCCCCCGACGCCAGCGAACAATGCAACGGCCGCGACGACGACTGCAATGGTCAGATCGACGAAGACGTCGCCATCTTGGCCTTCTTCGACGGCGACGGCGATGGGTACGGTGACACCAACCTCGCGCGCAGGGTGTGCACCCTCCCGGTCGATGGCACGACGCTGGACGGCGATTGTGACGACGACAACGCCGCCGTGTCCCCCGGAACCACCGAGATCTGCGACGAAGTGGACAACGATTGCGACAGCACGGTGGATGAGGACGTCACCCTCGTTTTCTACGTAGACGACGACGGCGACGGACACGGTACCGAGGTCGAAGTGGTCGAGGGCTGCGCGGCGCCGGACGGTTTCGCGGCCGCGCCGGACGACTGCGACGATGATGATGGGCTCGCATGGACCGACGCGGTGGAGGCCTGCGACAACCACGACAACGACTGCAACGGACTCGCCGACGAGGGCGTGCCACTGGTCCGCGTCTGGGTCGACGCCGATGGCGACGGCGCCGGCGACCCGAACAACGCCACGGTCGCGTGTGGTGCCCTGCCCGGTTTTTCCGCCGACGACCGAGACTGTGACGATTCCGATCCGGCCGTGGGTCCGGACGCGGTGGACGTACAAGGCGACGGCGTCGACACCGACTGCGACGGCTTCATCGACGAATTCGGCATTCCACTCCCCTTCGCGACGCTCAACGAAGCGTTGGCCGCAGCGCCACCGGGCGCCGTCGTGCAATTCGATGAGGGAGAGTTCGAGGTCGAGATCGATTTGACGGGCACCGACATCGTTTTGGCGGGCGAAGGCTGCGCGTACACCACCCTTGTCGGCCTGGGCACGGGCTCGGTCGTGCAGATGGACCGCGGCGTGCTGACGGGGCTCACCCTCACCGGCGGCGTCGGGACCCCGTCCATAGAACTGGAAGGAGAGACCCAAGGCGGTGGCCTGCACGTCCTCGGAGACGTGCTCGCGACCGATGTGTGCTTCTCATCCAACTTCGCGGACAAACGCGGCGGCGGCTTTGCCGTAGACACCGGCACGCTGACACTGATCGACGCCGTCATCTCAGACAACGAAGCCGAAACTCAGGGCGGCGGCGGTTGGGTCGGGCGACGCGGAAACCTCGTAGCCACGCGCGTCGTCTTTCGGGAAAACGTGTCGTTCCTCGATGGCGGCGGCGGCGGTGGCTTGGTGGTGCACGGTGGGAAGGCCACCGTTCGAAACGCGCTGTTCATAGGCAATACGGGCGCGCACGGTGGTGGCGTCCGGGTGTTGCCTGACCCCAATGCCGAGGACCCGCTGGCCGTGGCCTCGTTGGACCTGAAGTACGCCACCTTCCATGGCAACACCAACGTATTGGCCGAGGATCCCGGCCAGGCCCTCGTGCTCGAACAATCGGACCTCATCATGTCCGATGTCGCGTTTACAGGCCATTTCGGGACTGCTGGCGTGTACGACACGCTCGATGGAACCGAGGTCCTGGCCCGTCTCGCCTTTGCGGACAACGAGGCTGCGGACGACTCCAGCGGGTGGCGACCCGACGCTTTGCGCGCCCGTGACCCCGGCTATATTTCCGCCTCGTCGTCTCGACCGGCGGATTGGGATCTTCGGTGGCTTCCCGGCGCGGCTTGGGTGGACGCAGGCGACCCCGCGGACACCGACGTGGACGGAAGCCCTGCCGATATCGGCGCATGGGGAGGCCCCTCAGCCTGGGTCGATGGCCCAGCGACCCAGTGGGCAGACGAAGACCTGGACGGGATGCTCGACAGCCTGGAACAACACTACGGATTGAATCATTGGGTGGACGACGCGGCGGAGGATCCCGACGGCGACGGCTTGAGCAACCTCGAAGAGGTCGACGCACGCGCCAATCCTTTCGCCAATGACACCGACTTTGATGGAATCTCCGACCGAGACGAAGTGAACGCAAATACAAATCCGGATGCTTCGTGGGACCAGCGTCCCAACGCAGACGCCGGTGCGGACCGCCTCGCAGCCGTGGGTGAGCCCGTCTCCATCGACGCCAGTGGGTCGTGGGACCCCAACGCGGAAACATTGGAATTCGCTTGGACCCTGTTGCCAGCACCGGGCTCGTCGCTGGCGGGTGTCGACGACCCCACCGTTTCCGTCGCTTCGTTCACGCCCGACGTCGCCGGCGTCTGGACATTGACGGTGACCGTTTCCGACGGCTTTTCCACCCACAGCGACGCCGTTGTCGTCACCTCGGTGTTGAGTACGATTGTGCCCGACGACGTGGCCACAGTGGCAGAGGCCGTGCTCCTCGCCCCATCCGGCACGGGAATCGCGCTCCGCCCTGGCACCTACGCCGGATCGGTGGACCTCGGCGCCAAGTCATTGGCGTTGTTCGGCCTCGGTGACCCAAACGAAGTCGTCATCGACGGCGCAGGTCAGGGCCCCGTGGTGCAGAGTATCGGCGCTTCCACGCTCAGCGTCGCAAACCTCACAATCCGAAATGGACAGGCCGAGAACGGCGCAGGTTTGTCCGTCGACGGAACCCTCAACCTCTTATTATTCAATGTCGTCTTCGAGGACAATCTGGCGACTGGGGACGGTGGCGCGATCTACGCCAACGGCGCGGCCGTCGTCGCACACGATGTCGTCACCAGGAGGGGTTTCGCCAACCGAGGGGGGGGTCTGTACCATGCGAACGGCAGCCTCGAGGTGTTCGGTTGGGTCAGCGACAGCGACGAAGCACTGAAACAGGGCGGCGCATTCGCGCTTGATGAGGTGCCTTCCCAAACGCCCCGTTTCATCTTCAGCGCGACCGTGCACAATGCCAGAGCGCCCCAAGGTGCGGGCCTGGACTACAAGCCCCTGTGGCCCTCCAATGACCTCTTCCTCGCCAACGCGGTCTTTTCCGGCGCTGTTGGAGACGACCTGATCAACAGCGGTGGCGGTGCAATGAACCTTTTCAGCATTGCGGTCGTAGACAATGACGTGGGCGTGGTGCTCGAAGGAGATGACGCGGATTGGTTTGTGTCCGGCAGCATCGAATCGGGCAACATCGACGCGGTGCTCCACACCGACGAACAGGTAGCGGCGGGGTTTTCCCAAGGAAAACCGGCATTCTTGTCTTTGGTAGGCGACCACGACTTGACGACCGACCATTTTGCCGCCTTTTCGCCCCCTCGCATCGGGGCAATCGCAACCGCGGACGTGGGTTTCGCCGACCACGAAGACCCCGATGGGTCCCCGGCCGACCCCGGCCCTCTGGGAGGTGCCAACGCGCGTCTGGCCCCTCGCAATGTCGCAGACACCGATGGAGACGGCTTGCCCGACGCGTGGGAGAGCGCGTTTGGCCTCAACGCCGCGGATCCGCTGGACGGATCCGACGACCCGGATTCCGATGGGCTGGACAATGCCGCGGAATTCCAGTTCGGGACCCTGCCCGACCGGGCAGACAGCGACCTTGACGGCGTGACTGATGTCGCCGAAGTCGTCTCTGGTGACTCCCCAGCCGACGACCGGGACCACCGCCCGATGGCCGAGTTCGAACCCTTCAACCAAGCCGTTACCTTGCCGACAACGCTGAGCGCAGCCGACGGCAGCGACCCCGACGGTTTGCCCCTTTCGTACAGCTGGAAACTGGCTGACCAACCCGCCACCTCCGGAATCAATGACGGCGATATTACGGGTGCTTCCTCCCCGACGGCCGCGTTCACGCCAGACGCCCTGGGTGTGTTTCGGTTCGAACTTGTCGTCAACGACGGAACCGCGAGCAGCCCGGTCCGCTTCGCCACTGTGGTCACATTTGCTATTCTGCGCGTGCCCGAGGATTATCCAACGGTGGACGAAGCGATCGCCGCCGCATCCGAAAACGATGTCGTCGAAATCGGCACGGGTTCCTATGTCACAGCGTTTAATCAGCTCGTCGACAATCTGACTGTGTTCGGGCAAGGCGTAGGCCTCACCGAACTTGTCGGCGCTGGTGGCACGTCAGTCGTGTCCCTCGACAAAAACGAATCCCTCGCGCTTCGCGATCTGACCGTGACCCAAGGCGATGGCGAAAACGGTGGTGCCGTGCACTGTAGCCAGGGCACGCTCATCGCGGAGCGTGTTCGGTTTGAACGCAACATGTCTCGTGACGGCGGTGCCCTGTGGATGGACCTGTGCACAACGACGTTGACCGACGTGGACCTCGTCGACAACGACGCGTCGGGCGGCGGCGGTGGCGCGTATTTCAGCGACGGGACGCTGGACTGGACGCGGGGCCAAGTGCACCAAAACCTCTGCCGCGGTGTGGGTGGTGGACTGAAGCTCATGGACACCGTGGTAGCCACAATTCGCAACGTCGAATTTTTGGAAAACGTCTCTGAAGGGAATGGGAGTGCGATTCACCTCGGCGGGAGTGTCTTAATTACGCCGACCGTCACCCTCGAACATATCACCGTCGCTCACAACCATGGCGTGAGCGCCGCCGTTCACATGCTGTACGGCAACCTCACGGTGTCGGAGTCCCTATTTGTGGGCAACGAAGGATACGGAATCCACGCCACCGGGCTTACGATCATCACCACGGGCGTGCGAAATGGGTACTGGGACAACGAGTTGGGAGCGACAACGCCGTCGGGGCTGGGCGCCACCGCACCCGACAGCATCCTGCTGGACCCGCGCTTCGTGGACGAAGCTGTAGGCGACCTCAGGCTCCTTCCCCCCAGCCCCATGCGCGACGCGGGCAGCGGCACGGACCCGGATGGCACACTGTCGGACCTTGGCGCATTCGGCGGTGTCTCAGCCTCACCGGCGTTCGACGACTGGTACGGCGACACGGACGGCGACGGCCTGCCCGATGGCTGGGAACTGCAATACGGCTTCGACCCTGCCTTGGCCGACGGTCCGGCCGACGCGGACGGCGACGGCCTGGATTCCATCGAAGAAGCCGCCTCGTTGACCGACCCCTTCGACGATGATTCGGACCACGATGGCGTGAACGACGGCGAAGAAGCGGCCGACGGCGATGACCCTGCGGACCCCTTGGACCATGGCCCCGTCGTAGACTGCGGTGCCGATTCAGAGCGGGACCCATCGGAGTTGGTGACGCTGACGGCGACGGCCAATGACCCCGACGGTGGCGCCAAGGCGTGGTCGTGGCGGTTTGTCGAGCTTCCCGGCCGCTCCGCCCTCGACGATGGCGACATTTCCGGAGCCACGACCGCCAACCCGTCCTTCGTTCTGGACGCGGCCGGCCGGTTTGTGCTGGAAGCCACCGCAACCGTCGCCGGGGGCGTAGGGACCGATGAGGTCGCAGTCACAGCAAGAGGCGATGTGTGGGTGCCCGAGGACTACGCGGACGTGGCTTCAGCCGTGTTTTCGGTCGCGCCAGGTGGGCGGGTGGTGGTGGGCGCCGGAACGTGGCCCTGTACGGTGACGCTCGCCGGGAAAGATGCCCACATCGTGGGTGCGGGACGAGAATCGACGATTTTGGACGGGGGCGGGTACGCTGTGATTCGCGCCGTCGAGAGTGAGACGCTCGTCCTGGAAGACCTGTCACTCACCGGCGCGTTTTCGTCAGCAGGGGCGATCGAACTCGCAACAATCGTCGCGGGCACACCGGCAGTGGCGACATTGAATGGCGTTGGCCTGTTCGAAAACCACGGCGTGGTTGGGGGCGCGATCAGCGTCAACGGGTCAGAGCTGACAGGCGACGACATCCTCATCACCGACAACCATGCCACACGACTAGGCGGCGGCGTCTACGCATTGACCGAATCCGACGTCGTTCTGACCCACGCGTTGGTGGCTGGAAACGATACCTCCACATTCAGCGGAGGCGCATTTTACGTGTTGGAAAGCGACCTCGTGCTGAGCAATAGTATCGTGCATGGCAATATTTCAAACGGCGGGGGCGCATTCCATATGCAGGGCGGGAGTATCAGTCTTGATTTTACTACAGTGACGAACAATGTCTATGACGGCGGCGGGTCCAGTATCATCGACCCGTCGGTCATGGACGCGAACGCAGGCGATGTCACCCTCCTACACAGTATTATCGCATTCAACGACGGCGAAACCGCCTTGAATTGCGACGTCAATTCTACCCTGACGTGGTCTGATTTGCTCATGTGGTCAAATGTCACACACTCCGACGGATGCGGCGCCGGTTTCGTTCCGGACTTCGAAGTAGACCCCCTGTTTGTGAACGTCGATGCTGACCCGGATTGGAGCGAGAATGACTGGGCGTTGGCGGCCGGCAGCCCCGCGATTGGCGCTGGCGACTTGGCTGGGGAGGCGGTAGACTTGGGGGCGTTCGGCGGGCCGAACGGATTCTGGCCGTGAGGAGGGTAACGAACTCTGACTCAGCGCATTCCCCGACTTCCTTCGACCTGTCCGCCCTGCCACCTGGGGCGTGCTCGCGTTGGCCCTTGGCGCCGCCGCACACGCTTGGTTTAGGTTCCGCCACTACATCGTCGACGACGCGTTCATCAGCTTCCGATACGCGGAGCGACTCGCCAACGGGCATGGACTGACCTGGACGCCCGGCCCGCCTGTGGAGGGCTACAGCGATCTCCTCTGGGTCCTGTTGCTCGCGGCCGGGCAAGTTCTCGGGCTTCCGCACGATATTACCGCTAGAGTTCTTGGCGTCACGGCCCTCGTCGCACTCGTGGTGATGCTGGGGTTCGATCCGATTCGCCTGCGGCCCGAGCCTCAACGCTTGTGGGCGAGCGCGTTCGCAGCCTGCACCGGTGGATTCGCGATCTGGGCCATGGGCGGGCTTGAGCCCACCCTCGTGTGTGCCTTCGTGGTCGCCGCCCTGATGGCCATTGACCGCCAAATCGCGCTTGGACGCGGTGCCGTGGGTCTGGCGGTATGGGTCGGGCTACTCATCGCCCTGCGCGTCGATGGGTTTGTCCTCGCAATTGCCCTGCTCGGCGTCGCTGTGTTGCGCACGCGGTCGGTTCGTCCCTGGGTCGCCCCCATTTTCACCGCCCTGGTGGTTTTTCTCCTCATTTTAGCGCACCGACAAATTCAATACAACGAGTGGATCGCGAATACGGTGCGAATCAAGGTTGCGATGACACCCATACGGGTGGCAAATGGTTTCTCGTGGGTTGCCGAGGGCTGCGCTGCGCACGGGGCGATCGGATTGGCCGGCCTGCTCGCCTTGATCGCGCCGGCGTGTCGCCAATCGGCTGCCTGGCGCCGTCGCTGTGGGTAGCGCCTGGGCGCTGACCGTAGGCCTCTCAGGAGGTGACTTCTTCGACGGATGGCGGCAACTGCTCCCTGGCGTTGCGGCCTTCCACTACGCCGCCTCCGCGGGACTTGGAGCCCAGGCCGCCCGAGTACCAGGCTGGCTTGCGGCCATCCTTCTGCCCGCCCACATCTACCTGGCAAACTTCAGTTTTCGCGCTTTCGTCCGCACCGACGATGTGCGCTCAGAGCGCCAGGTTCGGCCCATTGCCCTGGCACTGCGATCGGGTTGGGGCGCCCTCGACCCGCTACTCGCGGTCGATGCCGCCGGCGCCCTGCCTTACTACACACGATTCCGCAGTCTCGACATGCTCGGCCTCAACGATCGGTGGATCAGCCACCATCCGCCTGATCTACGCCAATCCACCGCAATTGGACACGACTACCACGACGTGGATTACGTGTGGCGGTCCGAACCCGATGTCGTGGTGTGGAATGGTGCTGGCGGTGCAAGCAAGCCGCGATTCCCGACTGGCGCACTTGCCAGTGTGCCGGGATTTGATCGCCGTTACACCCCTATTCGTGTCGGCGGTGTGTACAAGCGCGAACTGATTGTTGGGTGGCTCCTTGTGCGTCGCGACGGCGGCTCGTTGGGCCACCAACGCAGTCCGGGCAGGGTCGACGCGCCAGCATGGCATTTCGCTTCCCCGAAAGCAAATCCGGCGATGTGGCGAAACGGCCAGTTGGCACCGTTTGTCTCGGTTGCAAAACCAGGACTGGCGCCCGGGATTTCCTTGGCGGCAGGCCAGTGGCAAGTCACCGCCGCGCCCTCTGGAATTGAGGTCCGAGTCAGGTGTGGTTCTCAGGCCTCGGCCTGGAGTGACGTTGTGTACGTCCATCTGCAACGACTTTGGGAAATCGACGTCGAAGTGCGATCGGCGTCGTCAGTCCAAGTGCGGTCCAGTGCTATCGACCGGGTGGATGACCGACATCCGCAAGCCAGCGATACCCACTGCCGTCCATGAGGGGGCGACCCGGCCCGCTGAAACTACGGCGCAAAAATGTGTTTCTTCCCCGGCATTTGTGGATCAAAAGTATATAGCTGCCCAAGCGACCGGTCGTTGATGTACAGCCGGTTCGCGTCCCAACCCCCGAGGCCCACGCCCCACCGCATATTAGGCGGCCAATAGGTATTCACCTTTGCGACGACCTCGGCCGGGGCAGACCCGTCGGCCACGGCTCGGTAAACGTTTTCTGTGTCCCATTCGGTGAAATAGACGTTGTCGCAGGCATCGACCTGGACCCCTTCTACGCAAAGCATTGGGTTCGGTTGGCGCCAGAACAGCTCAGGCTCGCCCCATTCCGTTTCATCGAGGCGGGGGATCTTGAACACACCCTCGCCGGTACAGGTCGTGACGAACAACGCGTCCTCGGCGTTGGTAAGAACGAGCCCATTGGCGCCAGGGATAGCTTGCGCGACCACAAAGCCCTCGCCCGTCGCCAATTCCAATTGGCGAATGGTTGAATCGGTGCTGCCACTCACGAACAGCCATTTCCCGTCGCGGGTGATTTCCACACCGTTGGGCCAAAGAATCCCCGCTGTGATGAGGTCGACTACCCCGGTACTCGGGTCGATTTTCACAACGTTGTTGTAAGCGG
This sequence comes from Klebsiella pneumoniae, assembly GCA_945861065.1. Taxonomy (GTDB): domain Bacteria; phylum Myxococcota_A; class UBA796; order UBA796; genus SXOB01. The sequence goes on along the minus strand of CAMASI010000016.1, from coordinate 26,053 downwards.
GAACGGCGACCACTACGTTGCCATCGGGCAGAACGCGGGTGCCGGCGGTCCAGTCTCCGACGCTCGGCGACAGGATCTCAAACTCCTCCTTCAGACTCCGCCGCACCAAGTGGCCGTAGTTCATGGAAACATGCCAGCCCTCGGCATCGAAGTCAAAATCCTCGTCCGTCCCCCAATCGCCCGGTACGGTCGTCATCTCAAAGGGGCCCGTCGGCAGGACGGTGCAATCCACCGGCACCTCAGTGGTGACCGTACTCCCTCCCGTGTCAGAGGTCGTACTCCCTGGCGTCGTCTCAGTCGTTCGTCCGGGTTCTGTTGGCGGCAATGTCACGCTGGGTGGGTCTCCCATCTGCCGCTGTTGATCGTCGATACATGCGAGTACGAGTAAGTACATCGGACCTCCACACACCTAGATGCCCAGGGTGGTGCCGAACTGCGAGGCGCGCGCAACGTTGACGAAGGGCACACACCGTATGTTTAACTGATCGAAGGAATCGTGAGGCGAAACGTCGCTCCTTGTCCCGGTGCGCTGCGTACATCGGTCCGTCCGCCATGTGCGCGGGTCACAGCGTCCACAATGGCCAAACCGAGGCCAGCACCCCCCGTGTTTCGGCCGCGGTGCCCGTCGACCCGATAGAACCGCTCGAACACGTGCGCGACAGCCTGCGTCGGGATCCCTTCGCCGGTGTCTTCCACCTCCACCAACACCGAGTCGCCCGCCCGACGCACCCGGACCGAAACCGTTTGCGTGGGTTCCGAATGTTGCAGCGCATTGTGGATGAGGTTGCGCAGCGCGACCTCGAGTTGGTGCGCCTCGCCCCGCACGATTGTTTCCGTCGCGAATTCAGTCTCAATGGTTCGCCCATGATCGTTTTGGGCGCGCTCTACTTGCTGCGCAGCGAGGGTCGAAAGGTCTACCGGCGTCGTCGGCGGCGCACTCTGGTTGTCTACGCGGGCAAGCAGAAGGAGTCCGTCCACGACCTCTGCAAGGCGGGTAGACGCGGCAACGACCTCCGTCAGCGCGTTCTGGTACGCCTCGGTCGAGCGCTCGCGACGCAGGGCGACCTCAGCCGTGGTGCGCAACACAGCGAGCGGTGTGCGCAACTCATGTGCGGCGTCTCCCGTGAACCGCGCCTGCTGAATCCACGCGTCGTGGTGACGTTGGAAAGCGGTATTGAGCGCGGCAGCGAGGCGATCCACCTCGTCCCCGCTGCCATCCCGAGGCACAACCGCGTCGGGCGTAGGGCGCACGACGCTTTCCGCAGCGCGGGCCATGGCATCCAGCGGGCCTACGATCCGCCGCGACGCCCAGGCGCCCGCCGCGGCCGCAAGCCCCATCACCATGACGCTACCCACCCCCAACAGGAGCAACAGCAGGCGCTCGCGCGATTTCAACGGCCGTCGATCGCCGACGACGACGATACGAACATCCGTATTCGGTGGCGACGCTGCGTTGACGCCATCGTACGGGACCCGAAACACAAGCGAGATGATCCGCGCCGGTACGCCATCGACACGCGTCCATGCTGCAACACGGCCCCGCTCGACAGGTGCCTCGGTCGCGACTGGCACAGGGAGGAGCGACGTCGGCGGAACGGAGGCCACTGAGGGTCCGGCAACCGCTAAGGGCACGCGCAGGGCCACAGGGGTGATCGACCACGCGAGCAGGCCGTCGAGTCGGGTCGGATCGGCGTCGGACTCCCAACCGAGGTCGTCGCGCTCGATAAGGGCCGCCAACCGGGCCGCCTGCGCGACGAGCCCTTCGTCGAATGCGACAGTGGCCGTGTCCCGCACGTGGACAAAGACGGCTGCGCCGAAAGCGACGTTGAGCAGGATGGCGGGGATTGTTACCGCCAACGCAAGGCGCGTTCGAAGAGTCATGGCGCCTCCGGCCGCAAGGCGTAGCCCACACCGCGCACGGTATGGATGAGCCGCACGCCTCCGCGCTCCAACTTGCGACGTAACGCCGCCACATGCACCTCGATCGCGTTGGAATCTGGTTCCTCGTCCCGCTCCCACGCCGTGTCGAGAAGGCGTTCACGCGCAACCACCGCGCCAGGCCTGGACATGAGCGCTTCGAGCAGCGCGTACTCCTTCGGCGTCAGGGCGACTTCGACCCCGTGAGACCACACCCGGTGGTCTGCCGCGTGCATTTCCACGGGTCCGACGCGATGTCGCGGCCCGGCCACCCCAACCGCGCGACGCAGCAGGGCACGGATTCGGGCCAGCAGTTCATCAAACGGAAACGGCTTGACCAGATAGTCGTCCGCACCAGCGTCCAACAGCGCCACGACGTCGCTCGTGGCGTCCCGCGCCGTCACTACCAGGATGGGGACGGCGCGGTTCTCCGCACGCAGACGACGACAAACGCCCAGGCCAGGGATCTCCGGCAACATGAGATCCAGAACTACGAGGTCGTGGTTTCCGACGAGGGCTTCCATGAGCCCGCTCTCGCCGTCGAAGGCCAAATCCACCACATACTGTTCGTCCCGCAGGCCACGCGCCATGGCCATCGCCAAGGCGCGCTCATCCTCAATGACCAAGATACGGGCCATCGTTATTTCTGCGGTGCTTTGGGATCATCTCCGTCTTCGCGGTCTTCTCGCTCGGAACGGAGGATGACGCCGGCACCGGTGACCTCCGCCTCCCACAACTCTTTGCTGGGAAGGAGAAACTCAATCTCCCAATTGTCGCCGTCGCGCTCTGCCTCATGCAGCGTTGAGCCGGGCCAACGGGCTTCGATGGCAGCCTTGACGCCGTCGGGCACTTGATCGAGCGGGACCTCGTCGTCGGCGAACGCCGCTGTGCATACGAACAGCACAAGGGACAGGATGGCGGGGTTCATCGGGTCTCCGGTAGGTTTGATGCGGTGAGTTCAACGCGGGTGTCGGGTTCGTCGATCAGAGCGTAGCCCACACCGTCGCACGCGTACTTGAACTCGTCGAGCGTTGTGTCCAGCGTGGACGTGTCGTGCGTGCGCACACAGTCGGTGAAACTACCGCCCGGTACCTCCACCGAACCACCGATCTCCACGACTTCGCCGACGTCCTCGGCCTCACCCGCATACCACTCCTGATAATAGGTTTGGCCAACTGTAGGCGTCGCGGGCATCACCCACCCGGGCACGGCACCGTCCACGCCCCACTCCCAAGCACCATGATGGTTCACGCAGGCGCCGTTCTCGACCTCGCAGGTGTCCTCCCCGAGGTACCAGACGTTGCCGTCGTTGTCTTGGGCGTACCAATCCCACGTCTCCTCTACGAGCACGCCATCGAGAAAGGCCGCGTCGTACACAACGGTGGCGTTGACGCCGTTGACTACGCGCGTGTCTGCGAGCACCTCGACGTCGATATGTTCCGCACCGTCCACCGAATCATAGGCCCACGTCGCGCCTATGGGCATGGGCATGTAGGGGTGGTCGATGCCGGCCACGAAGGTCGCAGCGCTCGGGTCGGGGAGCTGTACGTCTGGATCCGGCTGGCGGCCGCATCCGAGGATCAGGGTCAGGGTCAGGGTCGGCATGGGCACCTCAGAGCGGCGGTTGGTTTGTGCCGCACACCTGGACAGTAAAGAACCATGCTGAAGGGAACCTGAAGGATCGCAGCATTTCGGAGGGCGTGAAAACGGATGGCTGCGGGCGTGCCGCACAATACCTCACACTTCATGCTCACCTTTCTGATCGCATGCCGTCTCGAGCCGGAGCCAGCGTCGGGCCCGACTGGCACCGCGGCCGTCGTAGAGGCGTGCGCAGACGGTGTCGACAACGACGCCAACGGCGCCGTCGACTGTGCCGACCCCGCCTGTGATGGTGGGTGCCCGGAGTCCTGCGCTGACGTGCGAGACAACGATGGCGACGGGCTCGTAGACTGCGACGACCTCGACTGCGTTGGATCCTGCGCCGAAGTGTGCGACAACGACCGCGACGACGATGGCGACGGTCGTGTGGACTGTTCCGACACGGAATGCAACGTTGCCACCTGCGCCGAGGTGTGCGCCGACGCGCGTGACAACGACGCGGACGGCCTTGTCGATTGTATGGACGTGGACTGCGACGGTTCTTGCCCGGAAGCCTGCTGGGATGGCCGCGACAACGACGGGGATGGCGGAATAGATTGCGCGGACGTAGCCTGCGAGGCCGAATGTCCGGAATCGTGCGCCGGCGGGGTCGATGACGACGCGGACGGCCTTGTGGACTGTGCGGATCCCGAGTGTGGCGACGCCTGCGACGTGGATGGCGACGGTCATTTCACGGTGGCCCTGGGCGGGGACGACTGCGACGACCTCAACGTGAATGTGTACCCAGGGGCACCCGAGCGTTGCAACGGTTCGGACGACGACTGCGACACCCTCGTGGACGAAGCCGACCCCGACCTGGACCCGGCGGAACTCGTCAGTTGGTACGCCGACAACGACGCGGACACCTTCGGGAACTACGACACACGGCTTCTGCTTTGCCTGCCGCCCGTCGGGTGGGTGGTCAACGGCAGTGATTGCGACGACACCCGGGCGGACGTCCATCCGCTCGCTTCCGAGGTGTGCAACGGTGTCGACGACGAGTGCGATGGGCTCATAGACAGCCTTGACCCCACCGTGGACCTTGGTTCGGCCCTGGTGTGGTACGGGGACGCTGATGCCGACGGCTATGGTGACCCCGCAAGCACCCTCACTACCTGTGAGCAGCCCGACGGGTATGTGGACAATTCTTTCGATTGCGACGACACTGACCCAGAAGTATTTCCGTCAGATTGGCTGTTCGACCTCGATGCCGACGGCTTCGGTGCCGGTGCGGTCGTGTCGTCGGGTCCCTGCGAACCCCCTGCCGACACCCTGGCCCGGTCGCATTTAGGGCTGGATTGCAACGACAACGATTCCGCGATCGCACCCGACCAGACCGAGGTGTGTGAGGACCTGATCGACCAAGACTGCGACACCCTCGACGCGCCGTGCACGCGAGAATTGCTGGCGGTGAAGAACGGCTCTTACGAATTGGTGGCGATTGACGTCACGAAATTTACCGTACGCTCGATCGGTTCTTTCGGCGCCGGGGTTTATTTTTGGTACGGCGGGATTACCTGGGATCCAGTCGCCGAAATCGTGTATATGGTCGACGGCGACGCCACCTCGAACCTGTGGTCCGTAGACCCGCGCACAGGCGCTGCCACGCTCGTCGGCAATATGGGTTCGACCCGCAATTTCTCGATTGTGTGGGACCCCGAACGGGAAACCTTATTTGTCGCCAGCGTATTCCCCGGCGTGCTGCACGAGGTGGACCCGGCCACTGCCGCGTCGGTCGTCGTGGGGGCGCTGCCCGACAGTATGGACGGCTTGACCTGGGACACCGATCTGCACGAACTCGTCGGTCTCGGTGGTGGCTCGGGCGACGTGTGGAAAATCGACCGGGACACAGCGGCGGCGACGCTCCTGTTTGACGGCCCCTGGGTCAACAACGCAGGATTTGCGTTCGATCCCGTGACGCACGGATATTGGGCGGTCGATCTAACTGGATCGTTATACCAATACGACCTGGACCCGTGGAACCAGTCGGTCGCATGGTATTTTCCTCAGTCCTATGACGGGCTGGTGTACGTTGGAGACGCATTGGTGGAGTGACCGGCCCCTCACCCAGAAGCTGTGTCGACCCTGGCACGCGCAGCGAGCATCCCGCAGGCTGAATTCTGGTCCCGCCCGACGGAGTAACGGCGAACGACCGGCACATCGAGCACGGACAGTTTGTCCAAGAACGACTTCAATTCCACCGGCGACGCCCGTCGAAAGCCGTCGGGGCGTGCGTCGTTGACGTCAATCAGGTTGATGCGCAGTTTTAAGTCCCCGAGCAAAGCACGCAACCCAGCCACCTCGTCGTCCCCGGTATTCACCCCTCCCAACACAACCCACGCGACGGTGACCCTCCCTGAAGCGACCGCCGCATAGTCGCGAATGGCGTCTACGAGCTCGGCCATAGGCACGCGCCCAGCCACCGGCAACAACTCGACGCGGCGCGACGCGACAGTTGACGTGAGCGAAATGATCAATTTGTAGGGCTGACGTTCCGCCGTAAACCGGCGGATTTTCGGGACGACGCCCACGGTAGAAATGGTGATCGCCTCTTTGGCAATCCGCCCACCCGACGGGTCCGACAACACCCGCGCGGCCGCAATCACGGAATCGTAGTTTTGGAAGGGCTCCCCCTGACCCATGAACACCGCGCCACTGACCCGGCCGGGGGCTTCGTCGCGAACGGTCAGAAAGGCTGAGACGATTTCCCAGGGCTCGAGGTTGCGGGTCAACCCGAGCCTGCCCGTGGCGCAAAAGGTGCACTGCATCGCACAACCCACCTGCGACGACAGACAAACGGTGAACGTGTCCGGCCGATGCAGGCCAATCCGCACCGCCTCCGACAGGGCACCGTCTGGAGACCGGAACAAATAACGGACGCTCTTGCCCTCGTTGTCCTCAATCCGTTCCAAGACCTCGAGGCGCGCCCAGGTCGTGTGTTCCCGGATCGCCTCCACCAATGCCCGCCGTGGCTCGCGCCGCGGTGTCGGGTCGTCCACGCCGTCGGAAATCACCCGCGACAACACCTGGCGCGCTTCTGCGTGCGAGCAGCGAACATCTAGCGCCGCCAGCCGTTCGACCAGATCGTTCGGAAGGAGGCCGAGCAAGTGAGGGCGGGTTGGCATCGGGCGCCGACGCTAACCGGATCTCAATGCCGCGCTTTACGTGTATCCACAAGCGCACCGCGCCGGACGACAGCGCTACAATCAGCGTCATCGCCCGTGGCACGGGTGTTGCTTATTGAACCGCAGGAGAACTCACCATGCGTTTCGCCCTGTTGTCCCTCGTCGCCTGCTTCGAACTCCCGATCGACTCCGATACCGGAGACGCCCTCCTCTTCTGCACCGAGATCGGCTGCGTAGATGGCCTGTCGTTGGCCCTCGACCCGCCGCTCGCTGGAGAAGGGTCGTACACCATCACCGTCGTAGACGACCTCGGCCAGACCGGTACCTGCGTGCTCACCATCCCGTTCGGCACGGCAACGACCGACGGCTGCGACAACCCCGAGGTGCTCAGCGCCACGTCGTCTGGCACGATGCTGGAACCCGTCGCACAAGAAATCCCCGACCTGAGCATGCCCTACGTGCCCGTCACCGCGACCGTGACCATCCTGAAAGACGGCGTAGAGGTTGTGACCGCTTCGTTGAGTCCCGTGGCCATCATTTCGCAACCGAACGGCCCGGAATGTCCGCCTACCTGCGAGACGGCGTCGGAATCCATCGACACCACGCCCTGATCGTTCTGCGCAGCCGCGTGCCACCTGTGCTAGACCGCGCGGCGCCCTTGCGCTGAGGTGCCCGTGACCGCACAAGCGACCGCCACTGCCGAAGGCCCGACCTTCGCCGGCCACCCCGCCGGGCTGTTTGTCCTGTTTTTCGCCGAGATGTGGGAACGCTTCAGCTACTACGGCATGCGCGCCTTGCTCGTCTTCTACATGACGAAGGGCTTCCTCGGCTACAACGACGACCGCGCCTACGACGTGTACGGCGCCTACACCTCGCTTGTCTACGCGACCCCCTTCCTCGGCGGCATGCTGGCGGACCGGCTGCTGGGCGCCCGAAAGGCGGTTGTGCTCGGCGGCTTGTTGATGGCGGCCGGTCACCTCGTCATGACTGTCGAGAACACGAATGCCTTCTTCCTCGCGTTGGCCTTGCTCATCACCGGCAACGGCTTCTTCAAGCCGAACATCTCCACCATCGTGGGCGGGTTGTACGCCGATGGAAGCCACAAGCGCGATTCAGGCTTCACGCTCTTCTACATGGGCATCAACCTCGGTGCCGCGATGGCGCCGCTATTGTGCGGCTACATCGGTGAAACCTACGGCTGGCACTACGGGTTCGGCCTCGCCACCATCGGCATGCTCACCGGCCTCGCCATCTTTGTAGCGCCCAAGGGAGTCGCGCAGGCGCTCATCGTCACCGGCGCTATCGCCGGTACCGTCGTGATGTTCTGGACCCAACTCGGCGACATGCTCCTGCTCAGCGTCAACGCGCCGGTCGGGATCGCCCTGCTTATCGCTGGCATTGTGGCGGTCATGGCACTCAACCGCGGTCCCATCCCTCAGGAAGCTGGCGCCCCGCCCGACGCCGTACGACTGGCCGCACCTTTCGTTGGACCGATCAGTCGCGAAATGGCCGTGTACCTTGGCGCCTTCGTCGCCGTGCCCGTCTTCGCAATGGTGGTCCAGAACGCCAAGGTGTCCACGTGGGCACTGTCGGTCTTTGGCGTATGGGCGCTCGGCTACCTCCTCATGGAGGCGTTCCGCGGCACCCGAATCGAGCGCGACCGCCTGCTTTTCGCCCTCATCATGATGTTCTTCTCAATGTTGTTCTGGGCCTTCTTCGAGCTCGCAGGCAGCGCCATCAACAACTTCACTGACCGCAACATCGATCGCGTGATGGACGTGTCGCAGGTCTCCGCCGCCGACGTCGGCAAGACGGTCCAAGTGGCTCCAACGCAGAATCTGCTCGGCTACCACGTCAACGGGGCCGTTGTGAACCTCGGCAAGCTGGACGAGCTGTCCAAAGCCGGCGCGCCCGTGTCGGTGACGCTTACCGCACAGCACGTGGGCATGGGGCTCGACGGCTCCGAGGTCAAAGCAAGCGTGTTCCAGGCCGCCAACCCCATCTTCATCTTGCTCTTCGGCCTTGGCTTCTCCGCCATGTGGAGTTGGCTCGGCAGCCGCGGGTGGGAACCGAACACACCGATCAAATTCGCGTTCGGCTTGCTCCAACTCGCTGCCGGCTTCGGCGTGTTGTGGTGGGGCGCACAAGGTGCCAACAGCGTCGGACTCGTCGGCGTGCACTGGCTTCTACTCGCTTACCTCTTGCACACCACCGGGGAGTTGTGCCTTTCACCCGTGGGGCTGTCGATGGTCACCCGTATGAGCCCCGCCCGCATCGTCAGCATGGTGATGGGCGCCTGGTTCCTCGCAACGGCCTTCTCACAGCAACTCAGCAGTGTCATTGCCAAGTTCACCAGTGTCGGAGGCGAAGGCGCTGCCGGCGGAACGGCGCTGATTCCACCGCCTATTGAGACGGTGGCTGTGTACGGCGGGGTGTTCGGCCAGGTCGGGCTGTTCGCCGCGGCGTCCGGACTGGTCCTGCTGATCGCGTCACCGTTGCTCGCGAAGATGATGCACGAGGACGGGACCACCGTCAAAGCGACACATTGACGTCCTGACCCACGGCGTGCAACTGGCCACCTACGCCCGGGCAAGCGATCAGCGAACCCAGCGTGACACAACCTCGCGCCCCACGGTGACCTCCACTTCGACGGCGCCGATCGGAATGGCGAATTCGCGCCCGACCGCGCTCCCGACGACGTCGCCTGCGGCGTCAAGGGCCACCCATTCACGCAGTGGCTCGCCCTCGTCCCACCCCTCGGCCGGGGCCGACAGCAAGTCGCCTGCGGCAAGGATCGACGCGGCTTTCGGCGTTTCGTCCACGACGCCCGGCCCACCAGCGCGGTCGCCGTAAAACACCGGGTCGAGCGAGTCGTCGCGCCAATCGCAGTGGATGTGGGCTTCGTACCAGCCGATATAAGCGGCGTTCTCGTCGTCACAGGCATCGGCGACGTCGTCCAGCGAGCCGCTGACCGCCGCGATGTCGAACGCGTCTCCGTACATGTGCCGAGACCATGTCGCACCGCCCACAGACGTATTGTAGGCCACATTCCGGTAGCCGCTGTTGACGACGGTGGCGCCGAGCACGTCACGCAAACGCTGCAACGTCTCGACGGCATGAGGTTGTACGACCGCCCACTGCCCTTTCCAACTCTGCGCCAATTCGTCCAGGGCGAAATTCGGGGATAGGAGCAGGCTCGGATCGATGTCGTCGAGGTCGAGGTACCGCGACGGCTCCGGATACCGGCTGTCCAACGGCACGGGGTATTCGTAGTCGCTCGGAACCGGCGAAAGCACCACGGTTTGCAAACAGGTGAGCCCAAAACCGTCCGAACCTGGGTAACAAACCTGCGTCCCGACGCCGCCCGCCTGGGTCTGCGCGCCGGTATCCTCCAACGGGGGTTCGGTCTGTGGCAGGGTGGTCGTGCCTGAGCCGGTGACGGGGTCGGGCTCCTCTACGGGCAATGTTGGCGGGATTGGGTCCTGTTCTGAGGGGTCGTCGACATCCGTGGGGGCGTGGCGCACGCTGGCGTCAGAGACCAGGCCGGAACGGCAAGCGAGGAGGGCGAGGGGCGCGAGGAGCATGGTCACCTTGTCCGCCATCTCGCAAGCCCCGTGCCGACGGCTGAATCAGTTCCCACGCAGCAGTTCGTTGACGGTGCGGCATTCTCACCGCATTTGTCTTACGGAAACCGCCAGCCCACCGCCAACGACAGCGTCGGCGAATGCACGTACCGCCGTATTGTCTCTTCGAGGTACAGCTCCGATTCCACTTCCACCTGCTCCAGCAGCGACTCGCCCAACGCGAATCTGGCCTCTCCCACGCGCTCGGCGTTGACGTTAGCGCCAACCGTGAACGCGCCCCCCACGTCGCCGCGGATCACCAAGTGGTCCGCAATCACCCCTTCCCACCCCAAAACCACATCGATCATCACCACCGTGGCGCTCAGTTCGTAGGGCGTCGCCCCCTGGTCCACGGGAAATTCTCGACCCGTTGCCGCCCCGAGCAGCCCAGCAACCGTGGGGGCACCGCCAAGCGCGGCGATTCCAACCCCGGCCTCCACACTCGCACCCAGAGACGGGAATGGCCGCCAACCAAGGTGTTCGCGAAACACCAAAGCGTTGTCTAGCGCGACCGAAATCAGATCCGCCGTCGTTTCGTCGTACCAACCTGCACCCGTCGCGACGGCGTTGATGGCGCCCAGGTAGGCAGGCGGCATCCAACCTGCAGACGACGAGAGGCGCAGGCGACCCGGCCCTTCCGCAACTACCCGCACACCTACGTCGAGCGGAAAGTCCGTCATCACAACCACATCCACAAGGGGTGTCATGGATTGTCCTCCCGCGTCACAAGCCTAGCCCACTTCGTCTGGGAATCTCTCCGCGCCACAAATCCCCCTTGCCGAAATCGAAGCTGGACCTATGGCGAGGTCGTGCGGAGATGATCGACGGATGTCTGCAATACGTACTGCGCTCCTGGCCTCGCTCATTTCCGGCACCGTGATGGACCCCTCCATTACGCGCGCGCAATCCCAGCTCAGCGCGGTGGAAACGTTGGCCGCGGAATTCGAGGGCGATTGGGACGGGCTGCGGCAAGGCATTCACGCCCGCCGTGACCACCTCAGGTTTCCTGGACTCGGCAAACTCGATGCCCGCATCCTCGCGCAGGAAACCATCGATGTTGTGTTGCCGTTGACCGAGCTGCTGGGAATGGTTCAAGACCGCGCCAGCCTTGAAGACGCCAGCTTTCAAGTGCTCGATCCCGACGCATACAACGTTCTGGTCTCAATTTCCGGGCCCAGCGACCAGGCCTTATTGGCGGACACCATCCAAAACGCCGCACGCGCTTTTGATACGGCCCAAATCGAGGCCATCGTCACCGGTCGGGTCAAGTCGCCTTGGAGCCTGCATCGTAAGATGGCACGAAAAGGCATCGGCCTCGACGGCATTTCCGACCGCATCGGCCTACGGGTGATCGTCGCCAACGACGCCGACTGCTACCGCGCGCAGCACCTCATCCACGCGCACTACGAAGTCATCCCGACCGAATCCAGCGACTATATCGCACACCCTAAGCCTTCTGGGTATCGTTCGCTGCATTCCGTCGTGCGCCTCACCGCGGATACCCTCGCCGAGTTCCAAATTCGAACGACCGCTATGCACGCCGAAGCGGAAGGCGGGGCCGCCGCCCATTGGAAATACAAACTCAACGCATGACCTCGTTGCCGTCCTCATCCACCTCCCGAAATGCGTAGGGCAAATCATAAGTGGAATAATAGGAACGGTCCTCGGCCAACGGGAGGCCCGCGTCAAACAGGGCGTTGAATATCAGGCGGAACGCATTCACGGGCGTCACGCTGTCGTATAGGGGCAGCTCAACGCCCGGTGGAACGTACCACGCATTGAGAACCGCCATACGTTCCCGCACATAGTCGGGATCGAGCCCTTTCGGGTCGTAATGCGACGCCGGACCATGGTCCCCTTGAATCAAAATGATCGGACGATTGTCCGCAGCCGAGTCGCTCAATATTCCGTCGATGGCCTTGAGGACCTGGGTGTTCAGAAAACGTAACTGCGCACCGTATCCTTTCTGGTATGCGGCACGCCGACCGTAAAAAGGTTTCCCGTCGAGTTGATTGAATGGGCCCACGTGCGGCGCGGACGCACCCGTCTCGTCGAAGACAAATGGGGGATGAGGTGCGACGACGTGCGTAAATACGAAACTGGGACGGGTAGAAGCGTGGGCTACTGACGTGCGCAGACACTCGAACGCGGTCAGAATGGTCTCCCGGTGGCGATCATAGGAGTCGGACACGACCGAGGCCGGAGCGAGTCGGGCGAGCACTGTTAGGTCGAATATCATTCGCTCGAACTCGCTGAGTGTGCCTTTACGACGACACCACGTGGCGTCGACCTGAGGCATTGGGTCGGTTCCCTGAAATCCAGAGGGAATCGCCACGATTTCGTAGTTGCGGTCGTGCAAATAGGACATCACCTCATTTCGTTTGACCATCCTCGTCGCCACGCCGAAGTCCGGTTGTTTCTTGGACGCCCCCAAGGTCGGATCAAGAAGCTCAAGGTTCAGCGAAGACGCCAAAGAAAGCAGTGTTTGGCCATAGTTGGACCGACTCTGCTTGCCAATGAAGAACCCGCGTCGCCTCAACTCTTGCAGGAACGGCGCGTTATCGAACCCCACATATTCGCGAAGGGTATCTTCGCGACCGTACCCGTCCAGAATGAGGTAGTAAATGTCCGGCATTCGGCCACCGGCCTTCCCTGTTGAGGCGTCGCGACGGTTGCCGAAGCCGCTTCGGGTGACCTCGCCACCGAGCAACATCAGGCTGGCCACCAGGAATAACCCGGCGAACACGCTCGTGATCCCCTTGGCGAACGTGGCGACGCCAAGGCGCCGACGTACGACCCAAGCCATCAAGCCCAGGAAACCAAGAACCTCGAGCACTGTGGGCACTTCCGACGCCCATCGCCCAAACCAGGTCGTGAACAGATTCACCGCATGGCCGTGGCAGAAAAACACCAACACCAACGCCGAAGCGAGCACATCGGCTTTTTCGGTGCTGCCAAAAACCAATCGACAAAACCCGTACAGCACTGCCCCAATCACCGCTGCTACGCCCAACGCGCGGCCCGCCTCCGCAAAGCTGACCTGGTCGGCGTTGTGCACGTACACGGCAAAGACCGTGTAGACGGCGACTGCAACCGGTGGGGGTATCCGTACTCGTCTCGTCACGCAGGCGCAGCTAACGCCCCTGGGTTGTCACAGGCGTGGCGTCGCCATAGAATCGCGCATGCCGCTCGCCCGCACACTCGCCCTCGTACTTTTCGGCGTGGCACTGCCTGCTTCGGCCGTGGCCTACCTCGACGCGGGGTCGGCGAGCGTGCTCTTTCAGGCCGCTGCGGCCGCGCTGTTCAGCGGAGCCTTCGTCCTGAAGGCCTACTGGGCGAATATCCGAGCTTGGTTCTCGCGGAGCAAGCCTCCCTCACCTCCGTCCGCGCCTTGATTCGTGTTCCCGGTTCGTTTCGCGACCCGCACGGGTTTGTATTTCTCCGAGACGGCGTGGTTTTCCGGCAGGTCCAGCCCGCAGGCGGCGAAGACTACGACCGGCTGATGTCGTCGGGCCTTTACGCTGCGCTCGTCGCTCGGCGCTTGCTCGTTGAACACGTCGAGGAGCCCGGAGGACACGGCGCCCACAAAATATTGAGGCCGGAGCAATTACGCTTCCTAAGCTGGCCCTTCGAATGGCCATTTGGCGCGCTGCAGGCCGCCGCTGTGCTCACCATCGACGTCGCAATCGCTGCGCTAGCCCACGGAATGGTCCTGCGTGACGCCAGCGGCTACAACGTCCAGTTTCGGGGCGCTGCGCCGGTCTTCATCGACACGCTCTCGTTCGGGACGTACCGGGAAGGTGAGCCCTGGGTCGCTTACGGACAGTTTTGCCGCCATTTCCTCGCGCCGCTCGCATTGATGGCTCGGGTCGACGTTCGCCTGGCGTCGTTGCTACGAAGTCATATCGATGGCCTGCCATTGGACCTCACAAGCTCACTACTGCCCTGGCATTCCTGGCTCAGCCCTGGCCTGCTCGTGCATCTGCATGGCCACGCGCGATTCAAGACAAAGCCGACCGACAGTGATTCCCAGATCGCGCGTGGAAAAGCCGCAAAACGGGCGTCGGTGTCCAAAACCGGGCTGCTCGGCCTGTTGGACAGTTTGCGATCCATCGTTTCCGGCCTTTCTTGGCGGCCCAAAGGCACGACGTGGGGCAGCTACTATTCAGAAACAAACTACAGCGGCGACGCCATCTCCGCGAAAGAACGCCTCGTCACAGAGTTGGTCGCGCGGTGCCCCGCCAACGGCATCGTGTGGGACCTCGGCGGGAATACCGGTCGGATGCTGAAGGCGGCGTTGCCGACGGGTAGCTACGGCGTCGCCCTCGACATCGACCCGTTAGCTGTCCAGCTCGGTTTTCAGGAATCGACGGGAAATCAGGAAACCCGGGTTGTTCACCTGCTCGCGGATTTCTCCAACCCCTCACCTTCCCAAGGTTGGGCCGAGAAGGAACGCGCGGGCTTGGTCGAGCGAGGCCCTGCCGACGTCGCTTTGGCCCTCGCCCTCGTCCACCACCTGGTGATCGGCAACAACGTGCCGCTCGTACACTTGGCAGCCTTCCTCGCCTCGATCGCGTGCCACGTCGTCATCGAATTTGTTCCAAAGGACGATTCGCAGGTCATTCGAATGTTGTCAGGACGGGAGGATATTTTCTCCGATTACCATGAGGATGGTTTCCAAGCCGCAATGCGTACCCAATTCGACGTGGCGGAGCGCGTCTGCATTCCGAATACATCCCGCACCTTGTGGCGGCTGGACCGGCGACAACCCCAGTGAGTGCGACTGGGAATCGGGAGCGCGTCGCCCTGATCGACGGAACAGGGCTCCTGTACCGCGCCTGGCACGCCATGCCAGGAGACCTCAAAACAACCTCGGGAATCCCCACGGGCGCGGTGTTCGGCTTTGCCACAATGTTTCGCAAACTGAGCCTGGGTCGGCATCCTCGGTTTGGGGCGGTCGTATTCGACGCGGGCGGAAAGAACTGGAGGCACGAACTGTTTCCCGGCTACAAGGCCCATCGTCCACCGATGCCGGAAGCGCTGCGCCAGCAAATTCCGTTGGTGGAGGAACTGGTGACGGCCCACGGCTACCCCGTGGTTCGCCGACCTGGTGTCGAAGCCGACGACGTCATCGCGGCGCTCGCGCACCTCGCACTCGCGGACAAGCACGAGGTGTGGATCGTGTCTGGAGACAAGGATTTCGCACAGCTCGTCGGCCCTTCCGTGTCCCTCTATGATTCTACGGCAGAAATCAAATATGATTCTACGCTCGTCCGCAAGAAATGGGGAGTGCCACCCGAATTGTTCGCCGATTGGCTCACGCTGGTCGGCGACGCCGCAGACGGGGTGCCCGGCTCGCCCGGATTCGGCCCCAAGAGCGCCGCAGAGGCGCTGCTGCGCTTTGGCGGACTCGACGCGCTGCTCCTGGCACGCATCACGCTTCCGAGCCGTCTCCAGGCCGGACTGGACCCCGACGCAGTCCGCATCTCCCGCGCCCTCGTCGCATTCAAAGTCGACGTCGATGTGCCCGCGATCGCCGACCTCCGCCTGCCCGACGCAGACGTCGACCGGCTGAACGCCGTATACCGTCGGCTCGAGTTTCATCGATTTCTCGCACCGGAACCCGCCCGGCGCGCCGCCCCAGCCCAACACTGGGTGTGTGACACGCCTGATGCGGTAGACGCCGCTCTCGCCAACGAGTGCAACGGTGAAGTCGCGCTGCAGGTCGTCTTCGAGTGGACCGGGCACCTTCGGGGGGAGGTCCTTGCGTTGGGCGTGTCGCCCAGCTCCGGGCGCGCCATTTGTGTACCCGGCACGCTCCTGAGCCGGGCAAAGCCATGGTTGGAGGACCCCTCACGGCCGAAGGTGCTTCACGAGGCCAAACTCGCAACTGTCGCCCTTGCTCGCTACGGCGTGACGCTGCGGGGTGTGGTCGGCGACACCGCAATCGCCTCCTACTTGCTCGATCCCACCCTTTGTGTGCCACATCGACTCGAACAATGCGCTCGCGAATGGTTGCATCGTGCCATCCAGCCCGTCGCCGCCATGGTCGGCACCGGTGGAAATGTGCGTAAATTCGCCGATTTGCCGGTGGGACGCCTCGCGGCCTACGCCACGCACCTTGCAGATACCGTCGGCGACCTGTGGCGAGAGCTCAAACCCAGGTTGCTCAATGCGGGACTTTATGGACGGCTAATGGACGTGGAGCTCCCCGTTTCGGCGGTCATCGCGGACATGGAGCGACAGGGCATTGGGCTCGATCTCGCCGTATTTAACCAGTTGGGAGCCCGGCTCGCCGTCGACCGCGACATCATTACGACGAGGCTGCATAACCAGGCCGGAAAAATGTTCAATCCAGGCTCACTCCGGCAACTCGAAACCATTTTGTATGCCGATCTCGGCCTGCCCGTGAAAAGGAAGACCAAGACCGGGTACGCAACGGATGCGGCGACCCTACGGCGTCTCCGTAAATATGCACCGACCTTCATCGACGACCTGTTGGCGTGGCGAGAGGCCGCAAAACTGATCGA
This sequence comes from Klebsiella pneumoniae, assembly GCA_945861065.1. Lineage (GTDB taxonomy): Bacteria > Myxococcota_A > UBA796 > UBA796 > SXOB01. Next base: position 9,220 of record CAMASI010000016.1, on the reverse strand, counting down.
CGCAACCACAGAGGTGCTCCGCGAGTCCGTGTTCCCGGACGGACGCATCCGGGCGACCTGGCAGCAGACGGTCGGCGCCGCTGGCCGACTCATTACCACCCAGCCTGACCTGCAGCGGACCCCAGTTGGAGACGACGTCCGCTCCGCCTTCGTCGCCTCCCCGGGCTGCGTTCTGATCGGGGCCGACTGGTCGCAAATCGAACTCCGGTTGCTCGCCCACCTGAGCGCAGACCCTACGCTCGTGGCGACCTACGTCGCCGGAGACGATGTGCACCGACGCACCGCCGCGTCCTTGTTCGGCATTTCAGAGAATTCGGTCGATCACGATCAGCGCAACGTCGGAAAAACGGTGAATTTCGCGACGCTTTACGGGCAAGGCGCGGCGGCGCTTGCCGAGCAGCTTGGCGTAGCGCCACCCACCGCCCGCGCGTTCATCGAAGCATTTTTTGCGGCCTGGCCCACGATCCGCCAATGGAAAGAACGAACAATAGCAAACGCAGTTGCCACGGGCGGTGTCCGTACGTTGCTCGGGTGGTGGCGCAGAATCCCAGAGTTGGTATCGAATGACGCCGACGAGCGCGCTTATGGCGAACGAATCGCCGTCAATACCAGCGTGCAGGGATCGGGCGCTGACCTGTGCAAGTTGGCTATGCTCGGCATTCAACGCGACCTTTTGTCGTCAGCGTTGCACGCAAATCTCGTGCTCTCGATCCACGACGAGTTGGTCTATGAGGCGCCGGTGGACGAAATCGACGCCACGGTTTCGATCGTTCGCAAACAAATGGAGAATGTCGTGCAGCTGTCCGTGCCCCTGCGGGTGGACATCGGCGTCGGCGCGACTTGGGCAGCGTGCCACACAAAATAACCGATTCAATGTCGCAAACGAAAAAGCACGGCCCCATTTGAAATAGCAGCACCATCCAATGCAGTTACGGCTGTCACGGTTCCGGCGAATGGCGCCCGAACCGGCGTAAATGTTTTCATCACTTCGATCAGCGCAAGCGTCGCCCCCATCTCAACGTTGCCACCCATCGGGGCAAAAAACGGGGCACCGGGCGTGGGTCGAAGCCAAAGCGTGCCGTCCGTGTCGGCCAAAACCGCAACGCCGTCTAATACCTCCGTGGCGTTCACGACCACGGGTGCGCCGGACCGTTCCGCCGCTCCAAGGCGGACCACGGTGGATCCTCGTTCCACAAATCCGCTGTGCACGGCCAGTACGTCGCCACTGGCCCCTTCGGGGGAGAGGATTGCATGAACCACGCCCGACCTCGACAGCGTGCCGAGCCTAGTACCCGCCACCACGGGCGCACCGGTCCCAAGCGCAGGAACGAATTCCCCGACCGTGGGGGACAACAAACCCTTATCGGAAAGCACTGCGGTCAGCGGCGCTCCAGGGGCCTCACGACCGCGACCCAGGACTTCCAGATCGTGCAGGCTCCAGATCCGGGGATTCTTCACCCGACGCACACCCATTCCTTGCCACGACGACTCCACCAGACATTCCAACCAAGCGCGGAGCCGGTGGAGCGGCACCACTTCGTCCACATCCATTCGGGCGGCCGAAGCTATGGGATCCATATCGGACTCAATTCTGGCTGCGGTTTCCGCCATGCCTTTCTCTACGGCCGCGCGCTCCGCCGGGTCCGAGGAGGCGATTTCGAAATTGTCGTCCAGCTTGCTGTTGTAGGCAGCGATAGCGAGTGTGCGGCCATCCATGACCGCTAACCGAGTATTCGGCGTTGCCAACTGGACGACTGGCTCAAACGGAAGTCCGTGCATGGCGTAATACCCAGCACCGCTAGCGCGCCGCAGGAGTATGGTAAATACGGGGCTTCGCTGCGTGCTGTTGGTGTAAATCAAGCTAGAACCATATCCGAGCAAGCCGAGGCGCTCAGCGTCTACGCCAATATCAAATCCAGAAATATCCTGCAGCCACACGAGCGGCAGGCCGTCTTCCCCGGCGGTCCTCGCAAAAGCCGAGATTTTAGCGATGCCTTCCCGATAGAGTGCTCCTCCGGGTCTACGCCCAATTCCCGGCTCATCGATAAGTCCCTGGCGATTCGCAACGAAGGCACACCACAAACCGCAAACGCGCCCGACACCGGTCACCATTTCGCGGCCGACGCCGGGTAGCACCTCGTGAAACAGACTGTCGTCTAGGAGCCGGGCCAGCACCTCTTCGATCGCGTACCCATGCCGGTTGTCGGCAGGCAACAAGGTCGACAGGTCCGTCGCCGGGAACATGGGCGTGCTCGGTTCCGCGCCATGCCGCCAAAAGTCGGCAGACGACGTCGGAAGTTTGTTCACCTCCGCGCGCACCCAGGCGATTGCGGCCGAATCGTTGGGCACACGCGCGTCGGCTACATGCGATTGATGCACATGCACTTCCGGGCCGCCAATGTCGAGGCTGGTGAGTTTGAGCGACTTTGCGCCGCGGACCAGTGCTGCGCCTGCGATGACCATGTACGCGCTTTCTGTCATCACAACGCGATCGCTGATGATGGGCATGTAGCCACCACCCGCAATGCAATCTCCGCTGACCGCCGCGATTTGGGCGACACCCGCGTCGGCGAGGCGCGCATTCATGGCGAAGATATGTCCCGCCCCCACACGACCGGGGAAAGAACGCGATTGTTCGGGTAAAAACAGGCCCGAGCAGTCTACGAGGTACACGACGGCAAGCCGGAGGCGCAGCGCGACCTCCTGGGCACGTTGAATCTTTTCGGGTGTGAGTGGCCACCACGAGCCGCTTGCGACTGTATTGTCGTTGGCAATGACGATGACACGACGGCCGTGCACCGTGGCGATGGCCGTAATGACGCCCGCCCCAGGCGCCTGGCGCTTGCTGCCCGCGAACGACCTTCCCCAATTGACGAGCGTGCCCAACTCAAACAGGTCGGTCCCGGGATCAACCAGCGCGTCAATGCGCTCCCAGGTCGTCCACTTGCCTTTCTCGTGCACCCGGCCGCGGGCGTCATCGCCCCACCCGTCGTGCACGATCGCGACCTTCTCGGCAAGCGCTCGATCCAGACCGTCCTGAACCAAACGTGCCGCGTCGCGTTCCGATTGCGGCAGCAACACAGACAAGTCGGTGCCGATGGAGCGGAGAGATACGTTGGCCATGAGGCCGACTAACGCAGGCTCTACGTGCGACCGAGCCAACGCTCCAGCGATCCAGTGTCTACCCGCCCGTCGACAAATTCCGACCAATTCAGAATTCGCTGATGAAGCCCAATATTTGTTTTCACTCCGTGCACCTGCGTCGCGGCCAGCGCGGCACGCATCCGCGCCAAGGCCGTAGGCCGGTCGGGCCCAGAGCACACGATTTTCGCAACCATCGAGTCATATTGCGGCGGGATTCGGTCACCGGAACGCAAATGGGTGTCGACACGGACGCCGACGCCTTCCGGCAGGCTCAATCGGGTCACCATGCCCGGACATGGCCGAAAGTTGTCGTCCGGGTCCTCGGCGTTGATTCGACATTCAATGGCATGACCCTGTCGGCTCGGGGAGTCGGGTAGCGGCTCGTTGGCAGCGATCCGCAACTGCCACGCCACCAGGTCGATGCCGGTGACCGCCTCGGTGACCGCGTGCTCCACCTGCAGGCGGGTATTCATTTCCATGAAATACAAATGCCCGTCGGCCGACCGCAACATTTCGACGGTACCCGCATTGCGATACTTTGCGCGCCCCACAGCATCGGCGACGAGCGGCAACACGTGCGCCCGTTCCGCCTCGGTCAGCCCAGGAGACGGGCTCTCCTCCAACACCTTTTGATGTCGTCGTTGCAGCGAGCACTCACGTTCGCCCAGGTGAATCGCACTTCCCCGACCGTCACCAAGCACCTGTACTTCGACGTGAGCGCAACCCGTCAATCGCCTTTCCAGGTACATCCGCCCGTCACCAAAGGCAGAAAGGGCCTCCGACGACGCCTCCGTGTACGCCGCCACAAGCTGTTCGGGGCCCTCGGCGACTCGCATGCCACGGCCGCCGCCGCCACCGACCGCTTTGAGCAAGACCGGGTAGCCGACGCGGTCCGCAACGCGCTGGGCCGCTGCGGGTCCGTCCAGCGGCTCCGTGCTGCCCGGAATCAACGGCAACCCGAGGGCGCCCATCGTGCGACGGGCCTCGGCTTTGTCGCCCATCAAGCGCATCGAGCGGCCGGTTGGACCCACAAAAGTCAAGCCGGCAGCCTCGACGCGAACCGCAAAAGCGGCATTTTCCGATAGAAAACCCCAGCCAGGGTGCACAGCGCTACACCGCGTCCGGACCGCGGCTGCGATCAGGGCATCGGCGTCGAGGTAGCTCTCCACAGGGCGTGGACCGCCGATGGCGACGACCTGGTCGACGTCGGCCAACCAAGCGCTTCCTCGGTCGGCGTCGGAGACCGCCGCCACCACTTCGATTCCCATGGATCGAGCGGTTCGCGCGACCCGCGCAGCGACCTCCCCGCGATTGGCGATGAACAGACGACGAAACATGCGCGCGCCTATCGCGCCCACGGCGCTGCACGGCAACGCCTCGTTAGGCGGCCGGCCCGGAGGATGTCATGGTCGTGACCGTCGTAGGCGCCGGCATGCAAGGAACCTGCGCAGCGTGGGCGCTGCGGCGAATGGGAGCGACGGAAGTCCGGATTGTGGACGTCGATGGTGGCAGAGCCAGGCGCGCCGCCGACCGGATTCGCACGCTCGGGCCCGGAGGCCTGGTCAGCTCTGGCGTCGCAGACGCTACGCGCCCCGGCTCGCTCGACGTCCACCTCAAAGGCGCAAAGGCCGTCCTAAGCTGCGCGCCCTACGGCCTCAATCCTCCCGTCGCTCGGGCTGCTATCGAAGCCGGGGCCTCCTACGTGGACCTCGGTGGGAACACAGCCGTTTCTCGGTCCATCCTGGCGAGTAGCGCAGCGGCACGGTCCGCAGGTGTGTCGCTCATCCCAGATTGCGGGTTGGCGCCTGGCCTGGGAACCACGTTGGCGGCTGTGTTGTTGGGCAGGTTTCCACAAGCAAAGTCCGTGAGTGTTTTGTGCGGCGGGCTGCCACAGAATCCCGAACCGCCTTTTCATTACCATTTGGTGTTCAGCCTGGGCGGTCTGCTCAACGAGTACAGCGGCGAGGCCGAAATCGTTGAAAGCGGCCGCGTGATTCGTGTCCCCACGCTCGACGCACCCCGAGCCGTACACGTCCCTGGCCTCGGGGCACTGGAATCGTCTCGAACCAGCGGCGGAATCGGAACTGCCGCGGAGTCATTCGCGGGTCGCCTGGAGACGTTTGAGTATCGAACGCTGCGCTGGCCGGGCCACTGGGATCAGGTTCGCGCGTGGGATCGGCTAGGCCTGCTCGACACCGACGCCATCGACGTCCGCGGGCAAGCCACTCTCCCAAGAGACGTGCTGGCAGCCCTGCTCGGGCCCCGCATTACACGCCCGGGAGCCAAGGACCTCGTCGTGCTCGTGGCCGAGGCGCCGGGATTCGGCCGTTTCACCCTGGTGGACCGTCAGGACGACACAACGGGTTTTACGGCGATGGAGCGGTGTACTGCCATCCCTGCGGCTGTGGTGACCTGGATGGCAGCGCTCGGCGAAACCCAACCGGGAGGGGTGCGGTTGGAAGTCGGCGTACCGCCGGAACGTTTCCTAGAGCACCTCGCGACGTGGGACCTCGCGCTCACCTTCGAAGCAGGCTGACGGGCGTCAGGGCCCCGAATCTCCCGTCTCAGTCGTGATCACGGGAGGGACGGGGGTCGTCAGGTTGCTGAGGCCCGGCGTTCCCCACGCCACGACGTCCCAACATTCACTCCCGACGCAGCAGTCTGTGGAACGGGCCGCGGCCATATCGTCGTTGACAGCGCCGAAGTTGACGACCTCGCCGTCACCATTGGGGGCATACAACCCGATCAGTTCGCCGCCTGCACTGAGGCTGAAGTTGACGTGGTCATCCGTGAACGTGTCGCCGTCCGCGAACAACAGCAGAAAAGCGCCGGCCGCCAACGTGGTCCCATCGTCAAAAGCGAAGAGGCCCGGTTCGTCGGCGTTGTCGCTCAGCGTCCAACCGCTCAGGTCCACGGAATCAGTGCCGGAATTGTGCAGTTCAATCCAGTCTGGGTACAGCCCATTGCCGGGCAAGGCCGTGGCATTGCCAGCCATGAACTCGTTGACGCACAACGCGCTCAGTTCGGCATCAAACGTGGAAGTCGTGTGCGTATCGGTGGGCGGATCGGTTTCGGCAGGGTCCGTGTCCGTGGTGGGCGGCGCGACCGTATCGGTCGTCCCCTCGCCTTCCCCGGTGACGTCGGTACCGGAAGGTCCGCAAGCATTCAGCAGCATGAGCATAAGCATGCCGGGATTCTATGGCATCGGGCGTCCAGCCGCCCCCCTTTTCTCCCGCCATCGCGTGCCTAACACACCCTCATGACTTGATTCACACGGAGTCGTCCCCATGAACCCGGAGAAGTTCACGCGCAAGTCTCTCGCCGCTGTACAGGAAGCGTTGGCCGTTGCCGTACGACGTGGCCACGCCGAGGTCGACACCGACCACCTTCTCGCAGCTTTGTGCGCGAACGCCGATGACCTCGTCCCCAGGCTGATCCAGAAAGCGGGCGTCGAGACCAGAGTTCTTCAAGAGCGTGTCGAAAAGGCGCTCGCGTCACGTCCGCGGACTTCCGGGGGCGGCCAGCCCGGCCTGTCCCGACCCCTCCATGAGGCGACGTTGCGCGCGGAAGACCACAGCAAGCGCCTCACCGACAGCTTTGTCAGCGTCGAACACCTGCTGTTGTCGTTGTTGGATGACAAACGAAGCCGAGGTGGCGCCGTTCTCACCGACCTCAACCTCGACGCCGACCGCGTACTTGCGGCGCTTCGGGAGATTCGAGGCAACCAACGGGTCACGACCCAAGACCCGGAAGCGACCTACGACGCACTCGCTCGCTACGGTTCGGACCTCGTCGCGCTGGCGCGGCAAGGCAAACTCGATCCGGTCATCGGGAGAGACGAGGAGATTCGGCGCGTTGTTCGTATCCTGTCGAGAAAGACGAAAAACAACCCCGTGCTCATCGGAGAACCCGGCGTCGGCAAAACTGCAATCGCAGAGGGTTTGGCGCAGCGAATCGTGGCTGGCGACGTGCCCGAATGGATGCGCGATCGCACGGTCTGGTCGCTCGACATGGGATCGCTCATCAGCGGCGCGAAATTCAGAGGGGAATTCGAGGAGCGCCTCAAGGCCGTTCTGCAGGAGATCAAGCAGGCCGAAGGCAGAGTCTTGCTGTTCATCGACGAATTGCACACGGTCATCGGCGCAGGCGCAGCCGAAGGCGCGGCCGACGCGGCGAACCTGCTCAAACCCATGTTGGCTCGCGGCGAATTGCACTGTATCGGCGCCACGACGTTGGACGAATACCGTAAGCACCTGCAGAAAGACGCTGCGCTTGAGCGCCGATTTCAGCCCGTGTTGATCGCGGCGCCTTCGGTCCCCGACACGATCAGCATTCTTCGCGGCCTCAAAGAACGTTTTCAAGTTCATCATGGGGTAAGAATCCACGACGGCGCTTTGGTCGCCGCCGCTCGGCTCGCCGATCGATATATTCCAGAGCGCTTTCTTCCAGACAAAGCCATCGACCTCGTGGACGAGGCCTGCGCTCTCGTCCGAACTGAAATCGACTCCCGACCAACCGAACTCGATTCCGTAGATCGCCGCGTATTGCAACTCGAAATCGAGGAACGGGCGCTGGCCGACGAGGGTGACGTCGGCAGCCTGGAGCGGTTGGACGCCCTTCGGAAGGACCTCGGCGACCTGCGCTCGAACAGGGACGCACTGGCTGCGCGGTGGAATTTCGAAAAGGGCCGAATAAGCGCCGTTCGTTCCCTGCGAGAACAATTGGATGTCGCCAAAAGGCAAATCGAAGAGAAACAACGCGTCTACGATCTCAACGAGGCTGCCCGTCTCCAATACGGCGTATTGCCTGACCTGGAGAAACAACTCGAAGCGGCCGAATTGGCGCTCAAGAACGAGGGGCCCACGCTGCTTCGAGAAGCGGTCGGGGAGGAAGAAATCGCCAGTGTCGTCAGCAAGTGGACCGGCATCCCCGTGACGAAACTCGCCGAGTCTGAGCGGGGAAAACTACTCAAGCTCGACGAGGTGCTTCATCAACGGGTCGTTGGTCAGCACGAAGCGGTGCAGAAGGTCGCCGACGCAGTGTTGCGAGCGAGAGCTGGCGTATCCGACCCCAGGCGTCCCATCGGGAGTTTCTTGTTCCTTGGACCTACAGGCGTAGGAAAAACCGAACTCGCCAAGGCATTGGCGCATGCCCTTTTCGATAGCGAAACCGCCCTCGTTCGAATCGACATGTCGGAATATATGGAGAAACACGCTGTCAGCAGGCTGATCGGCGCACCTCCCGGGTATATCGGCCACGACGACGGCGGTCAGCTCACCGAAGCCGTTCGCAGGCGCCCCTTCGCCGTCATCCTGCTGGACGAGGTGGAGAAGGCGCACCCTGAGGCCTTCAACGTCCTACTGCAACTGTTGGACGACGGGCGCCTGACCGATGGAAAGGGACGGGTCGTAGATTTCAAGAATACCGTGGTTATTCTCACCAGCAACCTAGGGTCGGCCGCGTTGTTGGAGGGAATCGATCGAAATGGCGAGATCTCCGACGCCGCACGCGCTTCCGTGCAGGCCGCGCTCCGGGCACATTTCCGCCCGGAAATGCTCAACCGAATCGATGATATCATCCTGTTCAAGCCACTTCGTATCGACGAGATCACGGCAATCGTCCGCAAGATGTTGGACCGCCTGTCCCTGCGCCTCGCCGACCAGCGCATCACACTGACGGTAACGGATGCCGCAGTGCAACTCATCGCACAACAGGGCTACGACCCGGTCTTCGGCGCCCGGCCGTTGCAACGCACCCTGCAGCGCGAGGTCGAGACACGGGTGGCCCGAGCGATCATCTCGGGGAGCGTATTGCCCGATGGCGGCGTGACCGTGGATGTGCGAGGTGGAGCGCTGGTCGTCGAAGCCGTACCCGAGGCTTAGCTTCGATCACCCGCGGCAGGGCGCGATCCCCACAAGCCGGGCCCGGCCCGCTCCCGGTCCCGCTCCCGGTCCCGCTCCCGACCCCGCTCCCGGCGTCGCCCCTGGAAGCGTCAGCGATCATTCTGGAGCTTCTTCGCCAAGGCTACGAGCATCGCCACGACGCGATCGAGCTGCTCCTTACCGGACCGATGCGT
>CAMASI010000015.1 GCA_945861065.1 Klebsiella pneumoniae | reverse complement strand
CACCCTGAAAGGCAGAGCTATGCCCGTCGCCGCGGCAGCGTAGTCGAGCGCTTCACCTGAAAGCGCACACCACGTCCAGTCGCGCAGTCCATTGGGACGGTTCGTTCGAGCTAACCGCTAACGGCTGACAGCTGACAGCTTGTTCGAGGTCTAGACGTCGGCGCGTTTGAGCACTTCCAAAAACGCGTCCCCGTACAGGTGCACGCGGATCGGGCCCATGCCATGCACTTCTTGCAAAGCCCGACGCGACAGCGGTCGCAGCCGCGCCATCTCGTCCAGGGTCTGGTTCGACGCCACCACATAGGCAGGCACCTCCCGCGATGCCGCCAGCCGCGTGCGCACGTCACGAAGCGCCTGTCCCACAGCGTCCACCGTCACAGGCCTCGCTGCTTTGGTCGCGACGTGCGGTTGCTGTCGAGACAACCGAGCCCGCGCTCCCATGGGAAAGGGCAGCACCAAACCCGTTTCTTCCCGGCGCATCACTGCCCAGGAGCGCGGCAGCAGCGCCACCTCCCGGTACGTGCGCTCCTTCCCCTCGATTCGTCTTGTCGTTCGCCGCATTTCCAACAACGCCACCTCCGCCATCGTATCGATCAGCTCCCCGACCTCGCCCGTCGTCCAGGTCTTGAGAATCCCGAAGGTTGAAAGCGCGCCAAATCCCCACTTGCGCACCTTCTCTTCCGACGACCCAACGAGCACTTTGGTCAGCAGGTCCACGCCCCAGGCCTCTTGGGCTTTCGCCCGGTTCATGCGTGCGAGGCAGGCGAGGACCTTGACGACTGCTGCTTCTTCGTCCGGCGACAGCACGCGCTCCTCGTTGAGTGGGCGCCCCGCACGGCATGAATCGCAGGTGCCGCAACGCTCAAATGCCGGTGTCTCGCCAAAGTAGGCAATCAAGTAGCGACGCCGACACGGCGCACCCACATAGGCGCACATCTTGTCCAGGCGCGCGTACTCCCGATTCCGAAGGTCGCGTAAGCGCGCCTCGTCCAACTTGAGGGGCTCCTCTGGCCCGATCAGCTCGACACCGCCTACGCGATCTGCCGCCTGGTACTGAATGAGTCCGCGTTCGTCCAAGGCGCGCAACGCGGACACGAGTGCGTCTCGCTCAATCCCCAACTCCCCGGCCCAATCGTCCGGCTGAAACGAGACGCGGTCGCCCAGCTCCGGGGCGGATTCAATGACGCGTCGCCACACCTTCGCCCTCAGGCCCGACACGGCAGGGCCAACGGCGGCCACGCGAACGAGTTGGGCTTGGCGGTCGGTCGAATGAATCCGTCGCGCCCGTCCTTCTCGCACCAGCGTGTGGATACACGCGCCCGCCGCGCGTTCCCCTCCTTCCGACGGCAAACACAGGGCGAGGTCGTCGAGCGTGGCGAACACTGGGTTCTCGCCTCGGTCCACCAAGTGCTCCCACATCCGAAACACCCACTCAGCGGGGGGATGGGAGCCGTCAATAAAGAACTCGTGGATCTTGGCGTCGCTCGCGTGGTGCAACAGGACCGCCCGACTCGTTCGACCATCTCGACCCGCGCGGCCAATCTCCTGGTAGTACGACTCCACCGAACCCGGCATGTCCACGTGCACGATGGCACGAATGTCCCGTTTGTCGATGCCCATCCCGAAGGCATTGGTCGCAACGACGACGTTGATCGCTCCCGACAGAAAGGCCTCTTGCACCGCCGTCCGTTGCGCGCCATCCAATCCAGCGTGGTAAATGGCCGCCTTCACACCCGCTTCCGCCAGCGCAGCGCCCGCTTTCTCCACGTTCGCCCGCGTCGCCGCATACACGAGTGTCGGACCCGGGGTCGCGAGTTCGGGAAGTAGAGACTCCTTCTCCTTGCGGCCACTGACGGCGATGACCTCCAGCAGCAAATTCTCTCGGTCAAAGCCACGAATGAACACCGGCGCATTCGTGATGCCAAGCACGCGCAAGATGTCGAGACGCACCGTGGGCGTCGCGGTCGCGGTCAACGCGATCGTGGGCGGGCACTTCAGCGCCTCGCGCACGCGTCCGAGTTTGAGGTACTCCGGTCGAAAGTCGTGTCCCCATTGGCTCACACAGTGGGCTTCATCGATCGCCAGCAAGCGGATGTCGACGGTGCGGAGAAATTCGAGGAAGGCCGGAGTGAATCGTTCCGGAGCCACGTACAGCAGCTCCACCCGCCCGGCTTTGACGTCATCACAGCGCGATTGGTAAGCCTCTCGTCCCAGCGAGCTGTTCAGGAACGTCGCCCGAACGCTTTTGGCCACAAGCGCATCGACCTGGTCCTTCATCAGCGCAATCAACGGGCTGACCACGATCGTGGTCCCGCCTCTCGCCAACGCGGGAACCTGAAAACACAGCGACTTACCAGCTCCGGTAGGCATCACGACCAGTGCGTCGCCACCACCCGTCACGTGCTCCACGGGTTCCAGCTGCCCAGGCCGAAAGGCAGGGAATCCGAATCGTTCAGACAGGAGCAGTTCGAGGTCCATGGCCCAGCGTTCTACATCCGTCGTCCGCGCCGCGTCGACTTCCCACAAAAGACTTCCGTTTATCCGTGGACTCACAGGGGATCGCCCCCTACTGTAGGAATGCAACGGCTCGGGGGGGCCGTCGCAGGGCGCCCCGAACCCGTTTTCGGGGTGCCCTCACCCCCCTCGCCTGCGCGACCCGACCGGCGTACATCAGACTGCATGTACCTCTGGGTCAAAGCCGTGCACGTGATGGCCATCATCTCGTGGATGGCTGGTTTGTTGTACCTTTGGCGCCTCTACGTCTACCATGCGATGGAGGCGGAACCCGTCGTTCGCAGCCGCTTCGAAGTGATGGAGCGGCGGTTGCTCCACGCGATCACGCACCCAGCGGCGTTGTTGGCGTTGGCCACGGGCGCAACGATGCTCGTCCTACAGCCCGCACTTCTCGACCAAGCGTTCATGCGGGCCAAACTCGTCGCGGTCGCGTTGCTGGTCCTAAATCACGTTCACGCGACCGTCGTCCGGTTGCGTCTCCTCGCAGACCCGCAGGGGACCTCCCACCGCGTTTTCCGCCTGCTCAACGAAGTTCCGACGGTGCTCATGATCGTGATCGTCATCCTGGTCATCGCACGTCCCTGCTGAATTTCCTACAGGGAAATGACGGAACTCCGATGATGGGGTGCCGGCCTTGGCTGGTTGGGACGCCCCTCCAGGGTTCCCTCGAACGGATGGACCGTCCGAGGGGCCCAACGGGGGCGCTGCGTCGGCGCGCGTTGTATGTGGGTGCTACCCCGGAGCACCCGTGAACTTCGACCCGACCGAGTCTGAACGAATGGTTGCTGACGCCGTTCGCACCGCGTTGGCCTCCACCACCGAACACCATGCCCGTTGGCGTCGCATGGTGCACGTGGACAAAGAATTCCCCGCCGACTTGTGGCAATTGCTGTGTGACCAAGGCGTGATGGGTTGTGTCATCCCTGAAGCGTACGGCGGCAACGGCCTCGGTCTGGTCGCTGCCAGCCTCGCGATTGAAGAAATGGCCGCTTTGGGATTCGGCAACGCCTTCGTCGTGTTGGGAACCATGGACGCGACAGCAATTCTCAACGCCGGGTCTGAGGACCTCAAGCAACGGGTGCTGCCTGGCATCGCGAATGGCGCCATCAAGTGTTGTTTCGCCATCACGGAGCCCGACGCTGGTAGCAACGCCTTCCGCATGAGCACCACGGCCAAACGCGACGGAACCGGGTGGCGTCTGAACGGTCAAAAAGCCTTCATTACCGGCGCCGACGTCGCAGATAAGATGTTGGTCGTCTGCCGAACCACAACGCGGCAGGACATCGAGGCCAAAGGGCTGCCCAAGGCGTTCGGCCTGGCCTTGTTTTTCATCGATACGAAGTCGCCCGGCATCTCGCTCACCCCGATCCCCACGCACGGAATCGAAGGGATGACGCAGTCCATGGTGTACTTCGACGACGTGTACGTGGACGGCGGCGACATCGTCGGCGAACCGGACATGGGAAGTATGGTGATGTTCACCAGCCTCAATCCCGAACGAATCACCGCGGCCGCCATCGCGTGCGGCATGGCACGCTACGCGCTCCAGCGTTCCGTCGAGTACGCGAACACCCGCAAGCTGTTCCGCAACACCCCGATCGGCGCCTACCAAGGTGTGGCCCATCCCCTTGCCCGCGCCCGGGTCTGGCTGGAAGCGTGCCAACTCCTGGTTCGTCGGGCGGCGTGGGCCTTCGACGTGAAGAAAGATCCGAGAGAGGTCGGAAGCTACGCAAACCACGCGAAGTACGAATCCAGCCGCATGGTCATGGAGGCGGTGGACCGCGCGATTCAGACCCACGGCGGCTACGGCTTCTCCGAAGAGTACGGCATCATCTGGCTTTTCGAAAGCGCTCGCCTTCTGCAGACGGCACCCATCAACAATGAATTGATCCTGTCCTACGTCGCAGAACACGACATGGGCCTGCCGCGCTCCTACTGATGCGCGGACCACGCGCCATCGCCATCGGCGCGTTGCTGGGGCTGTTGAGCGGCCTCGCAGCGCGCGCTCTTCTGGGGACCGACCACCCCGCGCTTCAAGGTTTCGTCCATCAGGTGGCCGAGCCAGGAGGGCGCCTTTTCCTGCGCCTGTTGCTGCTCATCGTTGTGCCGCTGGTGTTTGCGTCCGTCGCTTCCGGTGTCGCCGGTCTCGGGGATTTGACGCGGGTAGGACGGATGGGCGGGCGAACCCTGCTGTTGACGCTGTTCGTGTCCACCATCTCGGTGGTGCTCGGGCTCGGCGCCGCGGCCCTGGTGCGCCCCGGCGAACGTCTCGATCCCGCCACACGCGACGCCCTGGTGGCCCGATTTGCGACCGACGCCGGCAAACTCACCGCGATGCCCCAGTCGGATCAGGGGCCCCTCGGAATCCTCGTCGACCTGCTCCCACGCAACCCCATCGCCGCCGCCGCCGCCGTCCCGCCGGACATGCTCGGCCTGCTCCTGACCGCGGTGCTCACCGGCATGGCGCTGCTCGCTGTGGGCGAGGCGAGGCGCAAGCCCGTGGTGGATCTGCTCGAAGGCGTGCTCGCCATCGCCACCGTGGTCGTGGGTTGGGCGATGGCGTTGGCCCCCGTCTGCGTAGGCCTTCTGCTCTTCACCCTGGGCGCCAGTTTCGGCTTCGATCTCCTCCTCGCCGTCGGTACCTTCGCCTTACTCGTGATCGGCACGCTGCTGGTGCAGATGTTCGGGGTCTACACCCCCCTGTTGATCTTCGCGGGCCGCAACCCCATCCGATTCTGGTCTGACGCCCGAGAGGTGCTGCTGACGGCGTTCTCGACGTCTTCGTCCAATGCGACCTTGCCCACGGCGCTGCGGGTCGCCGAGACAGGACTCGGCATTCCGCGTTCGGTCGCTAGCTTCGTCCTCACGGTCGGCGCGACCGCGAATCAGAACGGGACGGCGCTCTTCGAAGGCGTCGCCGTGCTGTTCCTTGCCCAGGTCTTCGGCGTGGACCTCACGCTTGGACAGCAGATCCAGGTGATGGGCATGGCGATCGCCTCGGGGATCGGGACTGCAGGCATTCCGTCAGGGTCATTGCCGTTCGTGGCGCTCGTGCTGGCTCAGGTCGGCGTTCCGCCCGAAGCGTTGGCCCTGTTGATCGGCGTGGACCGGATCCTCGACATGTGCAGGACAACGGTCAACGTCGCGGGCGACCTTGTGGTCGCGGCCGTCGTTGCAAAAACGGAAGCTGCCGCCTGAAGGGGTCCGCCTACCCGCTCTATTTGTGGCGGAAGACGATTCGGCCCTTCGAAAGGTCATAAGGGCTCACCGCCACCGTGACCTTGTCGCCGAGCACGACGCGGATTCGGAAGCGACGAAGTTTGCCCGCGAGGTGGGCATGGACCTCGGTTCCAGCGTCGGTGTACACGAGGAAGTGCCCACCTGGGAACACCTCTTTAATCATCCCCTCGATCTCAATCAGGTCGTCAGACGCCAAACTTGCCTTCCACTGCGGGGCCGCGGCTATCGGGTCCGCTTCCTCGCGTCCACGCTGCGCCCCTCCTGCTCCGCCGGCGGCTCTCGGTCCGGCCCGACCGGCCACACGGCATGGACCTCCTTGCGGAACGTCTCAAAACGACCCTCCAGGATGGATTGCCTCATCGCCGCCATGAACTGATGGAACCACGCGATGTTGTGAATCGAGGCGAGTGTCGCCGCCAGAATTTCGCCAACCCGAAACAAATGGTGCAGGTACGCCCGGCTAAATGTCTTGCACGTGTAGCAGGTGCATTTCGTGTCGATGGGGTAGAAATCCCGACGAAAGTCGCGATCACCGAGGCGCAGTCGGCCCGGCCACGTCCACACGACCCCTGACCGTGCATGCCGGGTTTGGATCACGCAGTCGAACATGTCGATTCCACGTGCGACACCTTCAACAAGGTCCACCGGCCTGCCCACGCCCATCAAGTACCGGGGCCGATCGGCGGGAAGGTAAGGAACGGTCCAATCCAGGACCTGATTCATCTTCTCGTGCCCCTCACCCACGGAAAGACCGCCCACGGCGTAGCCGTCGAAACCAATGTTGGTGATCTCCTGTGCGCTCGTTGCGCGCAGATCCGCCCAGAACCCGCCCTGTACGATGCCAAACAATGATTGATCGGCGCGGGAATGCGCATCTTTGCAGCGGGCCTCCCAGCGCGACGTCCGGGCCACGCTCTGTTCCGCGTACGGCCGTGTCGTCCCAAAGGCGAGACACTCGTCGAAGACCATGGCGATGTCGCTGCCCAGCGCCTGCTGGATCTGCATCGACCGCTCCGCCGTGAGCGTCGTCGGACGACCATCCACCTCGTAGCGAAACCGCACGCCATCTTCGTCCACCTCCTTGTCCAACGAAAAGACCTGAAAGCCCCCGCTGTCGGTGAGGATGGGCAGGTCTACCGCCATGAACCGATGAAGCCCACCGGCCTTCTCTACGAGTTGTTCACCCGGTCGTTGAGACAAATGGTACGTG
This sequence comes from Klebsiella pneumoniae, assembly GCA_945861065.1. GTDB lineage: Bacteria > Myxococcota_A > UBA796 > UBA796 > SXOB01. Next base: position 54,187 of record CAMASI010000015.1, on the reverse strand, counting down.
TTCGCGAGCAGCACCTGCGTGCCCGTATCGGCGAGATGCAGTGGCGACACGGAACGCACGGCGCCCTGGGTCCCCACTGGCATGTAGCAGGGAGTTGTCACGGTCCCGCGCGCCAGCGTCAGCGTCGTCGCACGCGCAGCGCCGTCGGTTCCATCGATGCTTACGGGAAAACGGTTCACTCAGAAAACCGTTTCGTTACCACACGCCGTCGCACGGATCGTTTTCTGCGCAAACGACGGATGACAACTCCCAGCGGTCCACGTCGTCGTCGGTCAGATCGAAGGCCACGACGTTGTAGCCCACGTTGGCCCAATACGTTCCCGCGATGTCTGCATGCGCCGACGACGATCCCTCGTCCTCCACTTCAAACACGGAGCAGGATTCCCAGTCGCCTTGCAGCACCACCGGGCAGACCTCTTTCAGCGTCAGGTCGCTGGTCCAGTCACCATCCGAGGTGGCGGTTTCCCAGGGTTCCCCGTCCACTAACATTTTCTCGCTCGCGACTGTGATGGCCGGGTCGAACACCGCGTCCACAGCCCCCACCAATACGCCGTGAATGAAGACCCCGTCGGTTCCCGAACTCGACCAACGCACGGTCCGCAGAATTGCGCCCTCGACGCAGGCCTCATCGGCCGCGACACATTCCGCGGCGTGCTCGATGCTGTACACGTTGCGGCCATCCACCAGCGTGGTTTCCGCAAGTTGGGTCACGACCAACTTGTACGACACGTTGGGGTCCGCATTGATGAATTCCCACGTGCGCGTCCCGTCGAACGGAAAGTACTCGTAGCTATCTTCGCCGAGGTACTTGGGAGGCGCCAAACCGCACGCACCCATTCCGAACACGAATACCGCCGACACGAACATGTCGCCTCCAGGGCCTCACCTAACACTGCCGATGTCCCGGTGTTCACCACCAACGCGTGGCTGCGACGTAGAAGACTTCCAACCTGGGGTCCCAAAGCAGGCCCCACTGCCTCAACAGCCAGAGGAATTCCGCGAACGCGAGAACCGCCACACCGAGCATGCCGACACCGAGCAACCCGCGGTCGAGTCTCGGTAGGGCTTGAGGCGGATCCAGCTTCGTAACGAGAGGGTCAAAACCCCGAGCATCCAGCGCTTCTGCCAAGGTCGTGGCCCGGCGTAGTGTGCGGGCCGCCAGCGGGACGAGCACCCAGTACAAACCGACGAGACCCTCACGAGGCCGACGCTGCCGCCGTGCACGAAGCGCAGATTTGCCCTCCGAGAGAACGGTGGGCAAGGTTCGAAGCGCGGCCACGGCCATGACGGCGGCACCGGCCGGCACGCGCAGCCCGAGCAGGCCGCGCAACAACGCGTCCGGCGACGTGGCGCTGACCAACCACGCCGCTGCAGACGCCGACGCCACGATGCGCAGGCTCTGAACCAGCCCCCACCCGAGTCCCTCCTTCCACAACGTCACCGGGCCCAGACTCATAGCCGGGTGACGAGGAACATCGCCATAGAACAGGCCTTGGGACAGCGTTGCCGACCACACGAGGCTCAGCACAACGAGGGCGAACGCAGGCCTGACCGCGGCAGCCATCCGGGACAGGGCCGCCACGGTGGGAACGGCCGCCCAGATCCCGAGCGCCAATGGCTGATCCAGAAACAGTCCGCCAACGCCGACACCCGCCACGCAGAGGATACGGGTGCGGGCGTCCAATTCACACATGAGGCCAACCCGAGGGTGGGGAGGCTCGGAACGCCTCCGGCGTGCCGACCCACGCAGACTCGCCGAGCACCAGCAGGTGCGTGGCCCACACCATCGCCAACTCGACTTCATGCGTGGCTACGAGCCAGGTGGTCGGCCCAAAACGTTCGGCGGCAACGAACAACAGGCCCACGGCGTCGCGATCTTGTCCTGCAGTCGGTTCGTCCAAGACCAGAAGCTGTGCGCCCGCCGTCAACGCCGAACCTACAGCACAACGCACACGTTCTCCGCGAGACAGGGCCAGCGTGGGGCGACCCCCCAGCCCCGTCAGCCGAATCGCTTGCCGAACTGCGTTGTCGGGCACCTCGTCCTCTACGTCCGACCCACACAGAGCCAAGTCAGCATCCTGGGGCACCTCGACCACCGCTACGGTCGTACCCGCTACGAGGGCCGCGAGCAGTGTGCTTTTGCCAGCGCCATTCATCCCGAGGATAAACCAACGTTCCCCCTCGTGAATGTCCACACTCACGCTCCCCTGTACGGTTCCACGAGACAACGGCCCTCGGAAACGAAGCAACAACCGGCCGGAAACGGGACGGCCGCGAGGTGTTGGCAACGGACAATCGACGAGCGCCCGGGAGGCGAGATCCCTCCGATCGACCGGGCCGTCGGCAACGACTTCGCCCCCCTGCAAGACCACGACACGATCGGCCCAGCCCAGCACCCAATCCAACCGGTGCTCCGCCAACACCACCGATGTGCCGTTCTCGGCAAGCTGCGACAACAGCGCAAGCAGCAGGCGCACCGAGCGTGCATCCGCCGAGGCCAGCGGCTCGTCCAGCAACAACCAGCGCGGTTGGTGAACCAGGGCGGCGGCAATCGCCAGCCGCATCATTTCGCCGCCCGACAGCGCCATCGGTGACCGCGTGAGCTCGATGTGCCCCAGCCCCACCGCGTTGAGCGCCGACGCCACCCGTTCGGCGCGCTGCTCTCGCGGCCCACCCACGGCCAACCAACCAAAGGCAACTTCGTCGCCCAACGTACCGCACACAAAGCTGTCCCAAGGCTCCTGCGGCACAAAACCAATCGAAGCAGCCCGAGCCGGCAACGACAGCGCCGCCGGGTCCTGCCCGGAGACCGTCACTCGGCCTCGCAACAAACCCGTTCGGTGGCGCAAGACCAAGCCGCCAAGCGCCCGCAACAGCGTCGACTTGCCGCCGCCCGACTTCGAACACAACACGACCCGCTGACCGGCCGGAATCACCAGATTCACCGGGCCTACGCCGCCCCCTAGCGCGTGGCGAAACGCCAGTTGGTCTGCAACGAGACTCATGGCGCGACCGCACGAAGGCGATCGGCAACGACGAGCGCGGGGCCCACGGCAAGCACGACATACAATCCGCCAGGACCCAGCGCGAGGGCAACAACATAGGCCGGATGCAGATCCATGCGGTACATCGTCACCGTTACGGCCATAGAGAGGAGCGACAGCGCCACCCCAGGTCCCGCGAGCGCGAGGCCAAGCCGAAGCCAACGCGAAACAAACCCAAGGTCCGCGAAGCCTCGCCGCGTCACGCCAAACACCCACAACGCGGGCTCGGTGCAAGCCACCGCGGCGCCCAAGTACAGCAGTTCCACCGGGTGCACGCTGCCCAGGGTCAACAAACGAAGCAGCGCCCCCAGCGCCAACCAAACCGTGGCCGCGCCCACCCGAGGCACCCACGTCAGCAACACCGCCATCAGCGCGGTGCGTACCGCGTCATCCACGACCCCAAGCACGAACGGCGCAAAAGGACCCAACACTGAAGCCAGGCCCATCCCGAGTGCCATCGCCCCCGCGGCATGCACCAAACCCAGCGCAGAAAGCAGCCCAATCACGACGAACTCGACGCGACGCCACTGTTGGACTCGTTTCGCCAGGCCCGTCGTGATGAAACCCAGACCCACGAGCGACATCAAGCCGCCGACCCCCAACGTTACCCACGCGCGCCCGCCTTCCAATCCGACACGAATCGGATCGACGCGTGTCACGAGCGGATCGATGCCACCGGGCGCCCAGACCTCCACCTGGCGGTTCCAGTCGCCTGCGACCAACGCGTCCCGCTGCACGGTCACGGGTAGGACCGCGACGCGCTCACTGAATGGCGGAACGGCGACGCGGGCCGACGTCGCTGAAGCGCTGGTGTCGCGAACTCTCGTCGCAAACCCAGGCGCGATGGCACCCGACGAATCCTGCACCTCAACCAAGACGACGACGCTTCGTTCCACTGCGCCGGTGTTGCGGAGCCGTACGCCCGTCATCGTCCACGGCACATCGGGGTCGTCGGCACGACCGGCACCCCCGAAGAAACCGAGGCTCTCCCTCAACCAATCGGGCGCCAACGTCAGCGTGTCCGTTCGCGAAGCCAGCTGAGGGCGGCCGGCGATATCCACGGGCCAACGCACGTCGATGATCTCGATAGAACCTGGGTTCGTCGCCAACTCCACCTGCAGATCGACGGCACCGTCCGGCGTGCTCACCCGGTGAGGACCGAGGCCGACCGGTAGCGTGAACCTGCCGCCCGGCGGCACATCGGCTTGTGCCCCACCGACCTCGACCCGTCCTCCGTCGCGTACCCGGCCCCGAACCACCCAGGGGCCCTCCCCCACCGCCACCCAGCCCGAAGCGTCCGGAACCGCCCCAACGGTACCCACCGAGCCGACACGAATGGGTACTGCAACCCAGGGGCCGAGTTCGATGCGCACCGTCCCCAACGACGTCAGAACCTCCACAAGCGCGTCATCGCCTGGGTCGTCGCCCATAGGCACAAAGAGTGTTGGCGACGCTAGCCGAGCCCATCGTTCCGCCAAGCGAACACCTCGCCCGTCGAACACAACCACCCGCTCGACCGCCACGGAGGCACTGACCACCACAGCGCCCGGTTCGCGGAAAACCTCGACCACCGGCTGTTCCGAACCCGGCATCATTTGAACAAGACCAACCGCCAGGCACCCGACCCCTCGACGTCCGGCGATTCCACCACGGCCACCGTGCGATCGGCGCTCACCGCCAATGCGCCGGCAAGACCCTCAGTCGCCAGAATGGCCGTGGGATGGCCGTCAGTATTCCTGAGGCTCACGACGCCTCGCCGATCGGGACTGCCCGCGATCGAGACCCAAACGACGTCGTGGTCGGGCCACACCCCAGCCACATGTGCCGACGCCGACCACGTCCAGCGAATGGCAAATGGGTCGTTTTGCACCCAGAACACCGAATCCGCGCCATCGTGATCGTCCGGGGGGTGTGAGACACCGGGCGCCGAACCCCACGGCACACCCGTTTGACCGGTCGCCGCGACGACGCCGCCAACCACGGCCGCCACCGATACGACGGGCGCAACCAAGGGGACGTCGTTGGCCAACGACGGCGTGGAAAGGGCCAGGATGACCGGCTCGTCCCCCTGCCACGCGACCAGTCGTCCATCGCCGGTGCCCGCGGTCCAGCCAGCGCCCGTCCATGCGATGGTGTCCCAGATGAACACGAGGTCAAACCACGGTCGCAGCGCGGGAACAGCGAGTTGGTGAACCGGACGCACCGCATCGTCAAGGATCATCAATCCGTCGGGAGGCACACCCAACGGCCTCGGGGTGTCCGTCCCACGACGAAGCGCCACAGCCAGGCCGTCGCCGACCTCGGCGCCGAACAACGCTGCGTCGATTGCACCGTCTGCAGGCCACCCCGCCTCAATTTCCAGCGTCGCCCCGTCGACCCGCAACACACGACTTCGTTGGTGGCGCGCACCCGCCTCCGCCCACCCGTGAACGGCCGTAACGAACAGGTCTCCGTCTGGCGCCGCAGCCAGGCCATAGGCCGACGGCAACGCGTAGATCCCGTACACGTCGTCGGGTGCTGGCAACGCACCGCTCCCCACTTGATCTGCCAACCGCAACCGAGCACGCTCGTCGCCGGTGGCCGGGTCCAGCCGACGCAGCCACGCGTCCGGCGACTGCTCCGCCACCCAAAGGTCATCGTCGGTGAACAAGAGCGCGCGCAACGGGCCCGGTGACAACCACAACCGAAGCGTCACCACGCCGGAGGCGACGTCGACAATCCGAAGCACACCGTCTCCCGTGCCCACCGCCAGCCGTTCTCCCGAAGGATCGAAGGCCAGAACTGCCTCCGGTTGCTCCCCCGTCAGCCGGTTTCGCAACGGCAAATGCCCCAGCGGAATCGACAAGAACGGGGCGGTTGGATCGGAGCTGACCGCTTCGCACCCGAACAACCAGAGCAAGCTCACGACTGGGTGATCTCGCGAATCCGCAGGGGGTCGCCGAGCGCCTCCCACTGTGCGAGCGCGAGCCGAGTGCAGTGTTTGGTGACGCTCGTCCAACCCAGGATTCGACCCCGTTCCGCCAATCGGGTCAGTAAGTTTGCGACGTCGATGTCCACGGTGTCGGCGAGGCCCAACTCTGTCGCCGCGTAAAGCCACTGCCAGCAGCGCTCCATGTCCTTACGAACGGCCAATTGTTCCGCGACCACCAGTCGGTAGGGCGCCCAAAGGGAATGACCCGGAACGGGCTTGAGTCGCGCCCCGGCCTCGCGTGCGTGTTCCCGGGCTTCCGTTTCCGCGCCCGTTGCCAAACAAACCTCCGCCAAGCCGAGGCGAGCCGTGACACCAGCTTCAAAAGCACCCTGACGATCCGCCCAATCGATGACCAACGTGTACAACGCCCGCGCTTCCGCCTCGGCGCCTCGCTGCCGGCACACATGGGCCAGCCCCAAACGAGCTTCCATCGCAGCCGCTAGGGCACCCATCTGGTCCGCGCCCGTCAACGACTCCCTCAGCACACGTTCCGCGTCATCGACGCGCTGCAACTGTCGAAGCGTCGCCGCCAGACCCACCCGCGCCCGCCCTGACCCGATTCGATCCCCCAGGTTTTGCAGGCTCTCCGCGGCTTCTGCGTACTGTTCCAGCGCTTCGTCGAATGCGCCCTGCTGACGCGCGACCAACGCCGCCCCCACCAGCGCCTCCGCCTCGCCACGGCCGTCTGACGCCGCCGCCGCCCGGTTCGCAGCACGGAGGAACAGAATTCCAGCTCCGGAAAGGTTTCGCTTTTGCAGCTCCAGCCAACCTTTGCCTGCAATGGCACCGTATTCGTGGCGCGCCCGCCCCAAGGCGCGAGCTGCAGGGATCACGAGGTCGTAGCGTTCCCCGGCGCCGTCGAGTTCGCCGCGTTCAAGGTCGGACCACGCGGCCCCGAGAGAGGCGTCAAACCACTCGTCCCCGTCTCGCATCGAATCAAACGCGACCACCGCGTCCCGGTAGGCCTCACCTGCAGACGCTGGCCGGCCCGCCGCCTGAAGTGCCCGGCCACGCCACAAAGAAACTTCGCCGCGACGAATTGCCTCCGAACCCGCTTCCGTCGCTATGAGGGCAAGTCGGGTTGCTTCATCGAGTTCTGCCACACGTCCCGAGCGCCACGCACGATCCGCCGCGCGAATCAGCGCATCGACGGCAAGCGCCAGGTCGTGGCCGAGCACCGCGTGCCGTCCCACGTCCAAATCGGAAGGGTCACTGGCGTCTTGCACCCGGGCCCACGAACGAGCCAGCCGACGGTGAAGGTACGCGACGTCGGAACGCGCAGACGCGGCGGCCGTCAGCGCTTCTTGCAGCAGCACACTCTCAAAACGCGCACGGGAGGGGTCCAAGGTCCACAAGCCCGACGTGCCGACGAACGACTCCAATTCGGACCCGAGCAGGTCGTGAAGCAGCGCCAAGGGCAGGGAGGCGCCTGCCAGCGCCGCTTGGTGAACGGCGTCCCGAAGCCTGCGCGGCGAATCTGACGCCTCGATCAGGGCATCGACGCGGCTGACGAGTACGGATGCGGCGTCCGGTGGAACCGAAGAACGCACGTCGACGCCGGGCGCCAGACCCCACTGCAAGCCGCCCACGTCCACCAGCCAACCCCTACCCGCCCAATCCGCCAACAACGCCCGAGCAAAGAGAGGATTGCCCTCGCACCGATCCGCGACGTGCCCCGCCAATAGCGGATCGAGGTGAAGCGCAGCTTCAACCAGTCGAAGCGTTCCTTCGCGCTCCAACGGAGGCACGTCAATGCGAACGGCCCCCCTCGCCACAAGACCCGCCACGCGTGCTGCTAGCGTCGCATCCGCGGCGATGGCTTCGGATCGAATCGTCGCGACGCACAACAACGGCCGCGGCGCAGCGCCGAGTGTGGTTCCGAGCAAGGACTCTGCGATGTCGAGGCCGTCCCCTTGCTCCACCGCATCGTGTACGTCGTCCAACACCATCAGACTCAGCCCGCGCCAGCCCCTAGAATGTGCCCACGCGTACACGGTTCGCAGGCCAAGCCCGACAGGAACTGGTTCTGTCTCGCTGCCCAAGCCACACCAACGCGCGAGCATGTCCGCTTCGTCGGTCACCGTCGCGTCCAACACGCCCCGTTCCCTCGCAAGCCCCCGCGCCAGCCGGTCCCGAAGCGCCTCTCTCGTTTCTTTCCACGGCCGAAGCAGCCCCACTGCGGCGCCAACGTACCCGTCGTCGGCCCCCATCGGGCGCGTCCAGCGCATCGTGATCGCTTGTGCCCAACCACCGGCTTCCAAATTCTGCGCCAGGTCCTCCACAAGCCTCGTCCGTCCCGACCCCGCGTGTCCGATGACGATCCCGACCACCGGCGCGCCCGAAACCACCGTTTGACGCGCCAATTGCCACAGCGCCTCACGCTGCGCGTCTCGCGCGGTGAGCTCAATTTCCCGCAGCGTCAACAAAGCCAAGGAAGCGCGTTGCGCACCGCTCGACAGCGCTGCCAACGGCGGATGCTCCGGGATGTTGCCCGGCAAGGGGCGATTCCACCAGGAGACGCCGGAGAAGGCGCTTTCGGAGGACCGTGAAACCGGTCCGGGGAAAGGACTCGCGACGGCGGCCGCCACGGTGCTTGCGCCAACGTCAGCGCCCGCGGAGGACGGCACCGACGCACCCAGCGCAAGGAGTTCCGAGCGCAAGTCCGCGGCGAGATCGTAGCGGGCAAGCGGATCGACGGCCAACACGTTTCGAAGCACGGTCGCCAGCCCATCCGGCACGTCCATTCGCGGGGTCCACGGCGGTAAGTCCCCGTCCAATGCCGTGCCTTCAGGTCCGAAGGGAAGGCTGCCGCACACGATTTCCCACAGGACGACGCCGAGGGCGTACAGGTCCGTCCACCCCCCATACTCTCGCGGTTTTCCCAGCCTTTGCTCGGGGGCCATGAACCCAGGCGTGCCCTCCGTGCGGCCCTTCGTTCGAACCAAAGAAGACGCCGCATGGGCGAGTCCAAGGTCGGCCAGCCAGACGTGGCGTTGTCCCTGCTCTCCACGATGGAGCAACACGTTCTCTGGTTTGAGATCGCGATGCAGCACGTCTCGTGCATGCAAGTGCCCGAGCGCCGCCAGCAGCTGGAGCGACAGCCGAAGTAGCTCAGGCCACGGTGGGGGCTCGCCGCGGAACGCCGCAAAATTGCCGCCGTCCGCAAATGCCAATCCGAGAAACGGAATTCCCTCCGGCGTTTCGCCGACATCATGGAGGGGGACAATGTGCGGGTGATGGAACCGCGCGGATAAACGCACTTCCATGTCAAACATGCGTCGGAAACGCGGGTCTGCAGCAAGGTCCGGGCGAACGAGCTTCAGCGCCACCGGGATGTCGAGCTTTCGATCACGGGCGCGAAGCACCCGGCCCATCCCGCCCTCGCCCAACAGCGCGTTGGCGTCGAGCACGTAGCGCTCGGGTAGTTGAGGCTCTCTCTCCACCGCCCCCGTCCGCAAGCAAGGCCCCTATCTAGGACGGTCCGGGTCTGAAAGCGGCAGCCCGCAATCATGAGATAAGCGCGCGGCCGGAGGGGATGTGGGGTCCCACAGCGTCCAGGACAGCTTCGGGCCTAACGAACTCGCCCCTCTTGTCGACCGCAGCCGCGGCCAACTGCTCAACCTTGGCGTGGCACGGGGTACCCGCGTGGGCTGGCAGATCGCCCCTGGCATCGACGCTGTCGCACTGCATGTGGCCCTCCTGTCGCTCGGCGCGGTGAGTGTGCCGCTGTTTCCGAGTGCCACAGACGCGGAAGTTGCCTGGGTCCGGGCCGACGCCGGCCTGAGTCATTTTCTCACCGGCTGGGCCTGCGATGGCCCGCCCGTCAGCGCCGACCGCCACCCTGACCCCGACGATGAAGCCGTCCTGCTGTACACCTCAGGCACGACGGGCCGTCCGAAAGGCGTCCCGATCACCCATCGACACCTCCAAGCCACAGTCGAAACGCTGCACGTCCTTTGGGGGTGGTCCGATCGCGACGTGATTCTCCATGTGCTGCCGCTGCATCACGTGCATGGGCTCATCGTCGCCCTCCACGGGGCGCTGCATGCCCGAGCCCGGATCGTGTTTTCCGATGCCCGCGACGGGCCCGCCCTCACCGACGCGTTGCACCGTTCGTCTGCCTCCGTATTTATGGCCGTTCCCACACACTACCGTCGGTTGTTGCAGGCCGAGGGGAACCTGCGATTTGGCGCACTCCGCCTGTGCACCAGCGGCTCCGCACCGCTTCCAGCCGCCGTCCATCGAGACTTCACCCACAAGACGGGCCTCACCATCGTCGAACGCTACGGGATGACCGAGATTGGAATGGCCTTTTCAAACCGTATTGGCGATTGTCGCGCGGGCACCGTGGGCTCAGCCCTTCCGCACGTGCGGTGGCGCATTGTGCAGGACGGTGGCCAAGACGCGGCCGCCGGAGCTGTCGGAGAGTTGTGGGTCGCTGGGCCCAATGTGTTTGCAGGTTACCTCAACCAACCGGTCGCCACTGAGGAAACGCTGGTTGACGGCTGGATGAAGACCGGAGACCTGGGTTGGGTCGACGAAACCGGAATCCTGACCCTGGTCGGACGGCGCAGCGAACGAATCAACGTCGGCGGGTTCAAAGTCTCCCCGGGAGAAGTCGAGGCGGTGCTTGCGGAAGTGCCTCTCGTCACGGAGGTGGCGGTGTTCGGGGTGGAGGACACCGATCTCGGCGAGGTCTGCTGGGCCGCAGTGGTGGGAGCGGTGGCGCTCGAGGACCTTCAACGCGCAGCGCACAAAGCGCTTTCGCCCTACAAACGCCCACGCCGATACCTCTTCGTTGATTCGCTGCCGCGCAACGCGATGGGCAAGGTCCACAGGGCCTCCTTACGAGACGTCGCACGTGTGCCGCGGGTCCGACCGGCGAGACCGGATGAGAGGCACCGGATCGCGGCGTGGAATCAGGCCATGGCGCTCGAAACGGAGGATCACACCCTAGACCCTGCGGTCATCTCCGAGGGCGTTTCTGGCGTCTTTCGCGACAAGAACGCGGCCCGCTACTGGATCGCCGAAATTGCCGGTGAGCCGGCAGGACAGCTCATGATCACCACGGAATGGAGCGACTGGCGCAACCGGTGGGTGTGGTGGATTCAGAGTGTGTATGTGCCAGTGGCATTTCGGCGCCGCGGTGTGTACCGGGCGCTGCATGCGTCGGTCCTGACCGAGGCCCGGGCAGCGGGTGCGGCAGGTGTCCGTCTGTACGTGGATGCAAGAAATGCACGCGCCATGGACACTTACCGTGCCTTAGGCATGGACGGCGAGCACTACCGCGTGTTTGAGACGATGTTCCAACCCGAGACGAAAACATGATCGGCGTGCTCGCCATCGACTTCGGCGGACCCCGTGGGCCGGAAGAGCTCCAGCCTTTTCTGGCCCGCCTCCTTGCAGACGTGTTGCCAGGACCGGCTTGGGTCAAATCCAGCCTGGGAGCGGCAATCGCCCGACGGCGCGCGCCGAAGGTTGCGCCCGCGTACCGTCAGATCGGCTGGTCCCCGCTTGTCCCGACCCATCTGGCCCAAATGGATGCGCTCAGAGCGGAACTCGGTCCCGACGGCCCGCCGATCGCCTCTGGCATGTTGTTCACAGCACCGGAAATCGGGGACGCGGTGACCTCGCTCGCAGAACAGGGTGTCGACCGGCTGATCGCGTTCACCTTGTTTCCCCACTACAGTTTCGCCACCGCCAGCGCCGGTTTTCATTTTCTGCACGAGGCGCTCGCGAAGTCCGGACGCTCACACTGGCCCGTTCACCGAGTTCCCGCGTGGCCCGACCACCCCGGCTACCTCGAAGCCGTTGGCGATCGAATCCGCGACGCAGTGTCCTCCCTGGACGGCGAAGGCCCAATTCACCTGCTCTTTTCGCCCCACGGCCTGCCCGTGTCCTGGGTTCGACGGGGCGATCCCTATCCAGACCAAGTGCGCCTCACGATCCGGCGGGTTGTGGACCAGCTCGGGTGGACCGGACCGTGGCACGTGGGTTGGCAGAGCCGCGTGGGGCCCGCCCGTTGGCTGGCTCCGTCCACCTTGGATCAATTGACGGCGCTGGGACAGGAAGGGGTCAAACGCGTCGTGGTGGTTCCCGTGGCATTTGCCAGCGAACACATCGAGACGCTGCACGAAATGGACGTCGAAATGCGGGAAGCGGCGAGCCGTGTCGGCATCGTCCACTTCGGGCGCGCGGCCGCGGCTGGCATGCATCCGGCCTTCATCCGGTGTCTCGCCGACTTGGTTCGTACGGGGGTCGCGCGCTTCGGAAAGCCCACCTGCGTGCGGTGTCTGGGGCCAGAGCCGTCGATTCATCGCGGCGCAAAATCTTGCAGCAACTGCGGCTTTCGCCTGCCAGTTTGGAACCGTACATGACGACGCCCTCCACCATTGTCGTCGCGTCTGCAGACGACATCACGATGCTCCGCGAAGAGTTGGCGAAAGCGCAATGGATCGCGTTGGATACGGAGTTCCACGGCGAACGCCGCTACCGCCCGCACTTGCTGTTGGTGCAGGTGTACGTGCCCGGCGGACACGCGTGGATCCTCGACCCACTCGTGTCTGGCCTCCTGCCGTCGTTGGCAGAAGACCTGACCCGGCCCGGGTGGATCCTTCACGGAGGAAGCTGGGACCTCCGTTTGCTCCAGGAGACCCTAGGCCGTTTGCCAAGGGCCGTACGCGACACCCAAGTCGCCGCGGGTCTCGTCGCAACGCGTTTTCCGGCGTCTCTGACGAGCCTCGTTCGCCGCTACCTCGACCTTGACCTGGACAAAGGCGAGGCGTTGTCGGACTGGTCCCGCCGACCCCTACACCCCAACCAGCTGCGCTACGCCAGCCTCGACGTGACCTTGTTGCCGAAGCTGTGGGCGCGCCTGGCTGCGTCCGCCCCAGACGCCGCCCGCTTGGCAATGTTGGAGCAAGCCAGCGGCGCCGCGGCCTCCGAGTGGCTGGCAGGCCCCGACGAGACCCTGTTGTGGACGCACCTGCCCGGCGCTGACAACCTCGACGCCAAAGAGGCAGCCATCGCCCGCGCACTCGTCGCCTGGCGTGAGGGCTTGGCACAGCGGGCCGATCAGCCACCACGGAACGTTCTCAGCGACGGATGGCTCCTCAACGTCGCCCGCGATCGCCTTGGGCCCAGCCGACTTCCGTCGCGAGGCGTGGACCGAGCACTTGCCGCAGAAGCGAACGAAATCGCGGCCAAGGCACGGCAGTCGGACCCCAAGTCGTGGCCCACTGTGCTGTCGCAAGGGAGTGATTGCCGAGCCCGCTACGCCTGGTGGGGATCGCTGGCGGAGACTTCGAGCGCGCACCTCGGCGTGGCGTCTGCCCTGGTATGGCCTGTTTCGTTGCTGCGAACGCTTGCAACCTCGTCGGCTCTCGACGACGAGGCCCTCCTGCACGGGCTTCTTGGTTGGCGCGCGCCTCTCGTAGGTGGCATCGCACTTGGCTCTGTACGCGGAACGGTGAGCCTGAGCTTGGCCGGAATGACCCCAAGGATCGTCTTGGATCACGGTCAAAGCGCCTCTAATCGGTAATGGGCGCCTGGGAGCGTCCGAAGCGCGCAAAATTGTGCGAAAATTTTTTTCTCACCCATTATGGGCGTTTCACCACATCAAGCGTCCATGTGCTGCCCGGGTGCTGAAAAAAAGTTGTTGCCTGCGGGCCGGTGGCGGGCGACTGTATTTGTGCGAGCCGGGACAAACGACTCGCGGGCGTTCAACCACAAAAAACCAAGTAGGAGCACACCATGTTCAGCTTCATCAATGACGAGAATGGCGCGACCGCAATCGAGTACGGCCTGATCGCGGCCCTCATCGCAGTCGTCATCATCGCAGCCGTCACCGCGCTCGGCAACAGCGTCTCGGCGACGTTCTCGACGCTTTCGACCGCCATGGACGACGTGAACGGCATCGCAGCCGCCGCCAGCTAGTTGTCCGGCGAAAGCCGAACGACAGAACGCCCCTCCGGCTTGCCGGTGGGGCGTTTCCGTTTTTGGCGATCCAGAGCGCGGTCGCGGCTTGCTCGAAAGCCACGGGATACACAGTCGAGCGCCGCGCTGAGCGGCACGGAGGGCGACGATGGCTCGTCGACAAAGCGGTGGCCGCCTTCGCGCGGCAATCTTCCTGACGGTTTCACTGGTCGCCGCGCTCGTCGCGAGCACCGTGATCTACTCGGTCATTCAGGGCTACCAGCAAGAACTGGTGAGCGCCCAGACGCCCGAAGAGACGATTCAAGTCATGGTGGCGGCCACAGACTTGCACCAAGGCAAGACAATCACCGCCGAGGACTTGAAAAACAAGACCTTACCCCCTGACTACGTGCCCGACAGCGTGTTGAGGCAGCCGGATCAGGTCATCGGGCGTGTGCCGCGCGAGCGCATCCTCAAGGGTGAGTTTATCCGCGACGAGCGTCTCGCAGACCCTGAAGCTGGCGTGGGTCTCAACGCGATCATCCCGCGCGGAATGCGCGCCGTGTCCATTTCCCTCCGCAGTTCAAATGCGGTTTCGGGGTTCCTCAACCCCGGCAACTACGTGGACGTCTTGGCAACCGTCGCGGCTCAAGAAGAAAAAGAAGTCGAGACGGTCACCTTGCTTCAGGCCGTCACCGTGCTGGCCGTCAACGATCGCTTGGGCGGCGGAACGTCAGCCACCAACGACAAAGCGAAGCCATCCGTCACCGTTGCGGTCACGCCAGAGCAGGCTGAAAAACTGACCCACGCTGACGAATTGGGCCGGATTACACTGGCACTTCGCAACGACATCGACGTGACTCAGGTGACCACCCACGGGCTGCTCGTACGGGAGCTGCTCGGCGGCAACCGGAACGACAAGAGAATCTCTGTCCAGGAATGGAAAGAGCGAATCGTCAAGCAACAAGACGGCACACTCATCATCATCAAGGGCCCCTCGGTACACCAGGAAGCCACGAAGGCAAAGCCGAACCCGAAGTGACCGGATAGCGTGCGCTTCATCCCACCACACCTCTCCTGAGGTCTCACTCATGCACCACCCTCGAGCCCTGGCCGCGTTGTTTGCCGCCACGCTCCTGCCCTTGACCGCTTCCGCCCAGGAAGAGCGGGCCGACTGGCTCGATATCGAAGTGGGCAAGAGCGTCGTACTCGAAACGCCGCGGGTCCCTACGGCCATTGCGATCACCGATCCGAATGTGGTCAACGTCGAGTCTCTCGGCGAGGCCAGCAAGATCCAGGTGCAAGGCACGGCGATCGGTACCACCGACCTCATCGTGCAGTTCGGCCCTGGCATCCCGCCAATGATTTACGAGTTGACGGTGCATCGCGACATGTCCGACCTGATTCGTCGGATCGACGCCGTCGTCGAAGGGGAACCGCCCCGCGTCTACCCGCTAGGCGAGCGGATCGTCGTCGAGGGTGAGGTGGACGACCTCGACACCCTGGAGAAGGTCGCACTCGTCTCCCGAATCTACGACGAAGAGTTCGTCAACCTGATGACCGTTCGGGGCGACCACCAGGTTCAGTTGGAGGTGGTGTTCGCGGAGGTTTCCCGCACTGGGACACGCGATTTGGGTCTCAACGTTCTTTGGGGGTCCGGCAACCTGGCTGCAGGCTTGTTTGCGCCGACCAAGGGTGGCCAATCGGTCATTCACCAAGGCGTGGACATGATCAACGGCGGCGCCGTGAACGGCACCAACGCAGGCAGCTACAGCGTTGCCGCGTGGGCAGCACCCATCGACCTCGCCGGCGTGCTCAGCGTGCTCGACGGGTACAACCTCGGGAAGATCCTTGCCCAACAAACGCTGATCTCGCTGTCCGGACAACAGGCCGAGTTCCACAGTGGCGGCGCGGTGCCAATTCCTTCGCCCTCCGGCAATGGCGGCTCCTCGTCGATTCGTATCGAATACAAAGAGTACGGCGTGCACATGGTGTTCGTGCCGACCGTGCTAGCCAACGACGTGATCGACGTGCGGGTCACGGTCGAAGTCTCCGAACTCGACCCGGCGAGCGGTACACGAATCACGGGCTTCGAGGTTCCCGGCTTCATCACCCGCCGAGGTGACACCCACCTCCGCATTGAGTCTGGAATGACCTTTGCCGTGGCAGGCATGCTGTCCGAAAAGACGACGATGGCGCGCGTGGGTGTCCCTGGGTTGGGTCGAATCCCACTCATCGGCACCTTCTTCCGCACCGTGCACCATGTGCGCGAGGAAAAAGAGGTCGTCATTTTCGTCACACCGCGTATGGTTCGACCACTCGCCGCGGGCGAGGTGCCGGCGGCGCCGGGAACGACCGAGAACAACAACCCTTCCGATCTAGAGTTGTACATCTTGGGTATGGACCATCGACCAGGTTCCCGCACGGCACAGCCGACCGGGGCCGTAGGTCTGCAACGCTAGTCCTTTGACACGAGCGGGGGGCCCTCAGTGAGGAACATTGGCAAGTCAAGTGGAGCAGCGACGACCGTCCTTGTAGGATTGGACGGCGATGCAATGGGGCTTGTACGCGAAGCCCTGGCCGCAGAGGCCGTGTTGCCGAACACGTCGGTGCCCTTCGGTGAGGCCATGAATTTGGTCAAACGCACGCGACCTGACGTCGTGGTGGTTGGCTACAGCCGGGCCATCGAGGCAGCCATTGCCCTCGCGGAGGCCCTCAAGCGCGACGGGGCCACGTCCACATTGGTCGCTTTGGCGGAACGAAGCGACGCCGAGGCCATCTTGGCGGCGATGCGCGCCGGCTACAAAGAATTCGTCGTCCTTCCGGATGACGCGGCAAGACTCCGTCAGGCGGTACACGAAGCCGCGTACGCACCGCAAGAAGACGAAGAGAAGGGCGTCGTGATCGCCGTCTGCGGCGCGAAGGGAGGCGTCGGCACCACCACGGTGGCCACGCACCTCGCGTGCGAGCTCGCGGCGATCCACCGCGTGTTGTGCATGGACCTGGACATGTCGATGGGCGATGTCGCCCCGCAATTGGACCTGACGCCGCGCGACACCATCGCCGACGTGCTTCCGCGCGCGGATCGGGTGGACGAACGCAGCCTCGCCGGGTCCGTGGTCGTCCATCGAAGCAAGCTCCACGTGCTTGCCATGCCCGATGAGATGGAAAACCTCGGCGAAGTCCGCGGCGACGACATTTATTCTGTGCTCAACGCCGCTTCCAAGGCGTACCAGTTCGTCATCGTGGACATCGGAACGTTCTACGATGAGTGCGCGACACTGACCCTGCAGGTGGCCGACACCATCCTCATGATCACGACACCTGACGTCACGAGCGTCCGAGACACATTCCGTAGAATGCGAATGTTGGCGACGCTCGGAATCGACAAAGAACGGGTCCGCTTGGTCATCAATAAGTGGCAGAAAGGGTCCCATGTCGGGCTTGACGACATCCGGAACAACCTCCAACTCGAAATCGCAGCCACCGTCGCCTACGACCCCAAGACTGTGGATCAGGCGGTGAACGAAGGAAAGTTGGTCCGCGACATCAATCGTAAGGCCGACGTCACGCGCGACATGGCAAACTTGGTGGCAGTCCTCGCCGACGACGGACGGGGTACGGTTCCCACCGAAATCCCGGCCCCGTCTGCAGAAGGTAACAAGTCCAAAAGCCTATTTGCCGGCTGGTTCGGTAGGAGCTGACCATGGGTGGTGGACGCCTCATTGATCGGGTGCGCGGGGCGCAGACGCGCTTCAGAACCACCGCTACGGGAACGGGCGGCGTTGCGCCCACCGGTGCGGAATTCGAGCAGATCAAGCGCGACCTTCACAATGAGCTGATCGAGTCCTTGGACTTCGAACAGGTCGGCAACACGCCCCGTGAGGAACTCGCCCAACGTTTGCGCGCAACACTTTCCGAACGGGTGGAGACTCGCCAACTTCCTCTCAACCGCATGGAGCGGGAGCGACTTGTCGAAGAAATCCTCGACAACATCCTTGGCTACGGACCCCTCGAACCCTTGCTCCGAGATCCCGAGATCAGCGACATCATGATTAACGGCAGCAAGACGATTTTCGTCGAGCGCAAAGGCCGGTTGATCAAAACCAACGTGACGTTCAACGACGACAAACACTTGATGCAAATCATCGAGCGAATCGTGTCGGCGGTGGGTCGTCGTGTCGACGAACAGAATCCGATGGTCGACGCGCGTATGGCCGACGGTTCGCGCTTCAACGCCATCGTCCCGCCGCTCGCTCTAGACGGGCCGTGTGTGTCCATCCGCCGATTCGGCACCATTCCAATCACCGCTGAGGACTTGGTCGCACTCGGGTCATGCCCTCGTCCCATGCTGGAAGTCATGCGCGGCGCGGTACGCTCCCGGCTCAACATCATCATCTCTGGCGGCACGGGCTCTGGAAAGACCACGCTACTCAACGTGTTGTCCTCCTTCATTCCTGAACACGAACGCATCATCACGATCGAAGACTCCGCCGAGCTTCAGCTTCAGCAAGCGCACGTCGTCCGGTTGGAGACCCGACCCGCCAACTTGGAGGGCAAGGGAGAAATCACCCAACGAGAGTTGGTGAAGAACTGCCTCCGGATGCGTCCGGACCGCATCATCCTGGGCGAGGTTCGTGGCGCCGAGGCCATCGACATGCTCACCGCCATGAACACGGGCCACGACGGGTCCCTCGCTACCGTTCATGCGAACAACTCTCGCGACGCACTTGCCCGGTTCGAAACGATGGTCGGAATCGGCATGCCAAACATGTCCGACAAGTCCATTCGCGAGACCATCGCCAGAGCACTCGACGCGATCATCCAGCAGGAACGCCTGATGGACGGCAGTCGTCGAATCATGTCCGTCACCGAAGTCACCGGCATGGAAGGCTCGGTCATCACTACCCAGGACATCTTCACGTTCGAACAGCGGACCGTGGACGAGCAAGGCAAGGTCCGAGGCGCTTTCCGCGCAACTGGAATTCGTCCGAGGTTCGCGTCACGCCTTGCCTCCAACGGCATTCGCCTTTCGCCGGAGCTGTTCCGCTTCGAGCTGGAGGTCTGACGTGCCAGATTGGCTGATAGTCGTCATGCTGGCAGTGGTCTTCACCACGGTACTCTCCGTGGTGCAAGGCTTTTACTGGGCTTGGGTTGCCCGCCAGGAACGCCGTCAGCAAGAAATCTTGCGTCGTCTCGGCGGCGGCGTCAGCGATTCAGATTTGGCCGAATCCCTGTTCAAAGATGTCGCCGACGGCGGCAGCGCGTTTGGTTCCGTGGGTTCCAGTTTTGCGCGCTCGTTGATTGCGGCCGACTCCGACTTCGGTGTGAACGGGCTGATCATTCGAATGGGCGTTGCTGGGTTTGCCGGGATGGTTGCCGGCTACTTGGTTGCGGGCCTGTACATTGCGGCATTGGGCATCGCGCTTGCGTACCTCCCGTTGTGGTGGCTCAAGCGGTTGGCCTACAAGCGGGCCACAGCGCTCGTGGCCCAGCTGCCCGACGCGTTGGAGCTGATGTCACGCTCGCTCCAAGCGGGTCTCGGCCTCAACGATGCCTTTCGACTGGTGGCCGAAGAAATGCCCCTGCCGATCTCCGCGGAGTTCGGCCGCGTGTTCGAGGAGGTCCGTTTCGGCCGCGACTACCGCGAATCGTTCCACAAAATGCTCGATCGCAACCCCGGTGTTTTCGACCTCCGGCTCATGGTTTCTTCCGTACTCTTGCAGCGCGAGACCGGTGGCAATCTTATCGAGATCCTTGAAAACATCGCTGAGACCATTCGCGGCCGCTTCGTGTTTCACGCGAAAGTACGGGCCATGACAGCGGAAGCTCGCATTTCCGCGGTCATTCTGGGCGGCCTGCCGTTGGTCGTTATGGGGATTTTGAGTTTCTCAAGCCCGGATTACTTGAGCCCCCTGTTTAACGACCCACTTGGAAACTTGATCCTTGCTGTTTGCTTGGTCATGTACATGCTGGGTGTCTTCATCATGCGCGATTTGGCCACCGTAGAGGTGTGACATGAGTGGTATTGCTGTAGCCATCGTTGCCGTCATCGTCGCACTCGCAGCAGGCGCCATGCTGTACGGCGTTGCTGGAATCTTCAACCCGACCCGAACAGCGCGCGATCGCCTCCGCGAAATGCAGGATCAATCCAAGGACGACGCCCTCGGGTTGGCGGGTGACGAACCTGTGGGCGGCGTGAACCGGATGGCCGGGCAGTTGGGCAGACTTGCCCAGCCCCAGGACCTGGCAGAAATCAACAAACTGCGCCAAAATCTGATGCAGGCCGGGTTCCGGAGCCGCCACGCATTGGAGATCTTCAACGGCGCGCGGGTGACCGCTGCGCTGTGTGTCCCCATGATCTTCATCCCCTTCGCGGCGAGCCTTAGCTTCACAACGATGTCGCTCGGCGTCGTGCTCGGTTCGGCGCTCGGGTACTTTGGCCCGCAGATGTACGTGTCGAACGCCATCGCAAAGCGCCAAAAAAGCCTATTGAGTGCGTTCCCAGACAGCCTCGACTTGCTCGTCTCCTCCGTGGAGGCCGGACTGGGCCTGGACGCCGCCTTCCGTCGCGTCGCGGCGGAAATGGAAGCGGCAGCACCGGACTTGGCGCGCGAATACCAAATGGTCAATCATGAGATCAGCGCCGGAATCAGCCGAGTTGACGCGCTGAAACACCTCGAAACGCGGACAGGCCTGGACGAGGTTCGTTCCCTCGTCAACATGCTGACCCAGGCCGAACGTTTCGGCACCTCGATTGCCAAGTCGCTCCGGGTTCACGCGAGGGTCACGCGCCAAAAGCGTATGTCCCGCGCCGAAGAGGAAGCGGCGAAGGTGTCGCCAAAACTGACCGTCGTCATGATTCTCTTCCTGTTGCCCGTTCTCATGATGGTGTTGATGGGGCCGGCAATCATCAACGTCATCCGGACCCTACAGGAATGAGACCCGCCCATCTGCTCCTCCTGCCGCTGGCGCTGTCGCTGGTGGCTGCACGGGCGCGGCCCGGTCGTGCGCCCATCGTAGACGCGCCCCGATGGATCGACGAGGGTCCCCAAGCCCAGTTGGCGTTGCTCGAACTGTTCATGGAATCCGGGGACCTGGAACGCTCGCTCGAGTTGATTCGGGTCATGCGGGACCAGGACAGAGAACCGGGTTTGCTCGACTTGTACCAAGGCATCGTCATGCGCGACGCCGGGATGACGGAAGAGGCCACGGAGTTGCTCGACCGGGCCTCCCGCTCCCTCCCCCGAGACAGCCGTGTTCCCGAAGCCCGCTGTGTGCTCTACGCGAACGAAAGCCGGGTCGCCGACGCACTGATCGAGTGCGAGCGTGCCACGCGCATGGACAAAAACAGTGCCAGTTCGTGGAATAACTACGGCTGGTTGCTGCTCGGGGCAGGACGGGAGCCCGAGGCGCTTTTGGCCATTCAGGAGGCCGTACGGATCAACGGTGCCGAGGCCAGGTATCGAACAAACTTGGGCTTGGCACAGGCGAGCGTAGGCAAAGAAGAGCTCGCGCTTCGCACACTTCGCACCGTGGGCAGTGAAGCCGACGCCCAATACAATATCGGCACCGCGCGGGAGCGAATCGACGACATCGAGGGCGCAACGGACTGGTACGAGCGCGCCGCCCGATCTGATCCTTACCACAAAGCTTCACATGAGGCGCTTGCTCGCCTTACGGAGACCCCATGACCCGAATCCTGTGGATTTGCCTCGCTGCGAGCGGCTGCGCCTCACCGCTACATCTCGCGTACGACTACGGCCGCGCGTTTGATCAGGCGGTCACCCTGCAGACCGATCTGACCCGTCCTTCCGTGGCCAACAGTGTGTACCCGCTGTACGGCGTGGAGGCCGCGGAGATCCGGATCCTCGTCCAGAGCAAGACGACAGACGAAGAGTCTGGCGTGGCAAAGCTGGAATGAAGCTCCAGGGGCCCGCAGCCAAGTTGACTGCGCACCACTGATGAGCCGATTTCCGCGGCTCTGGCCGCGGCGCGCCCGCCCCTCGGCGGCCATCATCGTTGGGCTTCTCGCGGGCCTGATATCGGCGCTTGCGTTCTTGCCGGTAGCCATCCTCGTCAGCGCAAGAATGCGCGACGCAGCGCACGCCACGAGTCTTCGTCTGGTCACGAAGAGCGTGCAGAGCTTGGCGGCGGACCTTCGAGAACACAGGCCCGTAGACGCGCACAGCCTGGAAGTCTACGGACTGGACCTCATCGAAGTGTTCGCCGAAGACGGTCACCAGGCCTATCCGGTGGCCGAGCACATCATCAGTTCCACGTACGACCAGATCTGCTCCTCACCCACGTCTGAGCTGGTCATCGACGCGGAGACGGCAGACTGGGCACTCGCATGCGTCGACGCCGGTACCTACCGGGTTGTTGCAGGCGTTCAGGTCGAAACCGACACCCGTGCCCAAGTCGTACGAATCCTGGCCTCTTTCGCGGCGCTGGTGTCGGTCATCACGGCCGTGGGCGTTCTTGGGCTGATGTCGCCGCTGGCAGGCGTGTCCCGAGCCTTACGCCGAATCAGCCAAGGGGATCATGGCGTGGTCATCCCGCGCACTGGATTCCATGAGATCGATGAACTCATCGACCACGTCAACAACGCCGCCCGCGCCATGGAAGCGCGCGAGGACGCCTACGCCGAACGAATCCAAGTCGTGCACGACCTCAGTCGTGTTGTCGCCCACGAGGTTCGAAACCCACTTCAGTCGATTGAGTTCCATACGACGCTGATCGCGTCGGAAGACGATCCTGCGGAGCGCCACAAGATCGCACGCGACATCGCCGAAGAAGTCCGCAGCCTTGACCTCGTCGTGCGCCGGCTGCTCCGCGACGGTGTCAAACGCGGCGCACTTCCGCTGAGCCCGACCCCGACGCGGGTGGATCAGGTCATCGACCAGGTCGTGAACTTGATTTCCGCAACCGCTGCCCAGCGGTCCGTTCGACTTGAGTTTGTCACACGAGCGGGAATCTCCATGCCCGTCGACCGCGCCTTTTTCTCCCGAGCCATTGAGAACCTGCTGCTCAACGCGGTCCAAGCTGCGCCATCAACCACCGGCCGCGTCCAAATCTCGACTGTCGTGGACGGCATAGACCTCCTGCTGCATGTGGACGACAATGGGCCTGGAATCGACCCGTCGATTCAACACAAGCTGTTGGAATCCAAGGTCACCACGCGGGTCGGCGGTAGCGGGATCGGCCTGATCCTGGTCCGCGGGGTCATCGAGTCCCACCACGGTTACGTCCAGTTCTCGCGTTCGCCCCTTGGCGGCGCACGTTTCACCGCTCGCCTGCCCTTACACCCGCCGTCCGATGACACCGCTGCAAACTAGACCGTTGAGGATCCTCGTCGTGGACGACAATAAGTCCAGCGCCACGGCCCTCGCACGGGTTCTGCAGAAACAAGGCGACGAAGTTGAAGCCGTTTTCGACGGCGAGACCGCCATCTTGCGGCTGCGTGAGAACCGCCCAGACGTGGTCCTCACCGACTTGCGTATGGAGCCCGTAGACGGGCTCGCAGTGCTCGCTGAGGCCCGCGCCCAACGGCCGCCCTGCGAAGTCATTGTGTTCACGGCCTACGGCGCCATCGATGCCGCAGTCCGCGCCATGCGGCTCGGTGCCCGCGACTTCCTCACGAAGCCGGTGACCGTCGAGCAAATTTCGTCACGGCTCGAACAGCTTCGTGCACTCGACGGCCGAGGAACAGCCCCGTCCGTAGACGACGTCGTTTCCGCGTCGCCCGCCTCCAGTGCGCTTCTCCAGATCCTGGACCGCGCGTGCGGCGTCCCCTCGCCCGTATGGATTGAAGGCGAGACAGGCACCGGACGAACCTACACCGCCGAAGTCCTGCACGGATTGAGGGCACGGAAGACGGGTGAAGAGGCGCCGCTGGTCATTCGTGACCCAGGCTCAGACCAACCCTGGCCGGACACAGGCACGGCAGTCCTGCCCAACGTAGACGACCTTCCCGATGACCTGCAACGAGGTCTCGTCCGTCAGCTTTCCGTGGCCCCTGCCAACCTTCGCCTCATCGCCACCGCACAGCCGGGAAGTCTGCGTCGCGTGCGCGACGGCAGTCTGCGCCCGGAATTGTACTTCAAACTCGCCGTTCTGGTGGTCGCTGTCCCGCCACTTCGCGAGCGCCAAGAGGACATCGTTCCTCTGTTCGAAACTTCTTTGCGCCGATTCGCCCAACGTTTCGACCGACCCGTACCCACCCTACCGCGTGCCCTCGAGAACGACTTGTTTCGCCACTCGTGGCCCGGCAACGTACGCGAACTGATCAATGCCGCAGAGCGGGCGGTCGTCATGGGTTTCGAGGCCTTCCAGGTCGTTCCGGCGGTTCAAGCAAACACCACGGAGGCCACCCCCGACTTCGGAAACGGCTTCATCCTTGCCGACCACTTGGAGAAGATCGAGGCACGCATTCTTGAGGCTGCGCTGCTCCAAGCTCAGGGCGACCGAAACAAGGCGGCGAAACTGCTCGGTGTTGAGCGAAACACGCTTCGGTACAAGCTCCAGAAGTACGGCCTCCTGGAGTGATTTGGTGGTGGGCCGCGGCAACCGCACATCCTGTCGGCGGCCGCTATGTTGCCCGAACCGTAGTCGCGGAACTTGACCCCAGTCTCCTGCGACTGACCGTACGGATCGACGTGCCCGACGCGCTCGCAGAGGAGCGACACCTAGACGGAGACGAACTGCGCTCCGGCCTGTCGGTCCGGCTAGACGGCCTGTCGATCACCCCGACATGGACAGTCGAGGGTCCCGGTGTGTCCGGCGGCGACGCCACGTTTTGGCACCTTGAAACGCAGCTACCCATTAGGAACTCCGCAGTCAGCGTCACACTAAGCGACGGCAATCTTCCAGACGCCCCCAGCTTCAGCCGCTTTCACCTCTCCGGCGACGCCTCGTGGCGCCTCGTTTCAGCCGAGCCGGTGTGGACACAAGGCATCGACAGAAGCGACACCTGGCTGGTCACCGAAACGGCCCGGGAATGGACCGTCTTGGCATTGAAAAGCACTCCGACCACCCGCGCCGGCCGTTGGCTTTCGGGAACCCCGGTTTGGGAGGGCGCTGCCGGCGCGGAGTCGCTCAGAAGCTCACTGCTTCACGGTTCGATCGCCTCCCTCCTCCGTGTGGTCCTGGTCATCGTTCCTGCCAAAGGCCGACGGTTGGGTTGGGCGCTCGCCACCGTCGCGGCCGTCATCCTCACGTCCGGCGCCGGCCGCGCCGCCCTCGCCACCATCGCCGTCGCGTTGATCGCCCGATTCCATCCTGGTCGGGTCCCCGACGTGGCCGCCGTCGCGACCGGTGTCGTCCTCGCGTGTTGGTCTTGCGTGTTCTGATGCCAACCGGTTGTTCGCCCGTACCTTCAACGTTCCCCGGACCAAGTGCACGGTCCAGCCCAGATCACCGAGCGCAATTGCGACCCACGCAAGTCGAAAGCCCGACAGGTCGGCGTCACGCTGCAACGTTGCGGAAACGACCGTAATGCCGGCGTACAGCGCCCCCATACTGAACCCCACACCTCCAAGAAGGCTCAGCGCGCGCAACAAAGGCCAGGTCGGCAAGCGGGATTCCAGCCACCGTGTCCACAACGCGCAGACCCCGAACCAAATCGCCAGGACCGTGAACGAGCTCACTCGGCCACCATCTGGATCTCGTCCGCGGCGTCCTGCGCGATGGCTAAGGCGGAGTCCCAGTCGGGATGCCGGACGATGAGGAATCCGTCTGAAAGTAAGGTGGCCTTCCAGTTCCGCCGTTGCGTACCGACCGGCAGCAGGTTTTCCCAGCACAACCATCGCCCATGTCTGCGCTTAAACCCATCCAGCCCGTCGATTCGTTGGATGCGCCCCTGACCCCGGGCACGTTTGAACACGATCGCGCAGTTGTAAAGCCGTTCGGAACGCCCCGCGAAGTCGCTCCAACACACCGCGCGGGCCCACTCCCTGAACACGTCGGTGTCGCAGGTGAAGTTCATCTGATCAGCGAGGTGCGCGCCGCCCGGCCGACACCCGATCTCGCCGAAAACGACCTCGCCGTCCGCTTTGAGGTACCACTCCATGTGAGTGAATCCCGTCTGCATCCCCAACGCCTGAAGCACGCCACGACCAAGTTTCAGGCCCGCTTCGATCTTCGCCTGACGCAAATCGCGGACAGTGCAGATGATGGGGCTGATCGATTCGACGCTTCGAGCAACGAGCGGTCTCGGCAAGTATTGGCACACGTTTTCGAACACGGGCTTGCCGTCCACGCAGATGGTGTCGTGCGTAAACTCCTCCCCGTCTACGAACTCCTCGACACTGACCTCCGGTACGTGTTCGGTCCGCGCGAGGATTTGGTGAAGCTCCGCGGCTGAATCGACCCTATACGTGTCCGCGGAGCCCGCGCCGGCGATCGGTTTGATGATCAACGGAAACCCGATCCGCTCCGCGGCAGCCCAAGCTTCCGACGTCGTCCTTGCCCTGGCAGAACGAGGCACCCTCAGTCCGGCCGCGGCCACGCGTGCCTTCATCAGTTCTTTGTCTCGAAACCCAAGTACCGTATCTACCGACATTCCCGGCACGCCATGGCGCTCACGAAGCCGGGCGGCGAGTAGAACGAGCACTTCCCACTGCGCCTCGATGCGAGCAACCGTGCGCCCGCGCAACCATTCGCCCACCCTAGCGATGACATCTTCCTCGTCCAAAATTCGCGGCACATGCAGGTAATCCGTGAGCCGGCCTCGTACCTCGGGGTGCAGCCCGCCCGTCGGGCTATCGCCAACCCCAAACACGTTCGCACCCACCTCGGTGAGCCCGCGCACGTATTGGGCCATCTCGGGAGGGTAGCCGGGGGACAGGAAGAGCACGTTCACGGAGACCTCGTGAGGAGTGTGACGGCTCTACCCGACCGCGGGGCGGGCAGGCTACACGCGGCCGATGCCTCGTCCGGTTGTTCTGCTGGGTCCGCAGCGCCCCAACCCCAACCTTCTGGAAGCCCTCAACGCACGTGTGCCCGGCGACGGACACCTTGTGGCGGTCACGGCGGGTTGGCGCCACGACGAAGGTGAAGACTTGGCGCTCCGTGAGCACGTCGGCGTGCGCACCGTCCACCTGCCCTTGTACCGATGGTTCGACGAACTGACAGCGAGCGCGCCGGAATTGGTCGCCGCATGGCGCGCGCGTCAAGACAAACTGAGATCCCTGAAACGTGTGTACCGAATGCGCCTCGGACATGCGCTGGAGGCTCTCTTCGGGGTCGAACGGGCCGCTGACGACGAAGACCCCGCTGCCGTCGCGCCGCAACGCGCATTCGCCCTCGAAGCCCTCCGCAACGTGGATGCCCAACTTCTCGCACACGCCGACGAACTTCGTTCCGCAGACCCTGAGCTGAACCACACGTGGTTGCACAAGGCGGTCGCGCCGTACCACGCAGAGGTCCAAACAGCGCTTTCTGACGCCCGTGCGTTGTTGCTCGCCGGCGGCCACGTCGGCGTCTTGCTCAACCGTTTGAAGTTCTTCGGTGTGCCTGAGGCGCTGGCGGACCACCCAGATGTCGGCGTTGTGGCGTGGTCGGCCGGCCTCATGGCGATCACCCAACAAATCGTGCTCTTCTACGACGACGCCCCCGACGGCGAAGCTTGGCCTGAAGTGTTCGACACCGGGCTCGGTATGGTCGGCGGGTTGGTCACCCTGCCCCATGCGAAACGCCGGTTGCGGCTAGAGGACACCGCGCGCGTCTCGCTTCTCGCGTGGCGTTTTGCTCCAGAAGCGGCAATTGGCTTGGAGAATGGCGCGTGGATCGAGCGTCGCCGCTCGGGCTGGGTCAACTGCGGGCGTCCTGGCACCGCGTTCCGGCTGTGCCCCGACGGTCAGCTCCGCGCACTCAAGGCGGCTACGTGAAACGGATCTACGACCTAGATCGAGCCATCACGGCAGCACCAGGTCGCACAGACCGCTTGCTCAAAGCCTTCGTCGCCAAAGAAACCTTTCCGCTGATGGACGGAGACACGGCCGTATTTTTCTTCTGGGAACCGATCGGCATTGAAGCCATCTACCTGCTTCACTGGGTTTTCGGCCTGGAGTCCCGACAGGCATTCATGCGTTTGGGCCAGACCCAAGCCTGGTATCTGCCACTAGAGCTGCCCCATTCGGCGCGCGTCGAGTACAAACTTGAGGTGGTGCGGGAAGGACGCAGGCAATGGGTTCGGGACCCGCTCAACGACCGGCGGGCTTTCGATCCATTCGGCAGCAACAGCGTGTGCCCGATGCCTGGCTACAGCGAACCCCGTTGGGCCTTTCCGGAATCCGGCGTGCGCCCGGGAACGATCGAACGCTTCGAGTTCGTTTCCAACCAGTGGGGCGAATCGCGGGACATCGAAGTTTACCTCCCCAACGAGTACAAACGTCACAAACAATACCCGCTGCTCATCTGCCACGACGGCCGCGACTACCAGAACTATGCGGGAATCGTCACTGTCCTCGACAACCTGATCCAGCGGCATGAGGTCGCCCCGCTCATCGTCGCCTTCACCTCAGGCAATCGCCGAAACGAAGAATACGCTGCCAACCCCAAACAAGCGGCGTTCATCGTCCAGGATCTCCTTCCCGCGTTGGAGGCCAGGTTCGGGCTTTCCCAAAACCCCCGCGAACGCGGAATCATGGGGGCCAGCTTCGGCGCCGTTACCAGCCTGTTCACCGCGTGGACGTACCCAGGCACCTTCGGCCAGTTGTTGCTGCAATCCGGCTCCTTCGTCTTCACTGACGTGGGCCAGCACGACCGCGGCCCGCTCTTCGACGCAATCGTGCCCTTCGTCAACGCTGTTCGCAACGAACCAACTCGGATCGACGCCCGCGTGTTCATGTCGTGCGGCACCTTCGAGAGCCTCATCACCTACAACCGATCGCTTCTTCCGCTGCTCCGCGACGCCGACGTCGACCTGACATGGCGTGAAGCGCAGGACGGCCACAACTGGATTGCTTGGCGCGACCAGCTGCGAGCCGGTCTCAGCGCGTTGTTCCCCGGCCATTTGTGGATGACCTACGATTGAGCGGCACCGATGGCCTGGGCGTCGCGCCAGGATAGGCGGACCGGCCTTTAGGACGAGGCCCGATGAGTGCTCCCCGTCGCCGGTTCAAGATCCTGGACGAAATCGCTGAGGGCGGCTTCGGAAAGGTCTACCTAGCCGAGCAACTGTCCTCGGATGGATTCAGCCGTGTTGTGGCCGTCAAACTGCTGCACTCGAAATGGTCCAGCCATGACGAAGTCGTCAAACGTACCCGTGACGAAGCGCGCTTGCTCGGGCGAATCCGGCACCAGCATATCGTTCGCGTCGAAGACCTGACCACCATCGACGGCAAATGTGCCATCGTCATGGAGTACCTCGAAGGCGTAGACCTCAAGTGGTTGTCGCAGTGGTTGAAGAACCAGGGAACCGCCTTCCCGCGCGCCGCGCTGTTCGAAATCACCTCCGCCGTGGCGAGCGCCTTGGACGCCGCGTACAACGGCATTCCCCTCCAGGGCGCTGAGCCCCTGCACGTCATTCACCGCGACATCAAGCCGTCCAACGTCTTCGTCACCACGGGCGCTGGCGTGAAGGTGCTGGATTTCGGTACCGCACGCGCCAACTTCGCCGAACGCGAAGCCCGTACCCAGGCGCTCGCTTTCGGCAGTCAGGGCTACATGGCACCTGAACGCATGCTTGGCGAAGAAGACACGCCAGCGGCAGACGTGTTCAGCCTCGGCGTCACGGTCGTCGAACTCCTTACGCAGGAGTCCTTTGGTCGGATTCCACCCCGACCGGCGAAGTTCAACGCCCGGATCGAGGAGGTCATCGGGTCGTTGTCGCTGGCTTCAGAACCCGCCGGCTGGGCCGACCGCGTACGGCAACTTGTCCGCAGTATGCTCAGCTACGACCCAACCCAGCGCCCCACGCCGGCTTCGCTCGTAGACGCCTTTGAGGGCCTGGCTGGGCAAGCGCTCGACGACAACCTCAGGCGCATCGCCCGCACATCCGTGGCCGCCGCAAAAGAGGCGCTGCCCAAACCAGAAGGGGAAGACCCGCTCATCAGCCGCACCGTGGAAGAAGAAGCGAGCGGATTTACCGGAGAGTCCGGACCGATTGCCCGACCCTTGGCGGTGGCTCCGCCGTCGGCCACAGGACCACTCACTATGACGCCACCGCCCGTGGGCGATTCCACCGGGCCCATGGAAGACAAACCCGACACGACATGGGACGAAGCTCCGACAGGCGTCAACGGGGGCGTGGGCCTGACCCCTCCACCCGCAACGCCCATTCCTACGTCCGCGCCGCTGACCAACCTATCGATCGACGAGATCGGGAAGGAATTCGAACGGCCGAAATCGGCCTTTCCCGTGGGCCTCGTGGCGGCCGCCCTCGTCGCCG
The DNA here is from genome assembly GCA_945861065.1 of Klebsiella pneumoniae. Lineage (GTDB taxonomy): Bacteria > Myxococcota_A > UBA796 > UBA796 > SXOB01. Next base: position 23,865 of record CAMASI010000015.1, on the reverse strand, counting down.
TCGTGTTGCTGGGTGGAATCGGAGCGATCACGGGTGTGGCACTCCTCCTCGGCGCCGCGGCCGGCAGCGCCGATACCGACGTGGTCGGCGGGATTGGGTCCGAACTCGGATCTGCCCAAGACCCTTCGCCAAACCCCAGACCAGCGCCAAAGGCCCCTGGCGGGCATGTCGTGTCACCGGACAACCGGACAGGTGTACCCACTTCGCCCACGTCGTTGACGTTTAGCGACCCCCAGGGCGGCACGGTGAAGATCAGCAACGCCAACGGCTTTCTCGCAGAGTGGGACGGCCCCACCCCCTTCGAGGTCGGCCCGCTCGTCGGCGGTCGGTACAGCACCGTCGTGGCGCTCTCCAGCGGTGAAAAGGTGCGAGGCCGTACCTTCCACGTGGACGGTGGCCGAGGCAGCTGCGCATTCGCGTTTGACGTCACGACAAAGGAGTGGACCGGCGGCTGCCCATGAACGAGCCGACCCTTCGAATCGGTCGCGCACTTGACGGCAAGTTGGTCACGCTTCAGTTTGACCACGGTCGGGCCAACGAAATGGGTTCGGCCCAGATCACAGAGTTGGAGGCCCTCGCTGCGGCGCTCTACGCGGACCCCGTCGCCGTGGCACTGGTCAGTTTTTCCCGCCGGGTCAGTTCGAAGGGCAACCCCATTTTCGTCGCGGGCGCGAACGTCACCGAGCGTGCCGCATGGGACCACGAACGCACCAAGGCGCATGTGACCTGGCAGCGCGCCGTGCTCCAGCAAGTTCGCCGCTTGCCACTGTTCCACATCGCCATCGTCAACGGTGTGGCACTCGGGTGGGGCACCGAATGGTTGTTGACGGCGGACTGGCGCATCGCAACCCCGGGTGCGGTTTTCGGCCTGCCGGAGACGGGCTTGGGCATCCTACCGGGAGCCGGGGGTAGCGCGGAGTTGTGGCACCATGTCGGCGTGCCCCAGGCCCTTCGGTTGGGAATGACCGGCGAACGCATCGGCGCCGACGAAGCGCACCGAATTGGGCTCGTCCAAGAGGTGTTGCCCGACGTCGACGCCGGACTCAAACGGGCGCACGAACTCGCGGAACGGGTCTCGCGCAATTCTCCGACGGCGGTCGCTGCGTTCAAAGGCGTCGTACTGGCCGCCGTGGGTTCGCCCTACGCGGAACGAACGAATCTCGAGGCCAAAGCCTACGCGTCCTGTGTGGACAGCGGCGACGCCGACATCGGGCGCGCCGGCTTCTCAGTGATTTCCCAAGGCGGCAACGTCCAGTGGGGACCTAGGCGGGCACGGTGACCTGTAGTCGGGCCACGATGATCACGCGCCTCGACGGCCCCTTGGATTTGCTCGTCATCGGCGGCGGTATCGTCGGGGTCGGCGTTGCGAGAGACGCGGCCCGCCGAGGGTTGAAGGTTGCAGTGGTCGAAGCGAACGACGTCGCCTCGGGCACCTCGAGCCGATCCAGCAAGCTCGTGCATGGGGGACTGCGGTACCTTGAACAGTACGAACTAGGCCTCGTCTTCGAATCCGTCAGCGAGCGCCGCGTGCTGCTCGACATTGCTCCGCACCTCGTCCGCCCCCTGGGGTTTCTCTTTCCGGTGTACCAAGGCAGCCGACGAAGCAAGTGGGTCATTCAAGCTGGAATGTGGCTGTACGAGGGTCTGGCCCTCTTTCGTTCGCCCCACCGCCCGCGGGCGCTTCAGCCGAGCGACGTGGAGGCCGAGGAACCGGCACTGGACCGGGAGGGCCTGTCGGGTGCGTCGTTGTATTGGGACTGCCACACCAACGATGCCCGCCTGACCCTCGAAACGGCGATCGACGCCGCACAGCAAGGTGCCGTCCTTGCGACCCGGATGCGCGCGCTGTCGTTGCTGCGAGAGAGTAACGGTCATGTCTGTGGTGCCATCGTTGCCGACACCCTGTCGGGCAGCCTCCGTGAGGTCCGAGCGCGTGCGGTGCTCAGCGCGACCGGGCCCTGGACCGACCAGACGCTGGCCCTGACTCGCCCCTCGCCTCGGCCGCTGCTCCGGCCCACCAAAGGCGTGCACATCGTGGTGTCGGCGAGCAAACTTCGTGTGCAACACGCGGTCGTGTGTTTCCACCCAACTGACGGCCGGGTGCTCTTCGCGATTCCATGGCGCGAAACCACGTATATCGGTACCACCGACACGGATTGGTCCGGGGACCCGGCGGAAGTTCATGCCGACGCCGCTGACGTCGCATACTTACTCGCTGCCGCCGCGGACCATTTCCCACGCAATCCCCTGACCGAATCGGATGTGATTGCCACCTGGGCAGGACTTCGCCCCCTCGTCGCACCCCCAGAAGAAGGCGTTTCCGCCTCCGCAACCAGTCGCGAGCATATCGTACATGTGGAGTTGGACGGCCTCGTTGTGGTCGCGGGCGGCAAGCTCACCACCTACCGAAGGATGGCCGCCGAGGCCGTGGATACCGTCGTGCGGCTCCTTCGTTTGGGCGGAATGAACACCTCCAGCCTGCGGGCAGCCCGGACGGACGAGGAGCCCCTTCCCGGTGCGGTGGGATGGCCGATCGACGACGACGGGTCAGCGCTCATAGCTTTGGTGACGTCAGCAGGCGGCCTCAGTCCGGCCACGGCGAAACTGTTGGTGGAGATCTATGGATCTCGCGCCATCGACGTCGCTCGGCGCGCGGCCGCCGATGCTTCTGCGGCTGCACCATGGGGCCCAGACAGGCCCGAGATTGCGGCCATGGTGGATTGGTCTATCGACGAAGAACTCGCAGTCACCGTAGAGGACATTCTGGTCCGAAGGACCTCGGTTTTCTACCATGACGCACAGCAGGGACTGGGGGTCGCCTCGTTCGTCGCCGCAAGAATGGGCGAACGGTTGGGCTGGGACGCCGCGCGCGTGGCCGAGGAGATCGAGGCCTACCAAGTCGTCGTCGCCAAGAGTCGCGCATTTCGCTCATCGGCGACAGCGCCGTCGCGGCAATAATCACGGCACCACGCGCACGTCAAAACCCACAATTGGTAAAATAGGCAAACCCAGCCCATACGACGCTTCGGGTTCACCAAAACCGGTAATCCCAGGCTCAGGGACGCGGTGGTTCGTCAGATTTTGCAAAGCCACGTAGGCGTCGAAGGTTCCGTGCCGAAAAACAAATCCGCGACGCACCTGAACGTCGATTCCGTACCAGTTTGGCAACCGTTGCCCCGCGGGCAGGGGAAACGTTTCTCCGTTGAATACATCCGTATAGACCTGTTCCTTGGGATCCAGACCGGAGGGGTAGGGCGTTCCCGTGCTGAAGCGAAACCTGCCACTCAGAATCAACCGCCAGGGCGCATGCCATACGGCGAGCACATCGACGCGCACTGGCTGATCGTAGGGTTGCCTCACCCAAGGCTCGGAGGGGTCCTCCCACCGCGCGGACGAAGTCAAGGAAACGATCGAATGGAGGTCCAAGGGTCCTAGGACCACGCTCATCTCGGATTCCACGGCAACCGCAGAACCGGTGGAGGCACCGGCAGAACCGTCCGGCTCAACCCCTGCCGTGAAATCCCACGTACGAATCACGCCGTCCACGGAGGCCGTGACCCGGTTCGATTCGACGACGAAGCCCGAAGAAACCGCATCCGACTGCTCAAGCGGAAGGGTGGCACTCTCTGGAAGCATCACCACCGTGATTCGCGGCGCGCGGTGCGAACGGCCCAGTTCTGACCGAAACGAAAGTGGCCCCGCGACGGGCACGCTCAGCCCGGCAGACGGCGACAAGCCCCATCGAAACGGCTGGTCCTCCGTCAGAAGGTCGTCCAAACGAAGCCCGAGACTGAAGGACGCCGGCGCCCCCCAAGCGGCACTCATATAGGGCGCGATTCCCCCTCGAATAGCCTGCAGTTCGGCGTCGACCGTCTCCAATTGCGTCTCGGACGCAACCGCGTCGAACCCGGCGGTCACAGTCTCCGTTCCACCCTCTACACGCAAGCCCGAACTCAGGTCATACAGCTTCTCATGATCGACGTCGGATTCTACCTCTCGTAGTTGGCGACTGAACCACGGGTCGACCCGAATCGCAGCTACCTCCGTGGCCACGTGGAACGACTGACCCGATTGGCGCACCACCAACAGCGCTTCTCCGGTCGCAGTGGGCGTGACCAGCGTGTCGGCCACCACCAAAGCCGTCAGCGACGTGTCTCGGTAGTCAGCCCGCATCAGGCCGTCCCAAAACCGCGGTGCCGCAGCGCCGGCATCCTCGCCCACGAACTCGCCGAGCACAACGTCGAGGTAAGAACGCCGCCCGGCGACGAAGAAACCCGCGTCGTCGCCAATCGGCACCTCGACGGCCGCATTGGCGAACACGACGTTTGCGCCCACACTCGCCGAGGCCACGTCGCCTACCTTGCGCAGTCTGACCTCGGCCATGCCTGCCAACGCGTCGCCGTACCGCGGCGGGGAGGGGGCGGGATCCAGCCGGACGTCGCGCACAAGTGCCGGATGCAACACGCTCGCGTACCCCCCGAGGTGCCGAATCGTAGGGACCCGCACGCCGTCCACAAAGGTCGACACATGATCGAACTCACCCCCACGCACCAACAACCAGCCCAATTCCAGCGGCGTTCTCGTGAGGCCTGGCGCCACCGAGAGCGCGCGCACCGGGTCGCCGAGCATGCCTGGCACGTCTTTCACCTCCTCGGCGTCCAGACGCCCAGGCACATCGCCATAGGTCGCCACCACGGTCTCCGCGGGCGAACACCACACCGTGACATCCGCGATTCCACCGGCCACGACCGTCAGCACTACGTCTGCGGCCACGAGTTCTGCGGAGGCTGCCCGCACCAAACACTCGCCGGGAGGCACGTCAGCGCCAAATCTTCCCGCCGCGTCCGTGAAGACGGAAACCCCACACACATACACACTGACGCCGCCCAGCGTTTCGCCCGTCACCAAATCACGCACGACCCCCTGCACCCGAGCGACAGCCACCTCTACGGCGATTTCCGACGCACTCGGGACATCAACTGGGTCGATAGTACCACTCTCGCGCATAGTCGCGAACCATGCGGTGGCTGCTGAACAGTGGCCCTGCGACGCGAATGCTTCGTCGAGCTACGTCGCTCCAGGCCGCCCGGTCGCGCCAGCACGGTAGCACACGTTCAGTCAACGTCTGGTACAGCGACGCTCGGTCTTCGGCGTCCTGCGTCGCGATGTCATGGGACTGGGACGGGCCGCCAATGGCCCAACCGTTCGTGCCGTCAAAGGCTTCCGGCCACCAGCCATCGAGCACCGACACATTGGGAACGCCGTTGAGCGCCGCTTTCTGGCCGCTCGTGCCCGACGCCTCTTGTGGACGACGGGGTGTGTTGATCCAGGCGTCACAGCCCGACGTCAGCAGCGCTCCTAGGCTGAGGTCATATTCCTCCAACAGGAAGATTCGCCCGCGCACAGCGCGCGACCTCGTGTGGGCGGAAACGCGGGCGAGCATCTCCTTACCGGCCGCATCTCGCGGATGGGCTTTGCCTGCAAAAACCACCACGGCGTCGTCGAGCAGGGGCAACAACCGGTCGAGTTCGGACAACAACAGGTCGGCCCTTTTGTAGGGCGCAAATCGCCGCGCAAATCCGAACACGAGTTTGTTCGGAGGCACGTCGACACCGGTCCGCCTCGAAATCGCCTCGCGCACCCGGGTACGGCACGGCTCCCTCGCCTGCCACAGCTTTTCGGCATCCACCTGCTCAATCCCGGCCCACAGCCGTTCGTCCCACGGGCGCTGCCGCCAGCCTGGGCAACAGGTGTCGAACATCGCGCGCATCTCCGGCGCAACCCAGGCGATGGGATGGACGCCGTTGGTCACGTGCCCGATTGGCACCTGGGCCACGTCCACACCCGGGTACAACTCCGCCCACATGTGTCTGCTGGTCACGCCGTGCAGTGCCGCGACGCCGTTCGCAGCCCGGCTCCCACGCAGCGCAAGCACCGTCATGCACAGGGTTTCGTTCGGGTCCGACGGCCGCAGGCGACCGAGCCCCATGATGCGATCGACCGACCAGCCCTGTTGCCCGATCCAGGGTCCGAGTACCGAGCGAACGTCGTCGAGCGTGAATCGGTCATGACCCGCCGGCACCGGCGTATGCGTCGTGAATACGATGTCGGCAGTCGCCCGTTGCAGGGCAGCCTCAAAGCCCGAAGACGAGGCCTCGTACTCGCTCGTGCGGCCCAGAATTGCCAACGCACAGTGTCCCTCATTGAGGTGAATCACATCTGGACGCCGCCCGATCGCGCTGAGCAAAACGATTCCGCCAAGGCCGAGCACGACCTCCTGAATCAAGCGATTCCGGCCTTCCCCGCCGTACAAGCGCGCGGTGATCGCACGATCCTCCGGCGTGTTGGGGTCGCAGTCGGCGTCGAGCAGGAATAGGGGCACTCGACCGACGTCCACCCGCCAGGCCAGCAACCGCACGCGCCGCGCACCGACGGGGACTTCTACCCACAAATGACGGCCTTCTGAGTCGCGTACCGGAGACAAGGGTGCGCGCGACGGGTCCAACGCCGGCCAGGCCTCAGTTTGCCGACCGTGATGGAGCACTTGGCGAAAGTAGCCCTCGCGCCACAAGATTCCGACGGCGACCAACGGCACACCGAGGTCCGACGCCGATCGGACGTGGTCCCCGGCCAACACCCCGAGGCCCCCCGAATAGATCGGCAAAGACACGTGCAAGCCAAATTCCATCGACAGGTAGGCAACGGTGCGCCCAGCGAGCGGATCCCCGCCTTCGTTCCAAAGCTGGTTCCCGCTCAGCTCGGCGTGCCTCCGGGCAAGCGCGTCTCGGACCTGCGCCCGGAACGTTTCGTCGCCCTCCAGGGTCGCCAGCTGACTGGAATCCACGTCGGCGAGCAGCGAAACGGGATTGAGATCCTCGGCGAACAACGCCGCGTCTACCCGGTTCCAGATCGCGGTCGCACCATCGTCGCCCGTCCACCACAAATTCCCGGCGAGGTCGCTCAGCTGTGCCAGAATGCCCTGTGCCGTCAATGGCGTCTCCGATCGTGAGCGGGCCGAGCTAATCTGCCGCGGGGGCTCTCGTGATCGAGATCGAACCTGAGTGGAAGCTGTGCGTGCTGGTGTGCACCAACAGCCGGGGACCTGAAACCGGTAAACCTTCGTGCGGCGAACAACGGGGAAGCGAACTTCGCGACGCCATCAAAGACCTCAGGACACAGGGCGGCCACAAGGGCACCGTGCTTGTGAGCAAAGTCGGCTGCTTGGGCGTGTGTTCGCCCCGCGGCGTGACCGTTTGTGCCGTCACTGTAGACGGTCGCCGTGAGGCCTGGGTGGTCGAAGACGGCGACAGTCCCGCTGCCGTGTGGGCAAAAGTGGGGGCGTTCCGTCGAGCGGCCCTTACTTAGGCGCGGCAGGTTCCTGAAGGCGCCGATCCACCGTAAAGCTCCAAATCACTTGGCCCGTCATTCCTTCCGGGAACTGGACCTTCTTGAGCTGGAGCGCGTAACAACTGCCCAACGTGACCATGTCCGGGTCGACCAGCATGAATTTCTCTGGCTTGGTATTCGTGACGTTCCACGCGATTCTCGTACGCCCTTTGACCTGGGGGTCCTTCAGCCACGCGTCGTGGAAACATCGGGCGAGGTTATTACCCTGCTGCTCAAGCGACGCAATCACGTCCGGTTGGCTTTGGCCCGCGAGCTTAAAGGGCTGGGTGTAGAAGGTGGATTGCCACCGCTCCCCCTTGGTGCGATCTGACTTGATCAGCTTGCCAAGCGGGTCGTAGATATAGTGGGCGGCCGTTCGCATCGCTTCGTGGCGCGTATCCGTGAGCTGCCAAAATCCGATCGACACGTCCCAACCTTTGGTGCTGGTGACCTTGACCGTCGAGGCCGGGGCGAGCGGATCCGGAAGGTCAAAGGCGACGAGCACGAGTTGCGTCCACGCTTTGAGCGCCTCACCCTTACCAAGCGAAGGAAGTGCCTTCCATGCATCTGGCAACAATGCGGCGGCCGACGCCTCCTCAGGCAACATCCACTTGCCGTCCACCACAACGCCGTCGACCCGGCAGCCGCGATCGTCGTTCTTCGACCCGACTGCGGTCACGCCCGTCTTGAACACCGCAGGCAGGGTGGGTGTGCTGAGGCACAGGTCGGACTTCGGCGTGTCGGGGCCAAAGTGCTCCGTCAGCGCGGCCGACAGCGGATCCTCCCCTGACACGGCAACTACCGGATCCTGCGCCAAGGCCCAGCCGTGGAAAATGAGAGCGGAAATCATGCTATCTCCAAGGGAATGCGACGATGCGCGGCGACCGGCATCGAACGACGAAGTGTATGAACGGCGCTTAGGTCGAGGTCCGCCAACGCAATGCCCGGACCGTCGGAACACTGGGCAACGATGTGGCCCCACGGATCTATGATCATCGAGTGGCCGTGACTCTGGCGCAAACCACCGTCGTCATGGCGCCCCCACTGGCCGGGCGCAAGTACCCAGCACTGGTTCTCGATGGCACGGGCCCGGAGCAGCGGCTCCCAGTGGTCTTTTCCCGTCGTCGCCGTGAAGGCAGCCGGGACACACAACACCGTTGCGCCCTCGTCGCGAAGTAAACGGTAGAGTTCGGGAAAACGAAGGTCGTAACAAATCGATAGCCCAAGCACGTGCTCGCTAACGGCCGACGTGACCACGCGCGCACCCGCCAGCGTCGTATCGGATTCGCGAAACCGAACGTCGTCGCTCACGTCCACGTCAAAGAGGTGCAACTTACGGTACGACGCCGTGACGGTGCCATCCGGTCCGATGAGGACAGACGTGTTCCAGCACCGATTGATTTCGCCGGTGGCGCGCTCGTTGTAGGACCCGACAAGCAGCCACAGGTCGAGCTCGCGGGCAAGGTCACGGTAGCGTCCGATCGTGGGACCGTCGGTGGGCTCGGCCAAGCGGACCTTGTCGGCGTGCGGTCCCAAAAACGTGCTGTTCTCAGGCGTTGCTACCAAACGAGCGCCGCGATCTGCTGCTTGTCGAATCAGGCGATCCGCCGAGCGCCATGTCGCTTCCACGTCCGAAGTCGACGTCATCTGCACAACGGCTGCCAGCACCCGCACTCCTCGGCACCGGGCGGCTAACCCCCGCCTTCCCGAATCGCTTCCGAAGGCTTCGTGAGCACGTCGAGCCTCATGAACAACAAAGCCCCGATTCCGACGCCCAACCACAACGTCGCCACGCGGGTCAGCAGGCTCGCTGCTACCGAGGCACCTGCCGTCAGACCTGGAACAAGCCGAACGGCCCCCTCGGCCAGCGCGACGTCGGCAACGCCCAACCCGCCCGGGGAGGGCCCGCCCAGCACGGTCGCGCCTGCGTACAAAAACGTGGAAGCGTCCAGAGAAGCCTCCGCGCCCATGCCGCGGAGCACCAACCAACAGCCGACACATTCCGCCCACCACGCCACGATGCTGACCAGGGTGAGCGCCACCAACGAAGCCGGCGACAAACAGGTTCGCAACGAGCCCCACGACGTTTCCACCGCCGCCGCCAATCGAACGTGGACCCTGGTCAAGCCCGCGAACAAGATTTGGGCCAGCGGGTCGAACGCGAGCACCGCGAGGAAAGCGACGAAACCGAGGACCAACACCGCCAAGAACTCGCCGCCTCGTTCGAATCCCGCCTTTGCGGCAAACGTCGACGCCCCCACAGCGGTCAACGCGATGACCGCGATTCCGTCGGTCGCACGTTCTGCGAACAACACGGGTACCGTGGCTGCAAGCGGCGCTCCCGTCACCTGTTTCACCAACCAGGGCTTGACCAACTCCCCGGCTTTCCCGGGACTGATCACCATGGCAAGTCCGCACAAGAAAATGTGGGCGTTCTGGCGATGCGGCACGTGGATTCCAAGCCGGCCGAGCATCCAGTGCCACTTCCAGTAACGAAGGCCGTAGTTCACAAGCGTCAGCGCGAGCACCAACGGGTACACCCGCCAGTCGAAATCGCGCAGTGCTGCGAGCGTTTCGGGCAGCCCTTTCCACAAGGCGTACAGAAGGGTTCCAGCCGCGGCGAGGCCTACGGCGGGGCCCACCCAGCGGCGCATCGAGGTGCCGGTAGCGTCGTCGTGCATCAGTCGCCGCCGATATCCGGCAACCGCTCGCCTCGTGCGCTACAGGACGACATGCCCATCTTCACAGTTGCAGTTCCCGGTCAACCCACGGTGGAGGTGCAAGGAGACAACTGGCTGATTGCGCTCGGAAGGTCGGTCGGCGCCGACGCCTCGTCCATGTCCCGTCTCGCCTGCGAAGTTCTGGCGAATGGCACCGTCATCGCCAGAGACCTGTCGATCGGCCGCACCTGGGTCGTGCAAGTCGTGGACGATGTGGAGATCGAGATCCCGCCGTTGGACGAGAGCGACATCGAGACCCTTCCCGACAGTGCCCTCGTCGAACTCGCCGCTGACGAGGACCCAGACGCCCTCATTGCCCGGGCCACGTCGGACGTTCTTGCTGCCGCCGTGGCGCTGTCGTTGGCCGAGGACATGCTCGACGTCGAGAGCTCTGCCGTCATCCTGACCCAGTCCGGAGGACTACGGTTTGTGGCGGTACGGGGTCCGCACGCCAAACGACTCACGGGCGTTCGGCTGCCCCCTGGAAGTGGGGTTGCGGGGCATGTGTTGTTGCGCGGAAAAGCTGTGGTCGTGCACGATGCACGCAACGACCCACGTCATTTCGGCGAGATCGACGCGATCACCGGGTACCGGACCCGGCAGATGGCCGTTGTTCCCATTCCTGGCGATGGGCGGATTCTCGGCGTGCTTGAAGTCATGAATCGACGGAGAGCCACGCGGTTTGAATCGTCTGATGTGGCACGGCTCGTTTCGCTCGCGGCGAGTTTAGGCAAACGCCTCGAACGTGGGGATTAGGGTTCTGACAACGAGGTTCCAATGCAACACCGCACCGTGCTTCGGCGGAATCCACGTCCAAAGGTCGTCGACGTCGATCAAGCCCTTTCAGCCGTCAGTACCGAGGTTCGGTTGGCGCTGTTGACGGCCCACAAAGTACTCAACGAGTTGGGTGTCGCCCACGTTCTTGTGGGCGGGCTCGCGGTGGGCGCACACGGCTACCCGTACGCGACGCAGGACGTAGATTTCCTCGTGGGCGATGAGGCGTTCCATTTCGGCCGTGGTGGTCTCGTCAGCTTCGCGCCGGGGGTCCCGATTCAGATCGGCGGGGTGGCCGTCGACTACCTCTCGCCGATCAAGGAGGCTGGGCAAGATCGAATCATCGAGGACGCCCGCGGAAAAACGGACCTTCAGGTCATCGTCATTGAACAACTCGTCTACATGAAACTCGCAGTCGGGCGCCAGAAGGATCAGTCCGCGATCGTGGGTCTGCTCCAACGCGGCGCGGACGTCGATCTCATCCGGGCATTCCTCACGTCCGTCGCGCCTGATCTGATCCCACGGTTCGATCGACTGCTCGAACGAGCAAAGAGCGAGGAACAATGATCGGCCGACCGCGCAAATATCGTGGCGTCCCGGATTTCGTGACGGAGACCTGTTCTGCGAGCGAGATCGCGCCCGTCTACAGCGGTTACCAGTCATGTTGAGCCTAGGAACGCAGCCGAGCACCGCAGGGAGTGGGCTTCAAACGCCCATGACCGAGGAGCGGAGGCAAGTGACAACGGATCAACTTGGCTGGGAGCCGCTGTAATCAGTTTCTCAAAATCTTCGCCATTGCCTTACCCTTGGCAAGCTCATCAATTAACTTGTCCAAGTAACGAACTTGTTGAACAAGTCGGTCCTCAATTTCTTCCACGCGATAGCCGCAAATGATACCAGTAATCTTCGCGACGTTTGGATTTATTCGTGGTGCTTCGGCGAAGAAATGTTCAAAGTCGGTTCTGTTGGTAAGGTGATCCGACAGCCCTTTCTCGTCATATCCGGTTAGCCAGAATATGATTTCGCATACTTCAGCCTTTGTTCGGCCTCTTTTCTCGGCCTTTTGGACGTAGAACGGATAGACACTGGCCAACGACATTCGGTAGATTCGCGCATCATTATTCATCTTGTCGTCCTCGATTCTCTATGTTTGACCTCTGCCGCCGAGAAGTACACAGACAGTAGCACCGCGGCCTGCGCGAAGGGTAGGCGGCGCGATTGGCATTCGTGAGCGATCGGCCAAGCCACCGCAGGGTCGCCGAGACCGGCTTCCTGAATGACCAACTCCGAGAGTCCCTTACGGACCCCACGTAGTCATTGCCACCCCGCGTCGAGTCCCCATTCCGTAGGGGACACGGCGCTGATCAACAACTCAGTACTGTTCGAGGTCGACGCCGACTTCCCGTGCATACACGCCCAATCCCTTGCGGTCGATCGTGCGCAGCGCCCGCATCGAGATCCGAATCGTGACGAAACGCTTGCCTTCGAGCCACCAAAGACGGCGCTTCTGAAGGTTCGGCAACTGCCGCGACTTCGTCTTCATGTTCGAATGGGAGACCGTGTTGGCAACACGAGGACGCTTGCCGGTGAAGATGCAGACGCGAGCCATGGGATGTTCCTTTGGGCGCGAAAGACGTGTCTGCGCCGAACCCGCCGCGGCTAACGCAGGAAACGCCGCGACGGCAAACGGTTCTTTCCCGTCAGCGTCGTTCGCGCACCCGGCGCCCCATCGCGGCCAACAAAGCAGCGCGTCGTAACGGCAAAACCACCCAGCCGACGCCGTCGGGAAGCACATGAGGGCCGCCCGGACCCGCAGCCATACAGCAGATCGTTGGGTGGGCCTCCGCGATCCGCGAAAGCGAACCGAACACGCCCGGCGCGCCCAGAACGTCGGCGATCACCGCGGAAACACGTCCGCCAGCCGCCTCCACCTCGGCCGCTCGACCATCGCCAAGCGAGACTACCTCCCAACCATCGTCGCCCACCGTCGCTTCGACAGCTGCCGCAAACCCCGTACGCCCCACCACCAACACGCGCTGACTTCGGAACGCACCCAATCGGGGTCGGTGAACGCCCGGTACCCTGAATCGCACGACGGGAATCAGGCCCTCCCACGACACAAGAACCCGCCCTCCTAGCTGAAGCAGTTGTGGATCCGCCAGGTCGAACTCCGCGCGCGCACGCGCCGAACCGAACACGGCGATGGTCACACCGTCACGGTCACGTTCTGCTTCGATTCGCACCACCCGACCCCCACCCTCGCGCAACCGTCGTAAGGTTCGAGCCAACGCACGCGCATACACCGCGACGTCCCCCGCGGCGTCAAGGTCGGCAGGGGTGACCACAAGCGACGGGTCCGCTACACGCCGCCCCGCAAGGTCCAACGCCTCGTCCAACACCCGGGCAACGCCAAAGGCCTCCAGCCGAAACGGAGAGCCACGAGCGAGCATTCGCAGCGTACGGATCGACGCAGCGAGTTTTCGAGCGTGTTCGACGGCGGTCACCACCGGCGAGGGGTCCGAGAGCACTTGCGCGAGCAACTCCAATCGGGCCAACAAGACCGACATGGGATCACTCGTCTCCTTGGCGACCTCCTCCGCAAACCGAGCGGCCGCGCCGGCTGCGGCATGTTCCTTTTCTGCGCTGGCCAAAGCGACTGAAGCCGACCGATCCACCCATGTGACCCATCGCAATCCACCCGACGCGGGTCCTACATGCACGCTGACCGGCACCCCGCCCACCAACCGCACGGTGCCTTCCGCGTCGCCAGACCAAGCACCCTTTACCATTCGGGCAACGCGCTCCGTTTCATCATCGGCGAACCAACCGGCGAGAGGCCCGGAGTTGTTCAAAGGCCCACGAACCAGCCCGTCCACCCCAACCTCGACGTACGGCAACGGCCATCGACCCGTACCGTCGCCGGTTGTCATGCCGGCGGCCGCACGCACACCACGCCGTCCGCCACCACACACGGAAAGGTATGAATGGACACACTGGGATCCACCAGGCAGCTGCCGTCCCGCACGTCGTACGACCACCCATGGTACGGACAGGTCAGCGCCGTGCCCTCCAGCGTTCCGTCCCCCAACGGGCCACCCGCGTGGGCACAAACGGCTGAGATGCAAAACACGCCCTCATCCGTCCGCGCGATGACCACCGGGCGCCCACCCAAACGAACCTCGATCACCCCGCCCGGTGGCACCTCGTCCAGTCGGACCAAGGGCTCAAATCCAGGCGGAAGGTCACCGGCTGGACGCGGAGGCGCCACGCGTACCGGCGGGGCCGCGGGTTCAGCCCGAGGCGCCGTCGGCCGGAGGTGACGGAGGTGCTTGAGCAACCATGTCCGCCAACCCTGCGTCCGCCCAAGGACCAAGAGGCGCACAAGCCGCCGCAACATTCCCGCCTCCCGATAGACACGCTTAGCGCGCGACCGCCTCGTCGCCACGCGCCCCTTCCCGAAGGCCGCCTGACCGGCTATCTTGGCCCCGTTGTCCGATGGAGGAACTGAAATGTTGCGCCACGCTGCGCCCGCCGCATTCTTGATCGCATGTGCCCCGCCGCCCGCCATTGCCGTAGACACGGGAGGCGGCGAGGCCCCGTCGATCTCGATCAGCTACCCGCCCGACGGCGGCGTGATCGCCCTGGCGCCCAATTGTGACGTTAGCTTCGTCGTTGCCGTCGCGATCAACAATCTGACGCTGGCGGAGCCAGGCGGAGACGACGCGGCAGGTGAAGGGCACTGGCACCTGACTTTCAAAGAAGATGGTTCTTATGTTCCCGTGTCATCCACGTACGCGGAAATCACCCAATCCGGCTTCACGCCGGGGTCTCAGCTTCGCCTGCGCGCCGGCCTGCAAACGAACCAACACGCAGACCTGAGCGAGTTTCCTGACTGGGAGGACATCGTTGAAGTCTCGTTGATCGACAACGAAACGGCCCCCTGCGTGCCTGAGACCATCTAGTTGGCTCGCAACGGCAATGAACCGGAAACGACCTCCCCAGGGCGACGCTACCACCTGCGTGCCTTGGTCGGTCGAGGTGCCTTCGGTGAGGTGTACCTAGCGGAGCAGGATTCCGGCTCTGGCTTCCGACGGAAGGTCGCAGTCAAGGTGCTCAACGCCGACATGGCTCAGATGAAGGAGGCCTCTCGACGCATCCGAGACGAGGCGCGAATCCTCGGCCGCTTGTCGCATCGCAACATCGTCGCAGTTTCCGACCTCTGCGTCTTGGACGACCGTTGGGCCGTCATCATGGACTACGTGCCAGGCGCTGACATTGAAATGATCATCGAGGCGCTGCATGCCACGTCGGGCACGATGCCGACCGCCGCCGCACTCGAAATCGGTGCCGCGATCTGTTCGGCGCTCGACGCCGCTCACAACGCGACCGATGACGACGGCGTGCCCTTGGCGATCGTCCACCGGGACATCAAGCCGTCCAACGTGCGCGTATCGCCTGACGGTGAGGTCAAGGTCTTAGATTTCGGCGTCGCCCGCGTGGACATGGACACACGGGAGGCAAAGACGCGCGCCCAGGGCATGATCGGCACCGAACGCTACATGGCGCCGGAGCGCATCCTGCTCGACGGCGACACGCCGGCTGGTGACGTGTACGCGGCCGCTGCCACCGTGCTCGAGATGCTTCAGTTGTTGCCTCTCGGCCGAACGCCTGTCCTTGTCGATCGGCACACTGCCTTCGTCGCCGCCGCGTTGGAGAGCTGCCGAGCCACGCTCAGTGGCCCGGAAGACGTCGTCAACGACATTCTTTCCGTACTCGGCAGCGCCCTCGACCACGAAGGAACGGTGCGCCCCACGGCCGCAGCGTTGTCTGAGAGCCTGACCCGGCTCGCACGTCGTTTAGAGAGCGAGCCGCTTGCCGTCTTCGCGCGTCGCTTCGTCCCGCAAGTGGAGGCCATTCTCAACCGCGCACCCGCGCCTGCGACCGGAATACTCGCGGAAATGGGCGCCGGCGTGTCGGCCGAAGCGGGACCTGGGGCCACACTTGCGCAATTCACAGGCGCGCCACCCGACGAACCGATCGCTAAGAAGTCTAGCAGCTCGAAAGGCATCCTCGTCCTGCTCGGGTCGATCAGCGTGCTGGCCGGTATCGCAGCGATCGGTCTGATCGTGTTCGGGGCCACGCGCACCGAAGTGCCGGTCGCGTCGACCGCAGCGCCTTCCAACCCGGTTCCGGCTGTTGTGTCCGAGCCTCCGGTCATCGTGGCGCCTGCCCCACAGGTCATCCCAAACCCGGCCGAGGTCGTGGTCACGCCCCAAGCGGCACCCACCACAGCGCGACCTCGCCCCGCCGAACCCGCCATCGTGTCGTCACCCCAGCCGGCGGTCGTGCTTGGGCCCCCGATTGAAAAGGCCCTGGTCGCCTTGCGTGACGCCTCGTCGCTAGAGGTGAGCTGCGGAGGCAGCATTGTGGCAGGGACCGCTGCTGTGCGCCTGCGCAACATTCCGGCGGGGCCGTGCCAAGTCGTCACGATGTGGCTGGGCCAGCGCTACACGACGCAAATTACCATCGACAGACCCCGCGAATTTCAATGCGCGGTGGCCGACGGAGTCCTGCGGTGCACCTGATCTCTGCTCTTCTCATTCCAATCGCTTCCGCAGCCGAGGTCGTCTGGCTATCGCCGCCCGATGACACGCTCCGGCTGCGTGTCGCAGAGGCCGCCGGCGCCACCGGCCCGGCACTGACCCCGCTGGACCTACGCGCGGCCGCCACTGAATGGTCGGCGGCCGACGACGAAGCCATTCGACGCCTGGACGCCGCCCTGAAAGATGCCCGGGCCTTCGAAGCCAAACTCGATGGCGAACTCGTCATCCTTCGCGACCTCGCGGGGCCCATCGCAGCCATCACCACGCTCCGAGATTCGACCGACCGGGACAGGCTGTTCGGCGCCTTGGCGTACCAAGGATTTGCCGCGAATCGTTTCTTCGACACGTCGCTGGCCACAGACGCAGCGGCCGAGCCCTGGCGCGAAACCGTCAATGGGCTTGCGCTTGAACGGCCCTGGACGGATGCGGTCGCGCTGCATCCCGAGCGCGAAGTCACCGCCTACGAAATCGCGGAAGCGCCCCAACGCGTGGCGTTCTCGAAGGTTCGCGACGAGGTCCGACGCGCGCTTCCCGCCAGCGTCACACCCGTCAATTTCCCCGCTGGGGCTAACCTCGTCGTCGATGGGACAACGGTAGAAGTGGGTGCCTCGGGCAACGCGAAGCTGATCCCCGGTCGTCACCTGCTCGCAGCCGTCGTGGACGGACACATCCTCGCGAGGTGGGACCTTCGCTTCGAAGCGGGAAGCAACGTCGAAGCGTCGATTCCGCTAACCGACACCATTTGGGAAACCTTTGTCGCAGGACTCGCCGACGGTGCCAGCCTTCCCGAGTCCCTCGCGCCGCAAGTCGCAGCGATGGGAGGCGAGGTGTGGATCGCCCGCCCGAACGGAGACGAGACGCCAATTTACCGCATCACGGCAACCGGCGTGGGGCTCGTGGAACTGCCAAAGGCCGGCCGCTCCGCAGTGGCCGAAGACGACGGACCGTCCGGCCTCTCCGTGGCCATCGCCGCGGGAGCGGGCTGGCTGTACAGTGCCGATTTCTACACCCAAAATCCTGGCGTCGCGCCACACGCCAAAGCGACCGTGAACACCACGACCCCTTCGGGTACCCTTAGCGTAGACGTGGACGTCTCGGTCCTTCGTTTCGGCGTCGGCGGATGGGTTGGGTACACGCCGGGAGACAACCATGTGGCGCTGTCGGGCACCCGCGTCCTTCGAATCCGCCCGTACCTGCACGGTCGCGCAGGCCTGCGCTGGGTTCAAATTTCGGGCGGATACCTGCTGCCGTACCACCCCGCCGCGGGTGTGCACGGTCAACTCCCAGTTGCAGGGCCCGTCGAGCTACGGGTCGACGGCATCTTCGGATTTCCGGGAGTTGCGGAACGCGACCAGGAAACGCCGTATGAGCGCGGTTGGCTCACGGTCGCCAACCTGGGTGCCGGTGTGCGCTTCTGACGAGATCGCCGTCCATTGACGCGTCAAGACGACATCTCGAAAAAACATGTGCTCTTAGGATGCAAAGCAGCGCCGACCGTGGCAAACTGGCGCCGCATGCAACGCGCACCCATCAGTCTGACCTGGTTCGGCGTTACCGCCCTGGCCGTCGTTACGGTAGCTTCCGCCTCCGACGACCCCCTCGTATTCGTTCAGCCGCCCTACCTGGGTGAGGCAGGCGTGTGCGAAAGCCAGCCGCTGGAGACAGCGACGTTGCGGGAATTGCGCGGCCACCTCCGCGTAGGGGACGACAAGCGGGCAGCCGAAGCCGCTACCGCGCTGGTGCGCGACACGACCGACCCCTCCACCCGAGACGCAGCACTGTTCAGTCTGGCAACGCTCGCCAAAGACGCGCACGACGACGACAAAGCCATCGCCCTGTGGCATCAGGTCGCGTCGGCGCGCGGCCCGTTGGCCGACTTCGCTCGGGTCGAAGAAGCCGAGGGCAGTTTCCGTTTGGGGCATTGGCCAGACGCCGTCGCCATCTGCGCACGAGACAAAAGCGCGGACGACAATCCACTCGCTGCCCGTTGCCAACGCGTCGTGGCGCTGTCACATGCCGCCCTCGGTCATCAACGTGAGGCAAGGGCCGCTGCGGTTCGCCACGACGAGGACAATCGCCTCGGGCCTATCGGGGAAGCGGTCGAGCGCGCCCTGATCCTGCGGTTGAGCCAGTTGGACCCTCAGGCGGCGATCCCTGAACTCCAGCGTCTCGTGTGGGACCACAACGCGCCTTTGACGGGCCGTATTGCCGAAGAGCGGCTCCTCCGGCTTTCCGCCCAAGGGTGGGAAGCGTCGTTGCCCACCGACCCAGCCTCCCAAGCGCGGCGAGCCATTCGTCTGCGCGAGGACAACCGTCGAGACGACGCGTGGTTGGCCTTTGAACAGCTGCGCCCCCAACGCGACGACGTTCCGTGGCTGGGCCGATGGATCGACGGCTCGGTCGAGCGTTTCGCCTCCAAGACCCACCGTTGGGACGAGTTGCTGCGTCTGTGGCGGGCCAACTGGACCCAGCGGGAAACGGCCTCCGCAGCGTGGGGCCAGTACCGGGTCCTCGTACGAGCCGGCGACCACAAGGCCGCCGCCGAGTGGATCCGCACCGGAAACGCCCGTTTCGCCTCCTCCTCCGAGTGGCGACACAAAGAAGAGGAACTCGCTCGCAACCTCGTTCGCGCCGGCGACACGAAGACCGCGGTGAGGATTCTGGACGAGGCCGCGCGACGCGGTGGCACCAGCGCTCGCCGAGCGGAGCTGCTCGCCGCGATTGCCAGCGTTGCAGGCGAGAAGTACGACGACGCCCTCCGCCGGTTGGACCGCGTTATCGCCGCCGATCCGAGTGGCCGCACAGCTGCCCACTATTGGCGTTGGCGCAGCCTTGTGGCGACAGGAGGCGACCCGGCACCCGATGCAGCCGAGGTCCGTCGACTGGACCCCCACGGATGGTATGCAGCCATGCTTGACAGCCCTGACGGCATTCGAGACGGATCGTGGCCAGACGCTGATACCACCGAGGTCGTCCCGCCCTCGCCCGCGTGGATTCCCACCTGGACAGAAGCACCGCCTTCGATTCTCGTGTCCGACGGCGAACAACCGCCGTCGGCTTATCCAAGCGGCACGTGGTTCGACGAGACCCAAGGGTTCGAGACCCTTGCGGCGTTGGCCGCGCGCCACCGAGATTGGCCCGGACTCAAGGCGGCCCACGACTTGGCGTCCGTCGGACTCTATGACCTCGCCGGGCCGTTGATCGGCCACCTATGGGAAGAAAACCGGCGGGGTCAGTTGCGCGGCGCCCGTTCCGAAACCGCCTTGTCCTGGCGCACGTTGTTCTGGACCGTGCGCGACCACCACCATTCGGCTCGCACGACGTCGGGTTTGTGGTCCTACGCCGACACCCCCCGCGAGGCGGAGGATGCCTGGCGCCTCGGCTGGCCCGTGGCACACGAGCGCATCCTTTGGCGCGCCGCAGCCGACGCCGACATCGACCCCTACTTGGTCCTTGGCCTCATGCGTCAGGAAAGCACCTATGCCACCGACGCCAAATCGCCGGTTGGGGCGCGCGGCGCCATGCAGGTCATGCCGCGCACCGGCAATCTGCTCGCAGATCTGCGAGATGATCGATTGTTCACTCCGGCCGACCTGGAAGACCCGGTGGTCGCGGTCCGGTTCGGCGTGGACTACCTGGGTCGGCTTTCCAGGAGATTTAGCGGCGCCTGGCCCGTGGCCATCGCGGCGTACAACGCCGGTCCAACCCAAGTCGGGAGCTGGCTGCCTTCCACACCGATGCCCATGGATCTGTGGGTCGAGCTGATTCCCATTCGGGAAACGCGCGATTACGTCCGTAAGGTCGGTGCGGGTTATGCCCGCTACTTGACGCTATACGGCGACGACGGGGCCACGGTGGCCGTCCCAGCCACCACGCGGCCCGATCTGGGGCCGATGGTCATCGATTTCTGAACGAGCGACCACTTTTCTGAATAATCTGTCCGTCCGGAGCACTTGTGAGCCTGAGATTTCACGCTCGAACCGATGTGGGTCTCAAGCGCAAGCAAAACGAAGATTCACTGCTCGCAGCAGAGGAATTTGGCGTATTCGTCGTCGCAGACGGTGTCGGTGGGCGGAAGGCCGGCGAGTTGGCCTCCGCCATCACGGTCAATACCTTTCAAGCCTACGCGCCGACGATGAAGGCGACGGTGGACGCGTTTGCCGCCAACCCAAGTCGCGAGACGCGCCTCGCGGTGCTCAGCCTGCTCGACCAAGCTTGCAACGCAGCCTCCAGGCGCGTGTATGAATCCGCCGCCTCCACCGGCCGACAGGGCATGACCACCACGCTGGTGGCTGCGGTCGTGGGCGGTGGTGCGGCCTTCCTTTGCCACGTTGGAGACAGCCGGATCTACCTGCTTCGTAATGGTGCGCTTCGGCAAGTCACCGAAGACCACTCCATGATCAACGAGCTGATTCGCCAGGGCACGATGACCGCCGAGGAGGCCAACAACACGCGCTACCGCAACGTCATCACCCGTGCCATTGGCCTGTACCCGACCGTCCGGACGGACACGCTTCATCTCGAACTGCTCGACGGGGATCGTTTGTTGCTGTGTTCCGACGGCCTGTCGGACATGGTGGAAGACGAGGACATGGCGACGATGCTCGGCCTGCCCAAGGTACCGGCGGCCGTGGACGCCCTGTTGCAAGCGGCGCTGGACGCCGGCGGCCGCGACAATGTCACCGTCGTCGCGATCGAACCCGAGGCGCTGCTCCAAGCGGAAACGGTTGCGGCCCGAGCGCGCGCCATGGAAAACCTGTTCCTTTTTGGCGATTTGCCGGACCACGCGCGGTTGCGCGTAGGCCGCATCGTATCGGAACGATTCGTGGCGCCTGGCGAAGTCGTCATGCGCCAAGGGGAACCCGGCGACACGCTCTTCGTCATCGTTCAGGGCCAGTTTTCTGTGCGCATCAACGGTGCGGAAGTCGCCGTGGCCGAAGCAGGCGAACACTTCGGCGAACTCGCGCTCGTGGACGAAGAACCCCGCAGCGCCGACATCATCGCCAAGGGCTTCGGCCACCTGATCGGCATCGACCGAGCCGCCCTGCAGGAGTTCTGCATCGTTGAACCCGGGCTGGGCAACGTCATGTTGTGGCGTCTGCTCAATACACTCGGCCACCGCCTGCGTGCCGCAAACCAGAAACTGATCGACCAGGCATGATGAGTTGGCGCGTGGCGGTCAGTCCCGACGCCGATGACCTCTTCATGGTGCGCGCGGTCCTCCTTGGCTTCGTACCGGCGGATCCCCCGTGGGCGATCGAAACCGCTGGCACCGATGCCCTCAACCAGTTGGCCGCGTCAGACGCACCGCCGGAGCTGTGCGCCATTAGCGCCGCGTTTTGGCCGAGGGTCGCGCACAAGTACAAGGTGCTTCGACCTGGCGGTTCTTATGGTGACGGGGTCGGACCCGTTGTCGCCGCGCACCGGCCCATCGATCTCGCCCGAGCGCGAATCGCCATACCCGGCGACACCACCACCGCTGCCTTGGTGCTCAAGTTGGCGGTGCCCACCGCACGGACCACCGTCGTTCCTATTGTTCCGTACGCGCGGGTCTTCGACGCCCTCGAAAGCGGTGAGGTCGACGCCGCCGTGCTCATTCACGAAGGGCGTTTGACCTTTGCCGACCGGGGCCTGGTCAACTTGCTCGACCTGGGCGCTTGGTGGACGCAGGCGACAGGCACGCCGCTGCCCCTGGGGATCACTGCCGTGCGACGCGACGTGGATGCCGGGCGTGCCAACGCGACGCTCACCCAGAGCATCGAACACGCAATGGAACATCGCGAAGAGGCTATCGTTTGGCTGCTTGAACGCGGCACGCCGCTCGCGACGCCGGAGCGAGTAGACGCCTACCTTCAACTCTACGCCAACGAACGCTCTATCACCCCCGGAACGGACGGGGAGGAAGGTTTCGATCGATTGCTGCTGGAGGGTACGCGCGCTGGCCTGTTGCCGGACGTCGGACCCGTGGCCTGGGCCTAGAGCGGCGTCCGAGCAGGTTGATGGGGTGTCGCTGGCTCCGCTGCTCGGTCACGGCCGAGGCAGGCCGCTCCCCTCCGCTGCTCGCCGGCGCTCCTTCCCTCAACCTACTCGGTCACCGCTCTAGATTAGAGCGGCTACTGTTTCGGCAATTCGCCCGGTGCGACGCTGAGCGAGTCCCGCGGCGGAGGCTGGAACAAGGAGGTGGCGTCCCGAAGGTCCTGAACACACAGCCGCTCGGCATAGCCGACCACGCCGCGTCCCGGATCCAGGGCTACTACGACGTGATTGAGGGGGCCTTCCGAGAAGGTCGGAAGGCAAGGGGCGGGTGTGCACCGCGCCTCAAACGTTTCGCCCTTCGCTTCCATCGTCGCGGAGCAACGAACGCCGTAGATGGCCCCAACCCCGGCGACCTGATTGGCGTCGATGCAGCCAACGAAGAGGAACAAAAGCGACATGGACCGTCCCGAACCCCCGGCTAATCAGGCTGACCTCGGACCGGCAGAGGGTGAGACACTGGATCGCCTGGTCGGCGACTGGCGCATCTTGCAGCTCAAGCGCGGACACCGATTCTCTACCGATGACCTGGTCACAGCGTGGCGAGCCCACCTCGCTCAGCCGCTCGCTCCCTCGGTCCTCGACCTCGGGAGCGGAATCGGTGCCGTCGGGTTCTCGACGCTCGCCAGGCTGTCACCGGGTTCCAAACTCGTGGGCATTGAAGCGCAACAAGAGAGCGTGGACCTCGCGCGGCGTACGGCGGAGCTCAACGGCCTGAGCGAACGCGTCGATTTTCATCACGGCGACCTGCGAGCGCATGCGCAACTTCTCCCGGTCGACGAACGGTTCGATCTCATCACGGGCAGCCCACCGTACATACCGCTCGACCGCGGCGTGTCGTCTCCGGTACCGCAACGCGCTGCCTGCCGAATGGAGTTGCGCGGTTCCGTCGTGGACTATTGCGTCGCGGCTGCCGCTCGTCTCACGCCTACGGGCCGGTTCGTATTTGTCATGGCCGCCAACGATGTCCGAACAGAAGCGGCCCCCCTTCAGGCGGGACTGGTGGTGCTCGAGCGCACAGATGTCGTGTTTCGGGCAGGTCGTGCCCCGCTGATCGCCGTGCTGGTCTGCGGCTTTCCCGACCAAGCAATCGGGCCACGCGTCACGTCCAGTTTGACGGTTCGCGACGACTGCGGGGAGTGGACGCCCGAGTACTTGGCGTTCCGCGAAGGCATGCGAGCGCGTCCCTCAATGTGGCCGCGCTAGCAGCCTGTCGGAGATAGCGGTTCCGCCGAGACGAGCTTGCTCGTTTCGGCAGAGAGCGGTGAGCACCGTCGCGAGGGAGGTGAGGCCGCCGCCGGACGAGGAACGGGGTGCAACCCGAGGGAAGGCGTGCTTGACGCACTCCG
>CAMASI010000014.1 GCA_945861065.1 Klebsiella pneumoniae | reverse complement strand
GCTATTAGCCTGGCACCTAGACAATTCGCCGCGGCAGCGTAGTCGAGCGCTTCACCTGAAAGCGCACACCACGTCCAGTCGCGCAGTCCATTGGGACGGTTCGTTCGAGCTAACCGCCAACGGCTGACAGCTGACAGCTTGTTCGAGGGCTAGATCAACACGAACATGGCGGCGCTCGCTGCGGTGACGGCTAAGCCCGCCCACAAGACGTTTCCGTGCTGGTCGAGCAGCTTGCTGGCGCCTTCGCCTTTCTTGCCCATGAGCGCATTCCCTTCGATGGCCAGGGCCAACAGGGTGACGGCGCCGAGCGCAGCGTGGTTTCCGCTGCAGTTGAGCACGGAAAGGTGGCTCGCAGCACCCATGAAGAACAACATGGGGACGCTGAACAAGGTGTTCGTGCGGCTGGCGAGGAAGGCCCTCGCACCGGCACCGGCGGCAGCTGGGTCAGCGGCGCCGCCCCCGGCCACATTGTCCGCGCTGGCGATGACGATTTTCTGATTCGGCCAGATCACCAACCACACATTTAGGAACATAAGGATGCCGAACACGGCGCCGGCGCTGATGGCGACACCCCAGTGTTCGCTCATGGCGCCTTGGGCCGCGCGGATACCAATGATGGCGATTCCGCTCAAGAACGTGAGCATGGCACCCCAGCGGAACCACCACAACGCTCGGTCCACCAGCTTACGGAACTCGCCTGTTCCAAGGCCAGTCTTCGTCTCGCCAAAGTAGGGGATCTGGACGAAGTTGAAGTAGTAGAGCAGCCCGATCCACGTGATGCCAGCGCCGAAGTGAATCCACCGAAGCAGGAACAGGACAACTTCTTCCATCTGGTGCGACATAGGGCTCCCTGGGCCAAAAGGCGCACGCCATATCATGATAGCGGCGGCGCCATGTGGCTCGTTGTGTGGCTCGCGTGTGTGGAAGATTTGCCGCTGTCGCCGGAGGCTGAGCGGGGTCGAGCGGTGTACCGTGCGAATTGCACGTCGTGCCATAGTGGGGACCCGTCAAGGCCGGGGGGCTTGGGCCCCGAAGTCCAGGGTGCGTCGGTCGCTCTTCTGGAGGCGCGGCTGATCCGGGGCGGATACCCGGATGGGTATACGCCGAAACGGACATCGGCCGGGATGCCGCCCATGCCGTCTGTGGTTCCCGACATCCCCGCATTGGCAGCCTACTTGGCTAGTCCTTGAGGAGCTGTCCGAGGGCTTCGGGCAGTGTCGGGAACAGAAAGGCGAATCCGGCGTCGAGCAGCACGGTGGGCCGCACGAATTGCCCGTGCAGCAACAGGTCGGCGGCTTCGCCTAGGCCCAGTCGCAGGGCGAAGCCGGGGGTGAACACGAAGGCCGGTCGGGACACCGCTTTGCCCAAGCATCTGGCGAATTCGGCCTGAGGCACCGGCGCAGGCGCCGTGCCGTTGACGGGGCCGGTGATGGTTTCGGTTTGGAGGAGGAAGCAGATGGCTGCGACGAGGTCGGAGAGGTGAATCCACGACACACCTTGGCGTCCGGAACCGATTCGACCGCCGAGACCCAGGCGGAACGGCGTCAACATCGGCGGGAGGGCACCTCCGTTTCGTGAAAGCACGAGCCCGATCCGCAGGTTGACGACCCGAATTCCGGCGTCTCGGGCCGGTTGGGTAGAGGCTTCCCATTGTTGGGCGACCTCGCCCAGGAAACCGTTTCCGGGGGCCCCCGTCTCGTCGACTTCGTCGGTGCAGTCGCCATAAAAACCGATCGCGGACGCGCAGATCAACGTTTTTGGCGGCACGGGCAAAGCGGCGAGGGCGGTGCACAGGCGCGCGCTGACGTCCACACGGCTGGATCGAATGGCTTCTTTTCCCGCCTTTGTCCATCGGGTCGCGACGGGCTTGCCGGCGAGGTGTACGACGGCGTCCACGGAGAAATCGGAGGGAATCGGGTGCAAGGAAACTTCGCCCGCCTCGGGAGGAGTTCTCACCAGACGAACGACCTGATTCCCTGCCTCGCCAAGTGTTTGGCAAAGGGCCGTTCCGACGAGCCCGGTCGCCCCACTGACCGCAACCCGGCTCACGGGAACAGGCTCGTGGACGCCCAGCCTTCTGCGGTTCTCAGGAACAGTGTTCGGTCGTGGAGACGGTTGTCGCGGCCCTCCCA
Source organism: Klebsiella pneumoniae (assembly GCA_945861065.1). GTDB lineage: Bacteria > Myxococcota_A > UBA796 > UBA796 > SXOB01. Next base: position 60,771 of record CAMASI010000014.1, on the reverse strand, counting down.
CAGTTCGATTCTGTTCGGAACGATGCGCCACCCCCCCCACGTCGCTGGTCTTGGCACCGTCACGTCGGCAAACCGTGTGGTGGCTGCAGCGACGCGGCCCTCCAGATCAGCTCGTTGTGTGAGCGGGGCGCTCTGGTGGCTCGCCCAGGCGCCTATCTGGCTGCCCCTCGGCCGCTGTGCGAAGTATTCGTCGCTGTCGGCTTCCGTCGCACGGGTGACGCTGCCTTCGACGTGCACCTGTCGATTCAGCGTCTTCCAGCAGAACACGCCCGCCACAGAAGGATTCTCTGTCATTTGTTGGGACTTTCGGCTGCGGTAATCGGTGAAGAAGGTCCATCCGTCGTCACGAATCCATCGGAGAAGCACGGTTCGGACGGACGGCCGACCCGAAGCGTCGGCGGTCGCCAACTGAAATGCGTCGGCTTCGCCCGGTTCGGTGCTGCGCGCCTCGTCGAGCCAGGCCCGCACGATGTTCTCGGGGTTCATACCCGAAGTCCGGCACCGGTGGCGAGGCGGTCGTTCCACGGCGCCAGTGCGGGTTCGACCTCTTCAGCGAGGAATTCTCGGACCTGTTCAGGTGCCCTGCCCACGAATGCTGCCGGATCGAGCAAATTGGGCAGCGACGGGTGCACCGGGCCAAAGGTCGGGTCTGCGAGCAACCGATCGACCAAGTCGTTCCGCCGTCCGAACTCTTTGACCTCTACGCCCGCTGCGAGGCTGTGGAGGCGCAGGGCTTCGTGCACGACCTGGCGGTCCGCACCCGCCCGAACCATCGCCATGAGCACCGGCTCCGTGGCCATGAACGGTAGCTCTTCGTCGAGGTGCTTGCGGATGACGGCCGGGTAAACGACGAGGCCGCCCGTGACGTCCAGCAACGTTTCGAGGATGCCATCTGCAGCGAGGAACGATTCCGCGAGCACGAGCCGACGGTTGGCGCTGTCGTCCAGCGACCGCTCCATCCACTGAGTCGCCGCGGTATGCGCCGTGTTGTTCGGTTGGACCAACAAGTGGCGTGCCAATGCGCACATCCGTTCCGAACGCATCGGGTTGCGTTTGTAGGCCATGGCTGAACTGCCGATCTGCTTCTTCCCGAAGGGTTCTTCGACCTCTTTGAGGTGGGCGAGCAACCGAAGGTCGGTCCCCATTTTGTGCACGGAGGCGCCGAACGACGCGAGGGCCGCGATGACGTCGTGATCCGCCTTGCGGGGGTAGGTCTGACCGGTCACCGCAAAGGTGCGTGCGAAGCCAAACGCGGTGGCAACCTGCTGGTCGAGCGCGCGGACTTTGTCGTGGTCTCCGTCGAACAGGGCGAGAAAACTGGCTTGGGTGCCTGTGGTGCCTTTCGCGCCTCGGAATCGCAGGTCCCGAGCCACACGGGTCCAGGTCTCCAGATCGACCAACAGGTCCTGCATCCACAGGGTGGCGCGTTTGCCCACCGTGGTCGGTTGTGCGGCCTGGAAGTGCGTCCATCCGAGGGTGGGCAGGTCGGCCCAACGCAAGGAGAATTCCGCGAGTTGTGAGATGGCGCCGGCGAGTTTGGGCAGAAGGAGCGCGAATCCGTCGCGAATTGCCATAAGATCGGCGTTGTCGGCTACATAACAGGATGTTGCACCGAGATGGATGATGCCCCGCGCCAACGGTGCGACGTCGCCCAACGCGTGGACGTGGGCCATCACATCGTGGCGAAGTTCGCGTTCGTAGGCGGCGGCGACATCGTGGTCGACGTCGTCGAGGTGTGCCCGCAACTCGTCCACCTGTTCGGCGGAAATGTTCAAGCCAAGGTCGCGCTGGGCTTCCGCAAGGGCGAGCCACAACCGTCGCCAGGAACCGATGCGGTGGTCGTCACTCCACAATCGGGCCATGGCCGGGCTGGCATACCGTTCCACCAGCGGGCTGCTCCAGCGGTCGGTCGTCACTTACTTCTCTTCGAGCTTCCGCTTGGCGCAAGCTGCGGTGTGGCCGTGTTCGCAGGCGCGATTGTACAAGCTCTCGATTTCGCCTTCGCGTGCGACGACACGGCCGGATTCCATGAGTGCGGCGGCGTCGAAACAACCCCGGCTCGGGTCAATTCGGCAGGTCTTCTGGTAATACAATGCCGCTTTTTCAGCGCTCGCATCCGGCGCCGTTCCATCTGCGTTGAGGACTGCAAGTTCGATACAGCCGTAATGGGCGTCGAGTCTGCACGCTTTTTCATAGAATTCAACGGCGGTGAGCACGTCTTCTTCCCTGCGTTCCGTGCGCGCCAAGTACAAGTCGCCGACGCGGCTACAGGCCAGCGGGTATTCGGCCTCGCAGGCCTTTCGTTGGAGGCGTTCGGCGCGTTCGACGTCGACGGCCTCCACGCCTTTGCCTTCACTGTAGGCAAGGCCGAGTGCAGAACAGGCTTCCGCGTTGACGGTGTCACCGACGCAGGTATTTTTGAACAGCTCGACGGCACGGGCCGGATTGGCCTTGAGTCCGTCGCCCGCGTAGACCGCGACACCGAGGTGGACGCAAGCGCTCGAGATGTTCTGGCGACAGGCGATGTCGTACAATTCCGCTGCGCGCTTCGCGTCGCGGGGACCGCCTTTGGCGTCGTCCACCATCTCGGCCAGGGCATTGCAGGATCGCGCATGGTGTGTCTGGCAGCCCTTGCTGAACATCGCGCGGGCACGGGTGACGTCGGGTCGAATGAGGGCCAACGCCTGTTGCCCCAATTCATAACAGGCGTCTAAATCAGGCTCGACTGACGCGCAGCGGGCCTCCATGGTCCCTACGGGGTCCAAAGCGTCGCAAGCGACCATTGAGACGAGCAGGGCCCACATCGGTCAACTCCTGGGCGCGTTGTACACCGATTTTGCCGTCGTCGCCCAATGAGGTTGTCTGGATGACGTTTGAATGACGCTCGGGTAAGGCGCTGGCATGCGTTGGGCTTTCGTCATCGACAACCGATCGTGCATCGGGTGTCATGCCTGCAGTACGGCCTGTAAGAGTGAGAACGAGGTGCCACTCGGCGTCTACCGGACGTGGGTGAAGACCGTGGAGTCGGGTGCGTTCCCGGACGTGCGCCGCTCTTTCCAGGTCACGCGCTGCAATCACTGCGAAAATCCGCCGTGCGTCGCGATTTGTCCGGTCAAGGCGATGTACCAACGCCCCGATGGAATCGTGGAGTTCAATTCGGATTCCTGTATCGGGTGCAAAGGCTGCTTGCAGGCCTGTCCGTATGATGCGATTCACCTCGATCCAGAGACGCACACGGCGGCGAAGTGCCACTTCTGTTCGCACCGCATCGACGTAGGCCTGGAGCCGGCTTGCGTGGTCGTCTGTCCCACGCACAGCATCATGGCCGGTGACCTCGACGACCCGGGCAGCGAAGTGTCGCGTGTGCTCGCGCGGGAAGACGCAGTGGTTCGCAAGCCGGAGCAAGGAACAGCGCCGAAATTGTTCTACATCGGAGGACGCGACGCGGGCCTGCATCCGACGGCCTCGACGGTCGGCGCTTCGATGGCCGCAGTGGACGGCAACAAAGCTCGGAGCGCTCGACTGGGCGGGCACGCACAAGGTCTGCCTGCGGGCGGGCCGATTACGGGCGCCGGAACGCTCGCGGGACACCTTGTGTCCTACGAGGTGACGCACCACGCGCCGTGGCATTGGCCGATTCCCGTCTACCTGATCACGAAAGCGATGTCTGCGGGCGGGATGGGCCTGCTCGCGTTGGCGGCACTGCGAGGGGGCGACGCGTTCTCCTTCGAGGCGTTTCGATGGGCCGCCCCAATGGCCTGGCTTGCCTTGCTCGTGACGTTGGGCCTGCTGGTCTACGATCTCGATCGCCCCGATCGGTTCCACTACCTGTTGCTTCGACCGCAGTGGCGCAGCTGGATCGCCCGTGCAGCCTACATCCTGACCGCGTTTTTCGCCGTGAGCACTGCGTGGATTGCTGCCGAATTCCTGGACTTGACCGCGCTCCGCATTCCGTTGGCGCTCCTGACGCTCCCGCTTGCCGTGGCGAGCGCGACGTACACGGCGTTCCTGTTCGCTCAGGCGGAGGGTCGCGACTACTGGCAGTCCGTGCATCTCCTACCCGTGATGGCGGCGCAAGCGGCCGCGCTGGGCGGTCTGTTGATCGCTGCGGGTGTCATTGGCCAGGTGCCTGAGGCGGCGACCGGGTTGGGCACAAACGTGGCGGTGTGGAGCTGCCTTGTCGGCCTTTGTACGACGGTCGTAGGGGATGCGATGTGGCCGCATGCGTCAGAGGGCGCAGTGAGAGCTGCCTTCTCGATGGTCCGCGGCCGTTGGTCTTCGTTCTGGTGGGGCGGCCTCGTGTTCGGATGGGTCGCACCGATGTTGTTGTTGGCCGTAGGACTCGCTCCTTTGGCACTGGTCGTTGGGTTGGGTGGCATGTGCTTAGGCGCTTGGGCTGTGGTGATGGCGCCGCAAGACATTCCAAACAGCTGACGGTCAGGAGCGCCACGCGGTCCACGCCGGCCAGTCGTCCCAGTCCGTTGCGCTGCCGCCGGGCACACGTCGCGCGCTCCTGAGCAACGCCCGCAGGCCGCCTTCGACCGACCCAGCACGTACAAGGTGCAGGGTGAGGGCGTCCAAAACCACGGGATGTCCGTCGTGGCCCGCCGAGTCGACGGGAACGGCGGACTGGCCGGATTCCAGCAGGGCGCGCGCGGTTTGCGGGTCCACGGGCGGGACGTCTACGGGCGTGACGAACGCCGTTCCAATGTTCGTAGAAAGGGCGCAGCGCAACGAGTCCATGGGAAACGTGGTTTCCCAACGCGGGTTTTCGACGACCTCTGCTTGTCCTTCGAGAGCGGCGATGACCCTGTCTGCATCAGCGCCGATGACGACAATGACACGGCGGGCCCAGGGTCTCAGCGCGTTTACATGGGCGAGCACGATGGGTCGCCCACCGAAGGGCAGCAAGGCTTTCGGTTGTCCCATCCGGGTCGATCCACCGGCCGCCAGGACCACGGCGAGGTCGGCTTTCATGGGCTCGGCTACCGCGACTCGGTCTGGCTGGCTTGTTGCCGAGGGTGAAGCGGCGTACGGCGGTTGGAGGAGGCCGAATGTGGGCGTGGCTGGCGGGGTGTGGACCGGGCGCTGCGGACGTGCGGCTGCAGGACACCGGCACGGAGCTCCCGGCGCCGGACATCACGGGTTCGTACGCGCTGACGGCGACGTGGGACAACTGTGTGGCGCCTCCGAGCGGCTTCGGTCCGGGCTTGGTTGTTGCCGGGCCGCCCGAGACGTTGGAATTCGCGTTTGGGGATACTGTACTCGCGGGATCCGTGGACGCGGGGTTCACGGTCTTGCTCGTCGGGTCCGCCGATGGGGCCAACGTGACGGGTGAAGGGTTGGCGTTCTTGGCGGATGACGCGTGGGCGCTGGACATCGACGTTTCGGTCGGTGAAGGATGCACGGGTCTGCTGTCGGCCCGCCAGGAGGTCATCACCCCGTGATCGCGCTGTTTGCTGGCTTTGCGTTAGCTGTCCCCGTTTCTGTGGCTGTCGGCGCCGCCGCGCAGTTTGACCTCGCCAACGAAACACCGCTCGAGCATACGCAGTTTGGACCTGGGGTTCAACTCGTCGTGCCGGTGTGGATCGAGTTGGCGGGCAATGCTTGGCTTCGCCTGACGCCACTCGCCGAGTTCGCCAGCGGGGAGGACCGGTTGACGTGGCAAACCACGGTTGGGGGCGTCGCCTACCGCATTGCGGATGACGATCACGTGTCGTTTCACCTGGCCAGCGGGTTGACGCTCGGACCCGAACTGCGGGCCAGCCTCGGTGGGGAGCCGGACTTTGTTCTCAATGCCGACGCCGGCGCGGTGTGGGTTGGCACCTACCATGCGTTGGACGGCGAGACGCAGGTCCTGTTTGAGCCAGCTCAAAACGACCTTGAAAACCCGAACAATGTTGATCCCTATGCCATGGCCCTTGCACCTCGGGTTGGCCTGTCGGTCGGTGTGGACGCTCGGGGCGCGGCGCCGATTCGTGTGGAACTGGGATGGAGCAACACCTGGGTTCCCGTCGCGGCCTTACGAAAGTCGCCCCAAGTCCTAGAAGCGAAACGCGAGGCCTACGCCTACGACGTGGTCCGGGTGGCGCTGATCTTTCCTTTTGGCCCCCAAAGGCCCGCCGACAACTAAGGCGTCGTCGGGCGCGATTGCCAATAGATCGAGTCATGCGGCATGCCAACGCGTCATGCGCGGCGCGTTGGTGGCACCGGAGGCTTCCGTGCGATGGCCACCGCCGACCCCCACGTAGCCTGGCGAAGCCTGCGATTCCCAAACGGGACACCCCTTTGCGCGCAGCAGATCACACTTCGGGTCCTGTACACGCTTACGTGCGCCTTTCGGATCAACGTGAGGGGTCACCGCTCTAGGACCCGCCCAAGAATAAACGCGCCGCTTCGCCCGCGGCAACATCCCGCGGGGCAGCGTCACGGGCCAACCTTCCCTGCGACCTATGCCGGGTTGCCTCGGTCAGGTTGCCCCCCGTTCCGTGCCCGGCGGGCGCATCCGCACGCGATCTCGCGCCATTTTAAGCATCGACGGGCCCTAAGCACGGGCCTGCGCTCGGTCTGGCGTTAGGGGGCCCGCCCTCGGAGGCAAGGCGCCGCCATGAAGCTGTACCGCGCCAAGGTTCCACTCATCGCCCACGACATCGTCGATGGGCTGGTGCGGGACGGCGACATCGACGTTGAACCAGCTGACCGAGCGGAGGCCGAAAAGGACTTCGTGGCGATCATGGACGAACATCTTCGCCGCGATGGCGAGATGCGCGATCGCATTCGCGACGAGATGGCCGCACTCAACGTGCCGTACAACGAGTTCGGCAAGAATCGGAAACGAATCGCCGAAGAGATGGGGCACCCTGTAGGCGACGAGGTCGAGCGTTTTCTCGCCCGCCAGTTCATCGAGAACATGTTGATCAGTCGATTTGTCGGCGAGGTGTACACCGACGACAAACTCCTGTTCAAGAAAATCATGACAGCCCTTCGCGCGCACGACGTCGATGAGCGCCAGATTCGGGAAGAAGCAGAAGCGCGTGTGAAAAACGTCCGCGAGGGCACGGTTGAGTACGAGATCGCGCTGCAGGCTGCGATCAAAGACGTCAAAAAACGGCGCGGCCTCATCTGACCCACCATCGCGAGTGCGAGGAAGAACAGTCCGCGCGGTGAGCCGGAGGCGGTGGAACAGCCGCCTACCACAAGGTCTTCAGCGCTCCCCGGCCCGAGCCATCGGCCGAGCGTCCAGACGAGGATGCGACTCTGGGGCGGGGCCGCGGTGGCGTCGACGGTGAGCGTGTCGTCGAGCTGGGTGACCGGCAACGGCGTCCAGCCCGCATCAAGCGCCCACGCCCGGGCACCGTCTTCAATGAACTCGGATTGCGCAGTCCAAGTGGACTTCGTCGTTCGCCAAATGGAGGGTGCGTCATGGACGACGAGGCGTGCCGAGCCGCGGCCGGTGTCGTTTTGGGCCCACCACGGACCGGGACTGGGCGGGGGCCACGCGTCCACCCCGTCCCACCATCCGGAAATGTCGCCTGCGCCGGGGCGAAACAACACGATGGGTCCAGGTTCGAGATCGGTCGTGGCGGACCGCGAAAGCGGTACCGTGATGTCTCCGGTCGTAGGCGCCACTTCTTCTGCAATGTAGCCTGACGCGGCGACAACCACGGTCCCAGTGGTTCGGCCGGCCCACGTGCCCGTCCCTGGGGCCGTCGGCGAATGGGCGCCGGCCAAGGCAGAGACAGACGCGAATACTGCCGCGCCACTCTCTGCGTCCACGGCCTGCAGCGTGTGTGTTGGGGCGAAGGCCAAAGCTGCCAGGATGGCAGGAACGTGAATGGCGACAGCCCGGCCGGGGTCGTCGGGTGCTTTTTCTACGGACACCTCAACGGTGAGGTGCAGCGTGGCCTGCCGCCCATACGCCCAATCGTCGAGATCGCCGCGGGTCTCGTACCAATCGGCACCTTGAAACACGGTGAGGGTGGGGTCGTTCGCGGCGGCCGCGTACACGTCGGCGAATTGGGCGAGAAGGACTTGGTCCGGCGCAGGAAGGGCGCTGTAGTTCCATGGGTAGCCCACGTTGTTGGCGCCAGCGTGTAGGGTCAGCCCGAGCCACGGCGGCTGCCAGGTTGCGAGCGCACGCAGGGCGGAACTCTCTGCCTCCGAGAAGGGTCGGTCGCCTGGGTCAGATTCGTCCTGGCTCCACCACATGTCGTAGTTTCGGTTGATGTCCACGCCCCGACCGTTGGTTCTGGTGCCGTTGTCTGCACCATCGGGGTTGAGCAAGGGCACGATCCAGCACGTCCTGTCGACGGGCGGGTCGAGCGCAAGAAGGTTTGCAACGTGCAGCGCGACGGCCCAACTGACGGGTTCGTCGCCGTGGTGCCCGGACACCAGCCGGACGATCGGGGCGCCCTGTTCCGGCGGCGCGCCAAACCATGCGGCCACGATCGGCGTATCGAAATCCGTGCGTCCGATGACGATGAAGGCCGCGCTTTCGGGAGGTGCTGCCGACACCGCGTTCGACAGTGCTGAACTCACCTCATCCGAAGGCGCCCCCAGCGCTGCGGTCCACACGAGCAGGGTTAGCGACATCGGCCGATGCCTTCCCTCACGCTCCACCAGCGGCTCGGTGCCGGCACCATGGGCACCGTCTACCGCGGCGAGCTTCGCACCGACGGTGGCATCAATCGACGGGTCGCCGTCAAGGTGCTGACTGCCCACGAAGAGATGGGGGGTCAGCTCGAAGAGAGGCTGCGCGACGAGGCCCGCTTACTCGGCTTGCTGGCGGACGAATTGATCGTCGGGGTCGCCGACCTCGTCCGACTCGACGGGCATTGGGCCGTCGTGATGGATCTTGTCCACGGCGCTGACCTGGCGGAGATCGCGGCAGTCGGTCCAATTCCCGGCCGGGCGTTGGCGGAGTTGGGCGCCGAGGTCGCTGGTGCCTTGTACCGTGCGCACCAGGCGCGTCACGAGGGTGCCCCCCTCGGTGTGGTCCATCGGGACATCAAGCCTGGAAACATCATGGTGACGTCGTTGGGGGGTGTGCGGTTGCTTGATTTCGGCGTTGCGCGCGCGGCGTTTGCCAACCGAGAGGCCCGGACGGTGGGACTCGTGTTGGGAACTCTGAACTACCTGGCGCCCGAGACGATTGCAGGCGATCCGCCGACGCCTGCGGTGGATGTGTTCGGCCTGGGCCAAACGTTGTGGGAGGCAGCTACGGGGCGCAGTTGGGGCCCGCCGGTGCCAAGCCGTGAACGGTTTGAAACGAGGGTGCAGGACCACATGGCCAGGCTGCCCTCTGGCGCAGAAGCACTGGGTTCCGTCTTGCGACAGATGGTGCAATGGGACCCCGGACTACGCCCTGACGCCTCAGCGCTTGAGCATGCTTTGTTGCGGGCGGCGTCGTCGATCAAAGGGCCGGGCCTGCGGACGTGGGCTCGAAACGTCGTGCCCGGTGTCCTGACGCGGCGCGCCGTTTCAGAGACGGACGACTGGGTGGGTCGCAGTTGGGTGTTGGGCGCTGTGGAGCCTCACACAGTCCGCCCCGTGTCGAGGTCAGTGCAAACGTCGTCGGGCCTGAACACGACGCGGGTGGCGGTCGGAGTGATCGTCGGCGTGGGGTGCGGGACCGCGGCGGTTGTGGCGTGTTCTATGTGCCTGGCGGTTGTCGTTTGGTCGTTGTCTTGAGCCTCGGTTTCTATTCGTCCACCGGCGCCATCCACACCTGGGCTTCGTCCAGGCCGAGCGTGGCCAGGGCGCGGTCGTAGCGATCGGCGGCTGGCGTATCAAAGACGAGCGACGGGTCGGCGTCGGTCCACAACCAACCACCCTCCGCGATTTCTCGGTCGAGTTGGCCTGGGCCCCACCCAGCGTAGCCGAGCAGCAGCGTGATCGGCTGCCGCAACTTCAGCAGGGTGCGCATCTGTTCCTGCGATCGCGTGATCCCGATCCCTTCCGGGAGATTCCATCCTTCATCGTCTTCGACGACAGCGCGCGTCAGAACTGTGCCCGACGTCCCCTCCACCGGTCCTCCCCAGCCGATGACGGCCAGGGCCGCACCGGCCTCCTCGGCGTCCGTCAAGTCGATGACGTCAGCGAGCGAGTGGGCGAGCGTACGATTGACGACGACGCCGATTGCGCCGTTCTCGTCATGATGCCATACCAAGACGACCGTGCGCTCGAAGAATGGGTCGTGGGCCTGCGGTGAGGCGATGAGCAGGGTGGGCCCCATGTTTACCCAGGAACCTGGAGCGGTTCGCTCGTCACATACTCGGGTAGGGACGTGCCGTGGACCGAGCCTTCGGTGATGAGCACCTCTTCGAGCCCGGCGACACTGGGCGCGTCGTACATCACCTCCAGCATCACGGATTCGAGAATGGCGCGCAAACCGCGGGCGCCTGCTTTTCGAGCGAGCGCGCGCTCCGCGACGGCGAGAATTGCACCCTCTGTGAAACGGAGTTTCACTTTCTCGAAACGCAGCAGCCGTTGGTACTGTTTCACCAACGCGTTCTTCGGCTCCGTGAGCACGTGTACGAGGTCCTCGACGCTGAGCGGGTCGAGGGTCGCGAGAATCGGGAGGCGCCCGATAAACTCGGGAATGAGGCCGAACTTCTCGAGATCTTCGGTAGTGAGGCGGCGGAGGGTGGACTTCCGATTCGCGGCAACCGTGTCGGGATCGGGGTCCTCGCGATGGAAACCGACCGAACGTCGCCCGATCCGCTGTTCGATGATTCGGTCCAGACCCTCAAAGCTCCCGCCGCAAATGAACAGAATGTTGCGGGTGTCTACGACCACGCTCTCTTGGCTGGTGCCGATTTTCTTCCCGGCCCGGAGGTGGATCGTGCACATCGTGCCTTCGAGAATCTTGAGAAGCGCCTGTTGCACGCCTTCGCCCGACACGTCGCGCGACACCGAGGAACTGAAGGATTTCCGAGCGAGTTTGTCGATCTCGTCGATGTACACGATGCCGCGCTGGGCCTTCTCCAAGTTGCCGTTGGCGGCTTGGTACAGGTGCAGGACGATGTTCTCTACGTCCTCACCGACGTAGCCGGCCTCTGTCAGGGTCGTGGCGTCGTTGATGACGAAGGGCACGTCCAGCATCTTGGCGAGCGACGACGCCAACAACGTCTTGCCAGTGCCGGTGGGCCCGATGAGGAGAACATTGCTTTTTTGGACTTCGACGTCGCCAGGTGTCGTGTTGGCTTCGAGGCGTTTGTAGTGGTTGTAGACGGCCACGGCGATTTTGCGTTTGGCTTGATCCTGGCCGATCGCGTACTGGTCCAAGAAAGATTTGATCCGGCTGGGTGAAGGGACGCCCGTGTGGGTCCAGTTGGTCGGGCGCGCCTGATTCTCACGAATGATGTCGAGGCACAGCCGAATGCACTCCGAACAGATGTAGACATTCGGTCCAGCGATGATCTTGTCCACTTCCCGCTGCGCTTTGTGGCAGAAGGAGCACGACAACCCGCTGGCCGTCCCGTACTTGGCCATCCCCAAACCCCCGACGCGTGGAGTATAGCCCCGCGGCGACGCGGGGTGGAGGGCCAGGATGTCTGCGGATCCGTACAGCGTGCTCGGGGTGCCTCAAAACGCGTCGGTGGAGGACATCAAGAAGGCGTTTCGGCGGATTGCTCGGACGAGCCATCCAGATGTCGCCGGCGACGACCCGACCGCGGTCGCTCGTTTTGGTGAGGCGCGTCGAGCCTATGAGCTGCTGATGGACCCAGTCCATAGGGCGCGTGTCGACGGGCGCAAGGCCGGAGGATCATCGGCTGGCGAGTCGTTCTTCGAGGCGTTTTATCGACGGACGGCACGCCCAGCGCCGGGAGGTGCGGGGTTGGACGACCTCGTTGCCGATTTTGGCGCGGGCGTGTCTCGAACTGCAGGAAAACGCGGGCCGGACGTGCCTGCGACAGCGGAGGGCATTCGGACGCTAGACCTGACGGTGGCGGAGGCCTTTTTGGGGGGCACGGTCGTTGTCGACGGCGTAGCCGTGAGTGTGCCTCCCTGTTCGAGCAGCGGGACACGAATTGCGGTGGGGCGGAACGTCTCAGAGGTGCGCATTGTTGCGCCTGCGTCTCTGGATGAGGCGTCTCGGGCGTTACTCCTTGCCTTTGCCCAGCGAAACCCACGCTAGCGTGGGTTTGCTGGCAGCGCCTCCAGGGCTGTACGTACGGTTGTGGCGAGCGCGGTCTTGCCCTCGTACAACGCCTCTTCGTCGAGCACGGCCTGCCACCGTTCGCGCGCGCGTTCGGCCTGTCCAGCGTCGGCGAGCCTCCTCCCTGCGAGCCAACCGCCCACATGGCTGAGCTCGGTATCCCCCAACGTCCGGGCGATGGCGGCGGCAAGGTCGATCGCTGCGACCGCATCCTCCGTGGTGCCCTGCATCAAATAACCCAAATACACTTCATTAAGCGCAATCCCCTGGGTCCATCCCATGGTTGTCGCAATTTCGCGAGACCGTTCGAATGCGACGTGGGCGCGGGAATTCTGGTGCATGCGCAGGTAGACGTCTCCGAGATTGTGATGGTTGACCGCAATTCCTCGAAGATATCCGATCCCTTCCCGAATTTGGATTGCGTCGCGGAACATGTTCAACGCAGCCTCGAATTCCCCTCGATCGGCGGCGAGTAGACCGAGGTTGTTCAGGATTCTACCCTCCAGGATCCGGTCGCGCCCCAAGCGCGCAGATTGGAGCCCTCTGTGCAACAACGTCGACGCTTCGTCTAAGTCTCCTGAGCGAAGGTACAGCGAAGCCAAGCCGACCTCGCAGGCGCTCTCGGCGGCAGGATTGCCCGCAGCGAGCACCAGAGCCTTCTTCCATAGGGCCTCGGCCTCGGAGGAGCTACCGGCGTCGAATGCGAGTCGTGCAGCAGTTTCCAACACCTCTCGCTCCAATACCGGGTCCTTTTCCACCGCCAGCAGGGCCGTGGCCTGACCGATATGCGCGGACGCAAGTTTAAGTTTGTGCCGTTGTTCATAGGCTCGCGCCATTTCCAAATGCGCGCGTAATTCCAGCCACGGTAATCCGGAATCTCCAGCTAATTCCAACGCCAGTCGGAGTTGACGTTCGCCCGAAACGGTGTCGCCGAGCATCATCAAAACGGAGCCGAGCCGAATCCGCAACGTGGTTTCGCCCTGTACGTGTGCGTCCCATTCGTCGGCGGACGGTGGTTTGGCGGCAATCCAATCCAGACCCGTCTGGTACCACAAGCGCGCGCGCAGAAGGTCCTGCGATTTCTCGTAGCGTTCGCCGCAGGAAAAAGCGGCCCTGGCGCCGTCGACCCGACGACCTCCCGCAGCGAGGTGGCGAGCGAATTCCTCCGTCCAGGCGCCAGGATCGCCCGGATGTTTGCGTTCAATCGCTGCGGCGACGAGACGATGATAGTCTCCACGTTGTACGCCGAGAATACCGCGAAGGCCCGTCTCTCGTACCAAGTCTGAAGCGAAGGACCAAGTGCCCGGGTCAGGGCTGCGAATGATGAGCCCGCGCGCCGAAAGTTCTCGAAGCGGGATGGCGATGTCGTCAAGGCCCGCTGCGTCTCGAACCAGTTCTTCTTCGAAGGTGGCGCCCGCGATGGCGGCGAGCTGAAGCACGCCTCGGCACGGAGCGTCCAGTGCGTCGATTCGCGAGGCCTGAAGCGCGGCGAGTGACGGTGGCAGTGGGAGCGTGGTCCGGGCTTCCACCGCCATTGCGACGCGATTTTCGACACGCACTGCGCCCTCGCTCACCATAAAACGCGTGAGTTCTTCCACGTAACGGGGGTTGCCCTCCGCGAGGCGCCGGATTCGGTTGACGATGATGTCTTCCACCGCATCGGCGTCCAAAAGGGTCGTGACCAAGCGGCCGACTTGCTCGTTCGAGAGCGCCGGGAGGTGGGCCACAGGCGCCTTCTTTTCGGGGACGGAGACGAGGTCGCGTGTCGTCCACAACCAAGCGATCGGGCATTGAGCAACCGCCTCTACGGTCGCCCGAAGGCAAGCGAGGGCGTCGACGGGGAGGTGGTGCACGTCGTCGAGCGCGACGATGAAGGCACCGTGTTGGGCGCGTACAGTGAGCAGGCGCGCGACGACGCGCACGGTTTCGGCGGCGTCGGGCGTCAGTGCGGGTATGACCCCTGACAGGGCAGAAACGACATCGGCATCGCGTCGCGGGCTTCCCCAACCAGCCAACGAATCGGCGAGCCTGTTGGGATCCCGACCGGCGCTGGGGTCGATGTTGAGAACGTCCAATATGAGGTCGGCAAGAGGCGCGAGGGCGGGCCGACCCCCCCACGGGGTGCACCGTGCGATGGCGCAGGGCAAACCGCGCCTCACCGCGATGTCGTGCAACTCGCGAAGCAGGCGGCTACGACCGGTGCCCGCGTCGCCGTGCACGGTCAGACTGGCGCCCTTTCCGTCCGCAAGGGTGCCAAGCAAGGCCCGCACGGCGTCCAACTCGTCCGCGCGACGAATCCACGTGCCACGGGTGCTCCCGGCGACGCCGCGGCGCCGTTCCGTGACGCGGTAAGACGGCAGGCCAGTCCGCTCGCCCCGGCACGGCACGTCCGGCCCTCGACGCAACACGAACACGCTTTCAGCGGCTTCGAACACCTGTGAGGAGACCAGGATTTGACCGATGTCGGCAAGAGCCGACAGCCGCCGAGCGAATCGCGTTGTGTCTCCCCGTGCGACGTACCGAATGCGATGGCCGACATAACCAATGGTGACGTCTCCGATATGAACGCCGATCGCCACCTCGAGCGTCAACCCACGGTTGCGTAGGGAGGAAATGGAGGTGCGCAATTCGAGCGCACAATCAAGGGCTCGGGCAATCTCGTCACCATGTGCCCTCGGGACGCCGAACAGGACGGTGACTTGATCGTCTACCGCCTGCTGCAGCACGCCGCCCCACCGATCCACCACGGAACGCACCCAGCGCAATAGCCGCAGGTGTCGGCGAAATAGCGGTTCCGGTTCCAGACGCGCCGAAAGGTCGGTAATGCCGTCGAAATCGAGGAGAAGCGTAGCGACGGCGCGCCGTTCCCCTCGCGAGGTCGACAGGTTTCCGGGTAGCGTCCCGGTGTTTCGCCCAGAGATGGGCGTGGCAGTGGAGGCCGTAGCGTCCAAACGCGCAACGTCGGCGGCGACCCGCTCTACGAGGGGACGTGCGACGGGGACGAGCCCGTCGTCCTGCAGCGCGGTTCGGAGCAGCGCGGCGAGTTGTTTGGGCCCTACGCGTGATCTACGCTCGAACAACCACGCACGAAGATCTTCTTCAAAGGCGTGGGCTGAGGGATACCGATCGCCTGCGACGGGCGCGAGCGCTCGGGTCAGTATGAGCCACAGGGCGTCGTCCATCGCCGCGCCATGTGCGCGAGGGTCGGCGATGGAGGCAGTCCGTACCATGGCCAGTTTGACGTCGGGGTCGGCGTGTTTGTACAGCCGTCGGTTGGCCAGGAGCTCCCACAGCACAATTCCCGCGGAAAATAGATCCGCACGATGGTCGACTTCTTCGCCGCGCGCCTGCTCTGGGCTCATGTAGGCAACTTTGCCGCCGCCGTGCCTCGTGGAATCCGTCGCGCTGTTCATCGCGCGGGCAATTCCGAAATCGACGAGTTTGACGTCGCCGTCAAACGTCACGAGAATGTTGTGAGGGCTCACATCCTGGTGAACCAGGCCCAAAGCCTGCCCGTCCTGGTCGAGGCGCGTATGTGCGTGAGCCAGGCCGCGGCAGGCTTCGGCGACGATGTGGACAGCGAGCGGCGTGGGCAAACGGCCATCTTCAGCGCGGAGCACTTTGACGAATCGCGTGAGATCGCTGCCTCGGAGCCACTCCATTGCGATGTACAACGAAGCCCCGACGCGTCCGAGCTCGTAGACTTGCACAACATTGGGGTGGTTGAGCTGAACGCCGATCCGCGCCTCTTGGATGAACAAGCGGCCCAAGTGTGGGTCAGAGGCGAGTTCGGGGCGGATCCGTTTGATGACGAGGCGGCGTTCGAAGCCGCCAATCCCAACCTGACGCGCCAAGAACACTTCCGCCATGCCGCCTGTAGCGATGCGATCGAGCAGGTCGTATTTGCCGAATCGTTGGGGGAACTCCATCGGCTACCGGGCCATTGTTTCGGCGCCGCACGCGTCAGCGTCCACGGTCACTGTGATGGTATCGATCACTTCGGGAACGATGGCGTGGTGCGTGCCGTCCACGAGGATGGCATCGATCAGGGTTCGGCCGTCTTCGACCACCGGGATTTCGAAGGCCGGCATCGGCGTCATCCATCGATTCTGGCCGTTCAGTGCGATGTCGACGTGGCCCTCGCCCGGTACCGCCACTTCGGGCCCAAAGTCCACGAGGATGTAGTTCTGCACGTCGACCTCGACGGCGAATGGTGTTCCGCACACCGTGGCGCCTTCGGTTGGGCTGACGATTCGAACCGAGGGCAGGGGGTCGGCGCATCCAAGTGTGAGGATTGTGATCATCGGTGGTCTCTCACTCTGTGAGCCTCGCTCACACTTTTCGAAACGCCAGAACCAGGTTGTCAGTCGGGTCGCCCACCTGACGTCCTTCGCCCGTGATCCGCTCGAACCCCTGGGCTGTGATGAACTGGGTCCAGCCAGTTGCAGATCGGAAACGTCGGACCTGTGCATGGTTCTCAGCCCAACTCAACCCGATGCCGGCGTTGAACACGTCGTGTGCAAGTGCGACGAAGGTGGACATCGTGGCGTCGCCGACGTCGTGCTCCCGTAGAACCAGGAGTCCTCCGGGTTTGAGCACGCGACGTAGGCTCACGACGAACGCTTCGAGTGGCGTCTCAGGGCAATGGTGAAGTCCGATGAGGTCCGAGACAAGGTCAAGGCTCCCGTCGGGTACCGCGGGGCCTACAGGGTCGTAGTTGCCCAAGGGGAGGAAGTCCCCGATGTCGCGGATCTGACCGCGATCCACGATGTCGGCCGGGTCTCGAGAGGGCGCGACGTCGTTGAGGACGAACACCGGGCCCTCCACCGTCAGGTGTTGGCGCAGGGCACCGAGGTACCGACCGGTGGTACCCATCTCCAGGTAGCCGTCCACCCGGCTGCGGCCGATGACGGAAGCGACCTGTTTGGCCATTTCTTCCTTCTGTTTCTTCAGAGTCGGAAGCGCATGGGTCAGAACAGCTCCCGGCGGGCTGATTTCGGGCAACTGTTGCAACAACGCCAAGTAGATACGTTCATCCGTGCTGTTCTCGGCAGACAGCCGGTGAATCAGCGCATGGAATCGGTCCTCCGGGTACAGATGAAAGACGTGAAGCAGGAACAACGCAAACCGTTCCCTCAAGACCGGGTCAGCGTAAATGGTCCGAAAATTCGACGCTGGGTCGGAGGTCACGTCCGGCAGTGGCGCGTCGTCGTTTGCTCCAGCGCAAGCTACCGCGAAAGCGGAGATCAGCCCGATCCACTCACGCCGAGTCATGCGGCACCCCATCCACCTAGAAGTCATATAGGCGCTCTATCGCAACCCCGGTCGCGTCAAAGGCGGAAATCGCTTCATCTAAACGTCGGATCGGGACCTCCAGCGTGATGCGTTTTCGGGTCGGGTCCGTGACCAGCGGCCAGGAATAAACCACGTCGCCCCACAAGGCCTGTTCATCGACGTTTTCGGGGGCCAGAACCTGCACGAGAATCGCGGTACAGCCTGAGACCTCGACAATCTCGACGTCTCGTCGTGCCAGCGCCAGAATCGTCGCCGTGAAGAGTTCGTACCGTGGGATGGACACCAACACGTTACCAGTCGGGCCTTCGATGATTTTTGTCAGCCCGGGAATATCGTCGATAGGCACGGCTGAGGGGCGCAACCAAGCCTCGATAATGCCCGTCTCCGTCCCGTAGGCGGCCGCGCTCGCGCCCCCCATCGCGGCGGCCCATTTCGATTTGAGCCACAACTCTCCACCAGAGGAAAACTGCCGCTCGGTCGAGCGCCAGGAGCCGTCGCCGACCACGCTCTTCAGTCCCAGTCGTTTTTCTTCAAATGGAAAAGCGAACCAGGGCGTGTGGTGGATGAAAGCCCCGTAATCCGCCGTGACCTGTGCGAAATACTGTTCCTCAGGCACGAGGTCGTCGCGTTCGAACAGCCGGCCCACCGTGTTCTCCCACAGCCCTTTGGCCGCGTATTCGGCCGTATAGGACAGTCCGATAACCAAAATCATGGCGTGATAACCGGTATTGAAATCGTAGCGATCTCGGGTCACACGCCATACCCGCCGGTAAGATTGCCAGAACTGGCCGATCGACGCGAAATAAGGGAAATCGCTGGGATGATGTGTCTGAAGAAAATCCCCCAACTCATCTGCGTTGTAGACGATCATCCACTCCGGAAGGGTCAGGAAGGTCTGGCCTTCGGGGCGCGGCCAGGAGGCCCTCGCATCGAGGGCAGCGGAAAACGCAGCGTGATCGGAGTCGCCGTACTCAGGTGTTGGTGGAAAGTAGGTGTCGAGCAGGCGGTTGCGGAACTTGTAGGCAGGGTCAAGCGCCCGCTTGCGTTCGAACCACTCGTTGGCGCGCGGGTAGGTTGCGTGAAATTGGTCGGTTGTCGCGTGGGGCTGGTAGGGCAAATAATATCGGCCACCGACAGATAGAACGGCGTCGGTCATTTCTCGGGTCCATGCCCCAACCTCCGCACGTGCGGTAGCGGACGTGCCTTGTTTATAGTAGACCACAAATGCGAATACTTCTTCGGGGGCCCAAGTGAGCAGGGAGTCCGGTTCTGCATTTGCGTGGCGAATCGATACGTTGATCACGTTGACGTCGTGGGCGTCAAACAACGACGTCATTTTGGGTAGGAAGGAATCGAATTGCGACACGGGAATGAAGTATTCTGCCAGGACGTAGGTCGTTGTTGCCCGCGATCCGGGTTCCAAGGCGGCGACATCGTAACTGGCCTCCCAGTTCCTCCAAACCACGACGTCATTTTGCAGCCGCATTCGTTCCACGAGGTCCGAGCGCGCTTGCTTCCCCAGGGGCGCTTCGGAGACCCACCAATACAACAAATGATCGGTGGGTGTGGACCGGCCCCCGGGTTGGACTCGGGCAAGCTCCGTCACCGGTGCGCCGGTTTGTTCATAGGTAATCGCTACCAAGTCGTCATAGGCCGGCGGGTAAATGTCCGCATTGAAGAAAACTGCGGTTGTGGAGGGGCGAACGGTTTTGTCGAACCACGACGAAAAGTCGCGCGGGCGCATGCGTTCAACGCGCCGTTCCACACGGAAATTGGGCGCGAGGTCCAAGTCCACGGCAACGATGACGCCCACGGCTCCATAACCACCTACCGCGACCCAAAAAAGGTCAGGATTGACGTCGCGAGACGCCGTCACGAGGCTTCCGTCGGCAAGAACGACGTCGATCTCGCGGACAGCGTGTACGAGGGGGCCCTGGTTGACGTATCGACCGTGTGCGTTGACCGAAAGTGACCCGCCCACGGTGAAGTTTGCGTAGGACTGCATGATTTTTGGGGAGAGGTCGTGCGGGTCGAGTTGCGCGATCAACGCCTTCCAGGTAATTCCCGCCTGAACCCGAGCCGTTCGGGCGACTGGGTCGATGTGTTCCACGTTATTTAGGTCGCGTAGATCGAGGAACAACGTGCCCTCGGTTGCGATTTGCCCACCCATAGAAAAACGACCGCCGCCCAAGGAGATGGGGGCGTCTGCAGTGCTCAAGATTCGGCGCACCTCCTCCACGGTGCGTGGCCGTACGACGAGGTCAACAGGGATGTTCACGAGTCGTGTGACGTCTTCGACGAAACGGTCCGGTTCGTAGGCGGGGGCCGTCTCGAGCCAGGCCACGAGTGTCAGGGCTGCCACGGTAGCCGTTCCGCCCGCGACAGCCGCCAGTCGCCCCGTAATTGTCAGTGCCTTTTTCGTAATCTGTCGAAGTTGAGACATAGCTGGTTTTACTGGGACGCTTCGAACCCGGCTGCAACACCCGCGCCAAGGCCAGCAACCGTAACGGCCACAAGGCCGCCGCAGTACAATACCAACAATAGCAGGGTCATCCCGCCGATGACACGCCAGAAGTTTCGGTAGTGGCGAAGCACGTCGGCAACGGCGTCCATCCCGCCCGTTGCGACCCGACCAATTGCGGTCGCTTGTTGAATCATGAATACACAGGGCACTGCGTAGACGGCCGCAAGCACGAGATAGACTAGCCCGAAAACGGGACCCATAAACCCGAGTTCTGGATTGTCGTCGGGGAGCAGCGACGGTAATGCCACCATGGCCAGGCCTGCCACGACCATGAAGGCCGCGCCGATGAGGCCAACGATTGCGACAAAGTATAACCAAGGCCGCGCTTGTCGGAGGTACATGGCCGCGTCGGGGGTCGGCGCCGGTGCGTCGGTCGGGGCATAGGGGTTGTCGGACATGTCGGTGCAACTAACTGGGCGAGAGGAGGAGTCGTTGCGACTCGACGTTGTTTTCCGTGACGTCCGACTTGTAGACGGTACGGGTGCGCCCCCGCGCCAGACGTCTGTGGGTGTGCGGGACGGTCGCATCGCCATCTTGGACGCTGGATCCGCGCCCGCCCGCCTTGTTGTGGAAGGCGGTGGCGCCCTGCTCACGCCAGGATTTATCGACCTGCATACCCATTACGACGGGCAAGCCACCTGGGATGCCGACCTGGCGCCGGCGTCGCTTCATGGGGTCACGACGGTGGTCATGGGCAACTGCGGGGTCGGATTTGCCCCCTGCCGCGTGACCGACCGTGAACGGCTCATCGCCCTGATGGAAGGGGTCGAGGACATTCCAGGCTCGGCGTTGGCCGAAGGCCTCCCGTGGACTTGGACGGATTTTCCTTCCTACCTCGATGCATTGGAAACGATGCCTCGTACGCTCGATGTCATGGCGCAGGTGCCCCACGACGCCCTGCGCGTCTGGGTCATGGGCGAACGGGCCGCGGCCTCGGAGGTGGCAACGGAGGCCGATATCGAAGCGATGTCTGCGATTCTTCGGTCGGCTTTGGTGGCTGGGGCGGCCGGTTTCTCCACTGGGCGAACGGACAACCACCGGAGCAACACTGGCGAGCCGACGCCGGCCTCCGAGGCGACCCTCGAAGAATTGGTCGGGCTGGCGGGAGCGTTTCGTGGACTCGGCCATGGCGTGCTGCAGGCGGTGTCGGACTTCGACCTGGCTCGCGGTCCCGCCGAGTTTGACCGCGAATTTGACGCAATCGAACGACTGGTCGCGGCGGCGGACGGACACCCGTTGTTGTTGTCCCTTGTGGACCGGGATGGGGCGCCGGGACACGCTGCGGCGGTACTGACGCGATTGGAGATGGCAGCGGAGAAGGGCCTCGCCGTGCGCGCGGTGGTCGCGCCCCGTGCCATTGGTGTCGTGCTCGGGTTGCGGGCGTCCTTCCACCCCTTCATGGGGTTTCCGACGTGGCAATCGATGGCGGCCCTGAGCCACAGGGAGCGGGTATTGCGCGTGCTCGATCCGCAGGTGCGAACTCAGCTTCTGTCCGAGACGTCCTTGCCAATCGCAGGCGCCACGAGCCCCGTCCCGGCGCTGGCCGACCGCCTTCTGGCGCGTCTCGATCTGTTGGCCTTCCGCCTGTTTCGACTCACGGACCCGCCGGACTACGAACCGTCTGTCCAACAATCCTTGGGCGCAGAGGCGCGGAGAAAAGGCATCGGTGCGCTGGAAATGCTGCTGGATGCGCTGCTGGAGGAGGGTGGTGAGCGACTCCTCTACTTTCCCATTTTTAACTACGCGTCAGGCGACCTCGACCCCGTACGTACCTGGTTGCAACATCCATTGACGCTGCCGGGCCTTGCTGATGGCGGCGCACACGTCGGAACGATCTGTGACGCGAGTTTCCCCACGTTCTTGCTGGCGCATCAGGTACGTGATCGGGGCGCCCTGACGCTGCAGGACGCTGTGTACAGGCTGTCCGGCGCCGTGGCGGACGTGTACGGCTTGACCGATCGGGGACGCGTCGTGGTCGGGGCCCGTGCGGACCTAAACCTCATCGACTTGGCCGGGCTCTCACTGGAACTCCCGCGCTTGGTCTCCGACTTACCGGCAGGGGGCCAGCGGCTGCTGCAGGGGGCCAAGGGCGTCGTAGGCACATGGGTGGCGGGGACGCAGGTTGTGGCTCACGGTGTGCTGACCGGCGCGAAACCCGGGAAGCTCGTTCGGATGGGGTTGTGAGCCCACTCACAACTGTGCTGTTGATGGGGCTCGGGCGACACGGGGCGCACTGGCTGGACTTCCCCGTGCGCCTCCAGACGCGGTTGGGGACACCGGTGGTGACGGTGGACCTGGCTGGCACGGGGGTAGCCGGCGACGTTCGGCTGCCGTGCGACGTCGCGACAATCGCGCGTGAGGTGCTCACACGCTGTCCTTCAGGGCCGCTTCGCCTCGTAGGCGTCTCTCTTGGAGGCATGGTCGCGCTCGCTGCCGCGGCGTCAGACCCAGGCCGTGTGCGCGCCACGGTGGTGATTAATACGAGCTCCGCGGACGTCGCCGCCCCTTGGGCTCGTTTGCGACTCCTCACCGTGTTTGTAGCGCGGGTCGGACGCCCCCTGGACCGCGAAGGCGCGCTTGCGCAGGTGTTGGTGACCGATCCGGTCGCCGGCGAAGCTGCCGCAGTTGCGTGGCGGCAGATTGCTCGGGAAATGCCGGTCGCGGTTGAAACAGTGTTGCGACATACGGCTGCTGCGGCGCGATTTCGCCTACCGGCGCCGGTAGCTCACGTCACGGTCGTGGTGGGAAGGGGCGATCGTTTGGTGGATTCACGGTGCTCCGACGCCGTGGCGAAACGATTGGGCGCGCCGCTGGTGGTCCATGAAACCGCGGGGCATGCGTTGCACGTGGATGCACCGGATTGGTTGGCGGATGTGATTGCGAGCTGAGCGTCAGGTAGTGGCGCCGCCGCAGGAACTCCCAGAACCTGCGGTGCAACCATAACAATGTGGACCAGTGTTGATTCGGCGACCGGCCAGGTCGTCCTGGGTGGTCAATGTCGGGTCGCGGAGGTCGGATGGGATGTCCAACATCTGGTTGAAGTCACAGTCGTACAGACGCCCGTCCCAAGACACTGACAGTGTGTCTCGGCACATCAGGCCCGCGACCGTTGCGGGGTTGAAGGCCTGTGTGAGTAGGCTCACATACGCCTCGGTCTCGCCGCGGGCGTCGAGCCAGTCGAGGTAGCGGGCGATCGGCATGTTGTTGAGGGTGATCAGCCTGTCGAAGTGCACCCCGTGGGTTCGTGCGAGGCCGTCCTTCCACTCTCGTTCCAGGGTCGCCTGGGCCGGTGGCAGCCAGGCACCCGCGGGGTTGTGCATCAGTGTGAGCAACCGCTTTTCGTCGCCCGTGCCGTAGCCCACGGCGTTGAGGCGCCGGAGTGCCTCGATGGAGCGCTCAAAGGTGCCCTCTCCCCGCTGCGCGTCGGTGTTGGGCTTGCGCCAATGGGGAAGGCTGGCCACGACCTCAACGCCCCGCTCTGCGAACCACGCGGGCAGGTCAGCACAACGGGGAACGAGCAGCACCGTAAGATTGCATCGGTCGATGACGTGCATCCCGGCTGCGACACCGGCGTCTACGAGGTCTCGAAAGCGGGGGTGGAGTTCAGGTGCGCCCCCAGTCAAATCGAGTGTTTTCGCGCCCGTGCGCTTGATCAGGGCCAGTGCGTCGCGAACGGTGTCCTCGGACATGTTTTCGTGCACGCGGTCGGGACCCGCATCCACGTGGCAGTGTGCGCAGGTCATGTTGCACAACCGCCCCAGATTGAGCTGGAGGGTGCGAACCGGCCCTGCGTACAAGGAGAGTTGGTGGCTTGTGAGCCGATGGTCGAAGGGCTCCAGGCCGAGCGCGCCGAGACGCGCGCGCTGCGAGGCGGGAGTCGCTAAGGGGCTGCCGCGTGCACGAAGACTGGTCGTTCGCCGCGGTCCCGGCAGGTCGCTCACATGGCCGTCCGCTTGACGACGTCGAGCATTTGCATGCCGTGGACCATGCTCGCACCGCCGCGGATGGCCGTGACCACGTGGAGGATCTCGGTCAGTTGTGCTGAATCCACGCCTCGGGCGAGGCAGTCCTTGCTGTACGCTTCGATGCAGTATGGGCACTGAATCGTCAGCGCTACGCCCAAGGCCACCAAGGCCTTTTCGCGTTCAGGCAACGCGCCGTCGGCAAACACCGCGCCGTACCAATCGAAGAACTTCTTGCCGAGCGCTGGGGCAGCGTCCGAAACCGTGCCGAAGCCGTGAAGGTGGGCGTGTTGGTAGTAATCGTTCATCGCGTCTGACCACTGGGTCGGAAGGCCCGTTAACTGGCCTCCGCGGAGGCCGAGTGTCGAAATTCTGGGGAGTTTTCTTTGCGGTCGGATGTGGCGATAAGGGCGGGGCGACCGACACGTCGCCTGGCTTAGACGCGGACGCAGACACGGATACCGACAGCGATACCGACACCGATGCCGATACTGACCTGTTGACCTACGGTCCGACGGTCACGACGGCAGAGAAGTGCCCTCTGGTTCCGATCGTGTCGCTGACCGCCGCGCGACCCGTCTCCGTGACCGTGTCGGACGGAACCCACACGGCGTCCTCCCCCGAGGCGCTGACGCATGCCGTCGCCCTTTTTGACTTCGTCCCCGGGGTCGCGACGACGTTTTCGGTCGAAATCGTGGAACTTACCGGGGAGACTACGACGCGCGAGGTGGATTGGACGCCCGAATCGTTGCCCTCCGACCAGTGGCCGAATGTGGACGTGCCGGTGGCGGATGCAGGAAAGATGAGCCCTGGGTTGACGGTGCTCCCCGTCGGTACGCTGTTTAATCCTGGTTGGCATTACTTGGTCGCGTTCGACGAAGAAGGTCTGGTGCACTGGTTGTATGAGGGCGAGACCCAGTTCGACGATTTCGAGATCACGCAAGAGGGAAATATTCTTTATCTCGACGGTGCTGGAATCACGGAAATGGACTGGGCTTGCCAGCCAATCAACCAGTTCACGTGGGAGGACAATGACGACGGTGTGGGGTCGGTCGTTCCGGATACGATATTATTCCATCACGAAGTGAGCAAGTTATCGGATGGAACCTATCTTGTACTCGATCATGAAAAGTTGGAGTTTGCGTCATTTCCGGTTGAGTACCAGGATTTTGGGAATCTTGAAGATGCCGACGTAGACGTGTCCGTTCTGATTCGATTTGATTCGAGCGGAACGGTATTGGAACGCCTTTCGTTCGCTGACGTATTTGATCCGTCGCGAATCGGTTGGGATTCGCTGAATACCGGAGAAGCCTACCCGACGGCCTATGATTGGGTGCATGGCAATTCCGCCCAGTGGGTGGAATCTGAGAACGCCTATCTTTTATCGGCGCGGCAACAAGATGCCGTGGCGCTGTACGACCGCGATACTTCCACAGTGAGCTGGGTGCTGGGCAACCCCGAAAACTGGTCGCCAGAGTTTGAGGCGCTTCGGTTGGTTGCAGACGGTTCAGTCGATTGGTTTTACCATCAGCACGCGGCAACGCTCAATGAAGATGGCACGCTGACGCTCTTCGACAACGGGAATGTGCGGGTATCGCCGCCGGACGTTCCGTCGGGCCTGCCTTATTCGCGCGCGGTACAATATCGCGTTGACGGCAATAACGTGAGCCAGGACTGGGAGTTCGTGCAGACTTCCGAGGGTGAGGTGTTTTGTGCGGCCGGCGGCGATGTGGACACCCTGCCTAATGGGAACGTGCTGTCGAGCTGTGCCTTCGGCAAATCGTTAGACGGCGAGGACCACACAGACGCGGGTTTGGGCGACAGCTGTGCAAGGGTGAGCGAGTTTGATCCGGTGACCGGAACACCGGTGTTCGAGCTCATGCTGACCTCGGACGTGTCCGACAACCCGAACGGGTGGTTTACGGTTCGCTCGGCGCGAGTAGAGCATGTCGGCCCCTAGCAGCCTGATGATCATCAGGCTGCTAGGTCGTCAACGACCTCGACAAGCTGGATCGCGCAGAGAGCGCAGAGAGCGCAGAGAGACCGTCCAGCGGGCGCGCGGACCCTGCGTCCGGCGCCTCCCGGAGATGTGTAGGATCTTCAGACGCGGGGTACGCCGGGTACAATCGGTCAGGCTGCACCCCGTTCCTCGCCCGGCGGGAGCGTCCGCGCGCGCAACTGGAGCCTTTGTTCTTGAGCGGGTCCCTAGGCGAGTCGCTGTCACGCCGGCTCGAGCACCAGATTCAATAATTCGGCGACGGTCTCGACGTAATGCAAGGTGAGCGCTTTGCGGGCATCCGCCGGAATCTCCTCGGCATCGTCTTTGTTGCGTGCCGGAAGCACGACCGTGTGGACGCCCGCTCGCCGCGCGGCCAATACCTTTTCTTTGATTCCGCCTACGGGAAGTACGCGTCCGCGCAGCGTAATCTCTCCGGTCATGGCAACACCGGGTTTGGCCTTTCGTCCGGTGCACACACTCGCCAACGCGGTGGCCATCGTCACGCCGGCGCTCGGCCCGTCTTTTGGAATGGCGCCCGCAGGGACGTGCACGTGGAACTCGGCGTCAAATATGCTGTTGTCGAGACCGTAATCGGCGGCTCGGGTTCGCAACCACGACAATGCCGCCTCGGCGGACTCTTTCATCACGTCGCCCAGTGAGCCGGTTTGTTTTAGCCCGGGTTTTCCTGGCATCCGAGTGGCTTCAATAAACAGGATATCGCCCCCGGCAGCGGTCCATGCCAAGCCGACGGCGACACCCGGTTGGTCTACCCGTTCCAGCGTTTCTGGCACGTACTTGCGAGGCCCCAGCCAGCGGGGAATTGCGCTGTCGAGTACGCGAATTTTCTTGGTGCGACCTTCCACGACCTGACGGGCGGCTTTCCGATGGACACGGGCGAGCTGACGCTGCAGGTCGCGTACGCCCGCCTCTCGCGTGTAGTCGCGAATGACACGCTGCACGGCATCTTGTTTAATCTCGATGCGATCCGAACCGAGTCCGTGTTCGATCCCTAGTTTTGGCAACAGGAAGCGTCTGGCAATTTCCAGTTTCTCCTCTTCGGTGTAGCCGGGGATCTCGATAATTTCGAGACGGTCGCACAGTGCATCCGGCACCGTGTCGATGAGATTCGCAGTGGCGACGAACAACACCTGCGACAAGTCGACGTCCAGGTCCACATAATGGTCGACGAAGGCGTGATTTTGCTCTGGGTCGAGAACTTCAAGCAAGGCCGACGACGGGTCTCCGCGGAAATCATTTCCAACCTTGTCGATTTCGTCGAGCACAAGCACCGGGTTCCTGGTTCCTGCGCGGATGAGGGCGCGGACGATTCTGCCGGGAAGCGCGCCTACATAGGTGCGGCGGTGACCGCGGACTTCCGTTTCGTCTCGGATGCCACCGAGGGCGATGCGCCCGAATTTCCGTCCGAGTGCGCGAGCGAGGGACATTCCCAACGAGGTCTTTCCGACGCCAGGGGGGCCCACCAGGCACAAGATTGGACCTTTTCCGTCGGGTTTGAGCTGCCTGACGGCGAGGTACTCGAGCATGCGCTCCTTGACCTTGTCGAGTCCGTGGTGGTCCTCTTCCAGGACCGCGGCGGCGCGTGCGATATCCGGCGTATCCTCGGTTGCCACCGACCAAGGAATGTCGCATACGGTTTCGAGCCAGGTTCTGACGATTGTATATTCTGCGGAATCTCCGTGCATTCGACGCATACGCTCGACTTCGCGGAGGGCTTCGTCCCTCGCGGCGACGGGCATGCCGAGGGCCTCGATTTTTGTCTTGAAGGCGTCTGCGTCTGCCTCCGGACCCACGGCTTCGCCGAGTTCGAGTCGAATTGCCTTGAGTTGTTCACGAAGCTGATATTCTTTTTGATTGTCGTCCATGGCCGCTTGCAGTTTTACCTGCACCTCGGCCTGGAGTTTGATTGTCGCCAGCGCGAGCACAATTCGGTCGAGGACCAGCGAGAGTCGTTCGTCGAGCGTCGTCGCGCATAGGATGGGCAATGCCTCGCTTGCGGGCAGCTCCAGCATGCTCGCTGCTTGATCGCCGAGACGCTCGGGCTGGTTGGGTCCCTCGACGACGGCCTCGCGGTCGGTGGGCGTCATGTTCTGCGCGTTCATCCATTCGTCGAGCAGCCGATGGATTTCTTTGGCGGTTGCGCCCACGCGCGCTTTGTCTTTGGTGACCGTCTTGAGCTTCGCGACGGGAACTGCAAGCAGGCCGTCGCGCTCCGTCGCTTTGCCAGACACGATGCAGCGTGGACCGGCCTCGACCAACAAGCGCAGGGTTCCGTCAGGCAGACGCACCGAGCGCAACACGCGCGCGATTGTGCCGACCGTGGCCAGGTCGGCGGCGAGTGGGTCCTCGATGTCGGCATCTAGTTGTGTCACCAGGACGAGCGGGGTGTCCTCTTCAACGGCATGCTCCACGGTCGCCACAGTTGTGGGACGACCCACGGCCACCGCACGGAAGGCACCTGGGAGGATGACGATGCCCCTTAGGGGCAGGGCAAGGCTGTAGTCAGACATGGTCGGCGCGACTAACGCGGGTCGCGCGGCCCGCGTCCATCCATCCCCGAAGGCCGTTGGGCATCGCGAACGAGCAGTTCCCAGGCACGGGGTGTTCCGCGCCGCTCCTCGCCCTCGCGAAACCGCCACAACCCCATGTAGTTTTCGGCCCACCACCGGGGAAAATCGCGTTCGTACAAACTGCCGTCCAGCATGCGTTCGTACATCTCGGCGCCATAGCGACGACCCGTACGCCAGTCCGCCACGATGAAAGCCGAACCGTCCCAAACCGCGTAATGTGTAGACGCAAACGTCCAAGTTCCCGTATTTACGTACGTGCGCCCGTCGATGGGAACGAGCCCGGGTACGTGGCTGTGGCCGCAGACGATGGCGGACCACGGCCCTTCGCGCAGCGAGTCGCGTACCGGCCGGAACATCCCCATCGAGTCGCCGGCGTTGCCCCAGGTCCAGTAGTTGATGTCGGCGTCGATCTGATCGGTGTCACGGCCGAACACATGGGCGAATGCGCGCCGGGTCCACCAAATTTTGTGGCCCATCCAAAAAGAGAAGCGGTTCGTTCTTGTGTAGAACTCTCCGAGGGGGATTCGGATCCACGTGCCGAGCCAACGCTCGACCAAATGGTGGATTGTCGTGTTCCATCCGTGGGTGACGCCGACCTTGCTCCGGAGCACCGGGTCAAACTGCCAGCCGTGGACCACGAGAATGTCGTCCCCGACGCGCAGTTCGTCACAGACTGCGAACCGAAGCAGCGCTTCGTACACACCGATTTCGTAGTCATGGTTCCCAATCACATAGATCAGGCGGTCCACGGCCGCGAGGTCGGACAACGAACGGAAGAGTGCGGGATGGGCGCTGAGGATGCGGGCCAACGTCCACCCTTGGTGGAAATCGATCGCGTCGCCCACGATGCACAGATGGGCCCCCTCGCGGAGCACACGCTCGGCAAGCGCGACGAATGGGCCATCCTTGCCAAAAAACGCGTCGGACGGGGTGCCGTCTCCCAGGTGCATGTCGCTGACAAACCAGATGCGTGTGTCGCGAGGGAGCGTCAGCACCCGCGGCGCGCGGTCATTCCAGCCGGCGTAAGGTGATGGCTGCACGGCGCCCCCTATCCTCTCCCGGCGCCAACCTTGTCGGGCTGGCGTCACGGGCATCGCCGTCGTACATCGGGTGCGTGCCGCGACCTCGTGACCTCCCAGCCGAATTTCTTGGGTCCTTCCCGACCGAAGTGCCGCCTACAGGCCTGCCTGAGATCGCGCTCGCGGGTCGAAGCAACGTTGGGAAGTCGTCGCTGATCAACCGTCTCATGCGCAATCGTAAGCTCGCACGGGTGTCAAAAACGCCCGGTCGCACGCGGGCCGTCAACCTGTTCCGGGTGGGGAAGGCGTTCTGCCTCGTGGATCTCCCAGGCTACGGCTACGCCAAAGCAAGCCATGATGACCGAGCGTCATGGAAAAAGATGGTCGAAGGCTATGTTTTCGACCGGGAGGAGCTTGGGCTCGTGATCCACCTCGTGGACAGTCGCATCGAGCCACAACCAGCGGATCGTATGCTTCGGGACAGCCTGGGGCAGTACGACATCCCAATGTGTGTCGTCGCCACGAAAATTGATGGCGTTCCCCGCGCTCAGCGTGCGCGCCGGCTGGCGGACATTCGGAAAGCGTTGGAGTTGGGACCTGACGAACCAA
The DNA here is from genome assembly GCA_945861065.1 of Klebsiella pneumoniae. Classification (GTDB taxonomy): domain Bacteria; phylum Myxococcota_A; class UBA796; order UBA796; genus SXOB01. The sequence goes on along the minus strand of CAMASI010000014.1, from coordinate 30,615 downwards.
TCGCCGTCAGCGCCGAGACGGGGGAGGGGCTGGACAAGTTGTGGGATGTGCTCGAAGGCGCGGGTTGATGGCGGAACGCCACCCCTACAAGAAACCCGACCATTTCACACGAGAAGCGAAGGCCGCAGGATTCGCCGCGCGAAGTGTCTTCAAGCTGGAGGAAATTCACAGTCGCTACCGCCTTTTACGGCCGGGGCAGCGTGTGTTGGACCTCGGCTGCAGTCCGGGGAGTTGGGCGCAGTTTGCGCTGACGGTGTTGGGCCCATCGGGACGGGTGGTGGGCGTGGACATTGTTCAACCTTCGGCGTCGGGCTTTCATTTTGTGGAAGAGAGCGTGCTGACGGTGACGGAGGACGTGCTTCGCGCTGCGCTGGGCGGTCCCGCCGATGTGGTTCTGTCGGATATGGCGCCACTGACCAGTGGCGTTCGAGATGCGGACCATTGGTCACAGATCGAGTTGGCAACGCGGGCGTTGGACATTGCCAAATCGATCGGCCGACCCGGGAGCTGTTTTGTTTGCAAGGTTTTTGATGGCGGTGATGCCCCCGCTTTCTTCCAGGCCGTTCGTGGGTGCTTTGCAGACGTCAAACGCGTTCGGCCGGATGCCGTGCGGTCGGTGAGTCGGGAGTTCTTTGTGGTCGCGACGGGGCTGCGAGGCTGAATTCCGCAGCCCTAAGAGGGGCGGACCCACAGCATTCCCGGAAACGCTGGGCCGCCCTACCAACCACAGCCGCGTTCGAACAGGTCGTCTCCCGCGGCGGCGTAAGCCTCGGACCACAAGCCCCAGAAATCCTGGGTCCGGGCGACAAAATCGGCCACGTCGGCGTCGGTTGCGGCCGCGTCGGACATCGCTTTGCTGAGCGGATCGATGCGTCCCTCGGGCCCCCCAAGCCCGGGAATCCGGGTGGAGAGTCGGGGTACTTCAGGCCCCTCTGCCCACACGTCCAGCACGTCGTCGGTGGGGCCTAGGCCAGGCAGATCAGACCACGCTTCGACGAAGGTCACCTCTCCCGCATCGTTGAAGGTGAATTCCTCGAAGATAGGGCAAGTTTTGCCCGTGTAGTCGAACGACACGCGACATCGACCGAAGGGCTGTACGTCGAAGGCCCGGCAGTCGCGAACGGGGACCGTCGTGTCGGGAATCAACACGAGGACCAGCGCGTCGACTTCGAGGATCTGCTCCCGACCGTAGCCGGTGAGTAGGAGCCACGGTGGCCACTCCCAACGGGCGGCGAGGTCGGCGTAGTGCGGCTCGCTATCGGGGTCCGCGGAGGAATCGAGGGTGTCGAAGTATTTCAGGCTCTGGTCGATATACCAATCTTCGGCCAACGTAGGGAGGAGGCAGGTGGACAAGGCGTCCGCCTCGCAGGACGGCGCGGGTCCTGTTTTTGAGCAGGCCGCGAGCAGAAGGGCGCTAGTCATGATTCGTTACGGCGCGACCGTTTCGGCCAGAAAATCCCGCAAATCGGCGACGGTGTCGTCTTCCAACGTATCGCCGTCGAACATCCCCGTTCCGTGTTGGGTGCCGCGTTCGATAAAGGACCACGTCGCGGGCCCGTCCACTTCGAATTCCAAGCTGAAATCTTCAGTGGTTGGAAACAGCCACAATATTCGGAGGGGGTCGAGCACGGCTCGTTCGTCGTCGATACCGAATTGGTTTTCCGTGTACGTCCCGGGGCTCAAGAAGGCGAGTGCCGCGAGGTCTGGCAGGTCGGCCTCGTGCGCGACCGCATAGTCGAGCGCGCTGGTGCTTCCGTTGCTTGCGCCAACAATCGCGATTGCCGTTGGGTCCACGCCGCATGTGCCGGCCCCTGACAGCAGAAAGCTGACCGCAGCCTCCGCGTCGCGTCGCCCCCCGACGCCTTCGTAGGACTCCAGCGGGTCACCACCAGAACCGCCCGCGCCGCGGCGGTCTACATTGAGCACGGTCAGGTCGAGGTCATTGAGTGAATTGCGAACGGATTTCTTCCAACCCGTTCGGTCGTTGTCCGGCGGAATCATATGCAACAGGATGACGGCGCCGCGGTTTCCGGAGGCGGCGGGTTGTAGGTCCGCTTCGAGGCCCACGTCGTCTTGGGTGTTGAATCGAACGACGGCGTCCTTGGCGGTGCATTCACCTCCCTCCGTGGGGAGAGGACCGGGGCTTTTCGCCGGTTCTGGGGTGCATGCCAGCGAAATCAGTACAATCACGAACGCCTCCTGCGGCTCAGCAGACCCGCAAACATGAGAACGCCAGACCAGCCGGTCGATCCGGTCTGATCGCAGGCACAACCCGACCCCGCGCCGCCCTCGGCGAACTCGTCGACGGGGACACAGCCTTCGTCGGTGATCCCGTCGCAGTTGTTGTCGAAGCCATCGCAGGACTCGTCCCGCTCGGGGTTCTTCCACCCGTTGGTATCGTCACAATCTCCGGCGGCGGGCGTCCAGCCGTCTTGGTCCACGTCGTCGAGGTCCTCGTCTACGCCGAGATCGCAATCGTCGTCGATTCCATTTTCGATTTCGGTGGCTCCGGGCGAAACGTTGCGGTTTGTATCGTCGCAGTCGCCGTCGTCCTCACTCAAGCCGTCGCCGTCGTCGTCCACGTCGAGGGAACCGTTGTCGATGATCTGGTCGCAGTCTTCGTCGATGCCGTCGGCACTCTCTGGCGCGCCCGGGTAGATGCGCGGATCTTCGTCGTTGCAGTCTCCTTCTTCCTCGGAAAAGCTGTCCAGGTCGTCGTCGCCAGCGGTCGTGCCTTCGTCCACGACGTCGTCGCAGTCTTGATCTGCGCCATCTGGCAACTCTGGCGCGCCTGGGTATTGGGTGGGGTCCTCGTCGTCACAATCCCCGCCTTCCGGCGCGAAACCGTCGCCGTCGGCGTCGGTGCTTCCAGCGTCGACAATCCCGTCGCAATCATCGTCGATGCCGTTTCCAAGCTCCTCCGTCGCCGAAGGGTTGACGTCCGCAGCGCCATCGTGGCAGTCGCCGTACAGCTCGGTGAAGCCGTCCGCGTCGTCGTCGGCGCATTCGGTCCCGTTGTCGAGTGCCCCGTCACAGTCGGTGTCGATGCCGTCGCACAGTTCGAGCGCACTCGGGTACCGGCTGGCGTCGGCGTCGTCGCAATCTCCTCCGGCTTCGGACCAGCCGTCGCCGTCGTCATCGCTCCAGATCGTGTCTTCGTCCACGCGGCCATCACAATCCTGGTCGCGACCATCGGGCAGTTCCAGGGCGGCAGGTGACGTGCCCGGATTGGTGTCGTCGCAGTCGCCGTCGCAGCCGCTCACGCCGTCGGCGTCGTTGTCTGCAGGGCTAAGCAACGCATTGTTGTCATCGCAGTCGTCACACGAGAATACGAAGTCGCCGTCGGCGTCAGCCTCGTTTGCTTCCAAGGGGCACGGGTCGCACACGTCGGCGGTGCCATCGGCGTCGGAATCGAGGGGGTCCCCGAGGCAATCGTCGCAGCCATCGGGGAGGCCGTCGCCGTCATCGTCGATGAGGTCGGAGAATCCGTCGCAATTGTCGCACAAGTCGCCGACGGTGTCGGAGTCGCCATCCCGTTGCAGGGGGTCGAAGACCAGTGGGCACGTGTCGCAGGCGTCGCCCGCGCCGTCCACGTCGTCATCCGCCTGATCGTCGGCGATGAGCACACACAGGTCGCACACGTCGCCGTAGCCGTCGGTGTCGCCGTCCACTTGGGCGGGGTCCTTCACGAACACGCACACGTCGCAGGCGTTGCCAATTGCGTCGCCGTCGCTGTCGGCTTGGGTTGGATCCGCGGCGCTCGGGCAGTTGTCGCAGGCGTCTCCGGCGCCGTCGCCGTCGCTGTCGGCGCCATCGTCGGCCAGTGTCGGGCAAGCGTCGCACACATTCCCGAGACCGTCGATGTCACTGTCGACTTGGGTTGGATCCGCTGCCAGGGGGCAGTTGTCGCAGGCGTCGCCGTCGTTGTCGCCGTCGCTATCGGCGCCGTCGTCCGCAACAGAGGGGCAGCTATCGCAGGCGTCACCGCGCCCGTCGAGGTCAGAGTCGTCTTGGGTGGGGTCAGAGATCAGCGGGCACAGGTCACACAGGTCGCCCGCGCCGTCAGCGTCCCCGTCCACCTGATCTGGGTCCGGGATCAGCGTGCAATCATCACAAGCGTCGCCCACCGCATCGGAGTCCGAGTCCGTTTGAGAGGCGTTTTTCGCCAACGGGCAGTTGTCACAAGCGTCACCGACGGTATCGGCGTCAATATCGGCTTGGGTTGGATTGGCGACGGACTCGCAGTTGTCACAAGCGTCGCCGTCGCCGTCTTCGTCGGTGTCGGCTTGGTCCGGGTTTGAAATCGTCTGGCAGAGGTCGCAACTGTCGCCCACACCGTCGATATCGGCGTCGGCTTGGAGGGGGTCGAGAATGGTGGGGCACACGTCGCAGACGTCCCCTACACCATCGCCGTCACCATCGGGTTGTAGGGGATCGAAGTCGGTCGGGCATGCGTCGCAGGCGTCGCCGACATCGTCACCGTCGTTGTCATTCTGAAAGACGTCAGAAACGGACGGGCACACGTCACAGAGGTCGCCAAATCCGTCGCCGTCGCCGTCGACCTGCAAGGGGTCGGCGACGTCGGGGCACACATCGCAGACGTCGCCCTCGCCGTCGATGTCCACGTCGGACTGGTCAGGGTCCGCGTCGTTCGGGCATTCGTCACAGAAATTCGGAACCCCGTCCGCGTCGAAGTCGTTGGGATTGAAGTCTTCGGGCTGGCAATCCGTTCCACCACAATCTTCGTTGATGAAGCCGTCACCGTCCTGGTTGCAACATTCGTCGGTTCCAAAACAATCGGCGTCGTCGCAATCGATGTCGCCGTCGCCGTCATCGTCCAAGCCGTTGTCGCACACCTCGGCGGCGTTGCAGGCCCCGCCGACTTCCACGGTGATCGTGTAGTCGCCCAAGGGACTCGCGAGATTGGAGTCGCACCAACCCAGCGTGTCGTCGTAGGACTCCCATCCCCGCCAGGAGTGGCCGTAGCCCTCCACGACGAGGAACATCGTATCGCCGAGCACGCAGTCAAATGCAATGGTTTCGGCCAAGAGTTTGGCGCCGTTCTTTCCTTCGACGCAGCCGGTTTCCGGATCGCACGAATCGTCGAGAATATACAGGTCGAGGTCGCATTCGAGGCCGTTGAGCGTGACGGTCACGACGCCGGTAGCGGGGCATTCGAATTCATAGATGTGTTCGGGCCCCTCCATCGGAAGGTCCGAGATGGTGCCGCAACTATAGTGGTCGCCCGTACAGGCGGTGAAAGGGTTCTGGCAGAACTCGATTCCGAACAGGTTGGTATTCGTGTAGTTGCAGGTAGCGCCCAGATCGCTGTCGAATTCGTCAAATCCATTGGGGCAGGGTGCTGGCAAACCTGGCGTGGCGGGGTTGGGAGCCGCGCCTGCCCACGGGCCTGGGTCGAGGTAGGCGCTGGCGCTCTCGCCACACAGCAGTTTGGCCACGACGGCTTCAGGGCAAGCGGCCGATGCGAGCGATGGCCATAACAAGGTCAGCAGCATCGACGTCTCCAGAACAAGGTGAATAATCCGGGCAGCCACAACAACCCCGCGGCGGACGAGTCCTTCCGGCAACAACCGGTTGGGCCAGTAGCTTGCGGTACGGGACCGGCCTGCGCGACGAGGGGACTGTGCCAGGACCCGGTGTTCTGCGGGTCATGGCGCGGGGAGGGCCAATGCGTGTTGGCGGAGGCGTCGCCCAAGGTCGACCAGGCAAACAGGTAGCCCTCGCGCGTCGTAAGCACGACGTCCAGATAGCCATCGCCGCTCACATCGCCGACGGAAGGGCCGGAGACCGACCAGCCGCCGGTGAACTTGGGCCACCCCGGCGCAATTTGGCCGTCGACGTTCCAGGCGTACATGAAATGCCCACCGGACGTGGTGATGACCTCCGGGCGACCGTCGCCGCTGATGTCAGCGATGGCGGGCCCCACGAAGAAAGAGACGTCGTCGATCTGGCGCGGAAATCCGGGGAAAACCTCAGCGGTTTTGCCGCTCCACGCGAGCACCCCGTGTTCGTGCTCGTACAACAAAGCGAGGGGGAGTGCGACGAGCCAATTCACACCCGACCCGCCGTACACGATGTCGGGGGTGCCATCCCCGTCGAGGTCACCGATAGCGGGATTGCTGGCGAGCGTAACGATCGAGGGGTCATGCACGTTGCTGTCGACGCCGAAGGCATCGCCAGTGAACCGGAGGTCGAGGACTTCGTTGCCTTGCAGGTCCACGACCCCGTCGGCGCCCAACATGGCTTCGCTGACGATTTCGCTGCGCCCGTCACCATCGAGGTCGATGAGCCCGACGGAGCTGGGGTGACCCTCCCCGATCATCGGCAAAATCGATTGGTTGATGAGGCCTGGCCGAAACATTGGGAAGCCGGGAAGGACCGTGACGCTTCGCAGGTCTACGGCGTAGATTTGGCCTGTGGCTCCGGGCGGAATCTCGTTGGTGCCGAGCACAGCGTCGGGATCGCCGTCACCGTCGATATCGGCCACCGCAGGGACTGCCACAATTCGGGCGCCCACGCTGCATCCGTCTCCCGTGCATAGGTCCAAAGGCCAGCCGGGAAGGAGCGCGCCGTCCCCGTCCCACACGTACAACCGTTGATCCATAGCGGCGACGATGATTTCGTGGTCCCCGTCTCCGTCGACGTCCACCAAGGCCGGAGCGCCGAAAATACCATTTTCCCAGCCGTTACCCGGCGTAAATTCTTCAGGTGTGCGGCCGACAATGGCCACCGGGAAGCCGGGGACAGGGCTCCCGTCGTTTCGCCAAGCGTGCACGTGGCCGCCGGCAGTACCGACGACGATGTCCGCTGCGCCGTCGCCATCAAGGTCGCCGACCGCCGGGCCTGCGAGCACCCCTTCGTTCGGAAAAGGCACGCCGCCAGAGGCCCAAGGCTCGGCATTCGCCACCGCGGCAAGTCCGGGCCACGGGTCCGTGGTGACGGGGAAGCCGGGCATTTCCGAACCGTCGCTGCGGAAGGCATGCACGGTGCCGTCGGACCCGACTACGACGATCTCGAACACGCCGTCGTCATTCAAGTCTACCAGCGACGCCCCACCTTCGACGCTGGTCCCGAGGTCGATTGGGAAGCCGGGAAACAGGTCGGGATCGTCGTGCGTCCACACGCCCACCTGCTTGCTTGCCGTGCGGCCCGCACCGTCGGTCACGGTGAGACGCAGTTGCACCAGCGCTTCGTGCGCGCGTTCGAAACGCTCGAGCACGGTCTGATCGGACAAGTCCACGAGCGCGTGACGTTGGGCTGGGAGGTCGACTGTGGCTAAGAGGCCGTCTACGGCGCTGTCGCCTGAGGCAACCTCCGTCCATAGATCCGGTTGTTGCCCGTCGCCGCGCTCGAGCACCCAGGCGGAAACCGAGTCGTGCGGCGCCCCTATGGTTCCTTCCACTTGAACAACGCCGTTCACATGGGAGAACCAACGTGGAGAGCTGATGTCGGCGATGGGGGGAATATTTCCCGAGGAAACGGCCTGCACGGCCCGACCTAGGTGGACGCGGCCGTAGCCGCTGAACGGGTCCCAACCAGGGGCAGTGGGCCAGGTCTTCGCGAGTTCAGCGTCGGCTTCGGACAGAACGACTTCGTCGGTCGTCGTCGTCAACAGGGCACGGATCTCGTTGCTGTCGAGTTCAAGGTCGTGTTGCCGACCGGTGGCGCGCAGCAACGCGGCCGAGCCCGCAATCATGGCTACGGCGCCGGTCGCGCAGGCGTTGCTTGGGGCGACGAGGTCTACGCGGGGCCCGACGTTGTTGCAATTCCATGTGTTGAAATAGCTGAACGTCTCTTCGTCTTCGTTTTGGTTGTCGCCGCGGATCGAGTGCACGTAGATGATGGGGTCTTCGGCGGCCGGAAAGTTGTGGTGGTAGCTCATCTCGTCGCCTGCGGCGCCGACGAGCACGATGCCGTTGTCCCAGGCGTACCGAATGGCCGCACGGGTGTGCGCCGGGTGAGACATGGCACCGATCGCCATGGCTGCGGCGTCGACAGGCACGGTGGCCGCGTACACTAGACCCATCCCAACCCGGTCCCCGCTCACAACGAAACTGTCGCCGATGCGGATGGGGACAATGGCGCAATTGGGGCAGGTTCCAACGTCGCCGCCGTCGTCGCCACCGGCCGCGGCACCCTCCATGACGCCAGTTCCGTGTTCCGCAGCTTCCCCGACTTGCAGTGCCGCGTAGGGGTCGTTGTCGAGATCGAAGAAATCCCATCCAGCGATGTCGTCGGGGAAGCCGTTGCCATCGTCGTCAATCCCGTCGGAGAATCGCGCGATGAGGTCGGAGGGGTCGAGCACGTCGTCGGCAGGGTCCGCGCCGGCGGTCCAGTCAATGGAAAGATCCCATTGCCAGTCGGCGATGTCGAGATGGCCATTTCCGTCGGGGTCGGCGGATGGCAAGCCATCGGCGCCGATTGGATCGGGCAGTTCGCCAGCGTTGAGACGCACTTTTGCGGCGATTGAGGCGTCCTGCCAGTAGATGCCGGAATCGAGCACCGCGACCACGGTGGCCCAATCGCCGGTCGCCTCTCGAAAAGCGACATCGGCTGCGATTCCAGAGCCCAATGCCAGTTCTTCTGGCCGGACCGTCGTCAGGCTGCCGTCAGGAATCCAACTGTGCAGTTCCCAACTGCCCGCGACTTCCGAAGGGCACAGGTCCCGGCGGTCCGTGGTGCAGTCCGGGTAGGGTGGCATCGGGTCATACGCGACGGCGCTGGACAGCAGGAAGGCGGCGATCACGGATCTTGCCAAGACGCGGGATGGGCGACGTAGTCCAAGGCCACGGAGACGCCGAGTTCGCCGTAAGGGAGTTCTACGTCGGCGAGGCTGGGTGCTAGGTCCTCGAGCATGGCGATCAGTTCTTCGACGGACTCGACGACACCGTCTCCGTCGATGTCGTAGCCGTCTTGGGGCAACAACGGAATGATGAAATCGCTCAGCGTCGTCTCGATGGGAAGCACGGCGAAAATCCGGCCCTCCATGACCGCACTGGACAGGGTCCCTTCCACAGTAGCGCGGCTGAGCTGAAGCGGTACGGTCGGCGTATTGAGGGCGCCGACCACCTCGATTCGCAGCGTCGTGGGCCCGGCCACGATCGTCGTTTCATCTAGGAATACGCCTTTGACGACTTCGGTGGGTGTTCCGGATTCATTGTAGCTTTCGGGGCAGGGAACCAGGACGCCGTCGACTCGGGTCGCCGTGAGAAAGGCGATTTGAAGCGTCAGATCCGCCTGTTCGGCGTCTACGAGTATGGTGCTATGCTCGGTGATGTTGTCGGCGAGGCGCACATCAAAGTTCTCTGGGTCAAAGCCCTGGTCGGGTGCGATCGTGTCGATCAGCCGGAGCACGTCGGGGAGGTGGTTGTCTACGACCCCGTCGCCGTCCACGTCGGGCACGTCAGGCAAAGAAAGGGCGTCGAAGGCATAGCGGCCGTGGGTGAAACTCGACGGGTACGAAGGGTACGCACCGTCGGGGTACAACCGCAGACCGCCGCAACCGAGGAGAAGCGCGGCGAACATCGTTGTCTCTCAGGCGTCGCGGTAGCGTTGCCGCGTTCTGGCGTCCAACCTCGCGTGATTGAGATCCAATCGCTGGCAATTGGAGTACAATCCGCACGATGGGGCGGTGGATTCTCGTTTCGGCGTTGATGGCGTGGGCTGGCTGTGCGCCGGGCCTGCGGTCGGCTGAATCTGGCCGCGCCGCGACACGCGCTGATCAGGGCGGGTCGGTGATCGTGCGCGTTTCCGAGGGTGTGGTCGTGTTGGCTGACGGTACGCCCGCGGCGGACGATCTGCGCGCAGCCTGGGAAGTGGCCGGGGTTTTCGAGTTGTCGCCGCTCTTTCGTACCGGAGGGAGCCGCGATCCATTGCTGTTCCAGTCGCTTGGACTCGATCGCATCTACGTCGTGTCGTCGGCCAGTTCAGACTTGAACGCCGAGGCCGCGGGTGCGCTGGCTGGAATGGAAGAAGCGGCGGCGGACGCGGTCGGGTGGGGCGCGAGTGTGCCGAGCGATGCGTGGTTTTCGCAGCAATGGGCGCTCGACGGCACCGGGAAGGTAGATGGCGCGGTGCCGGGTGTGTTGATTCATGCCCAGGAAGCTTGGGATGTGGTCACCGGCGATGGCACGGTCACCATCGCGATTTTGGACTCCGGTGTGAATCTGACGGAGCCCGACATCGCCTCAAATCTGTGGCACAACGTCGATGAGATCGCTGGAAACGGGGTGGACGACGACGCCAACGGCTACGTGGACGACGATGTCGGCTTTGATTTTGTGTCCTGGGACGCGGATCCTGACGATGACAATGGCCACGGGAGCAATGTCGCGGGTCTCGCAGCGGCGTCCGGCAACAACGCGACGGGCTTCGCGGGTGTGTGCTGGGATTGTCGTGTGATGGTGCTCAAGGACCTCGACGCCTTCGCTTATGGCTTCGTTTCTTCGTGGGCGGAGGCCTTGGTGTACGCGGCCGACGAAGGTGCTCATGTGGCGAACATGTCCACGGTGGCGCCAGTGCCGTTGTTCGCGTTGGAAGATGCGGTGGCCTACGCGACGGGCGTCGGCGTCTCGGTCGTCGCGGCGATCGGAAACGACGACGCCAACGTCTTGTTGTGGCCGGCCGCCTACCCCGAGGTGATCGCGGTGGGGGCGTCGGACGGGTCGGATCGACGCGTCACCAAGGCAGTCGGCGGCGCGTGGGGCAGCAATTGGGGCGACCACGTCGATCTGCTCGCGCCCGGCGTTTCGATGCTGGGGCTGGACATCGACGATGGGGATTACACCAATGCCCGAAGCGGCACTTCCATGGCGGCGCCGCTCGTCGCGGGTACGCTCGGTCTTCTCCGAACCCTCGATCCGCTCGCGTCACGGTCGTCGCTCGAGCGCGCCCTCATTCTGGGGACGATCGACCGCGTAGGCGAAGACACGGAAGACGCGGTCGGTTGGGATCCGTACTACGGTGCGGGCCGCCTCGATGTGGCCGGTGCCGTGGCGTCGCTGTTGCGGTGGGGAGACGCGCCCCCAGGGCTGCGTTTGGGTTGCGACGTCGTGGGCCCGGGCGAGGCGATGAGTTGCGTGGTGGACGACGTGCCCGGCATGTTGTTTACGCGGGTGCGGTTGGCGGACGATGAATCGCCGGGAATCTGTCCTGCAGAACTCAACGGGTTGTGTTGGGATGTGGTCGGCAACGGCGCTCGGGCCGATGTGCTCGCGGGTGCGGACGGTTCGGCGGCCATCTCACGGGTGGTCAGCCTGAGTCGCGATTTAGGCGAGATGGGGGTCGCGCAGGCGGTCGTCGCGTCGGGCGACGCGTCTGCCGTGAGCAATGTGGTTTCACTCGTACTCAAGGGATGTGGAGACGGGGAAATCGACGGTGACGAAGCCTGCGACGACGGAGATGCAGACGATACCGATGGTTGCACAGCCAGTTGTGAGGCCGCTTATGCCCCTGGATTTACCAGCGTGGCTGGCGGCGGGCATCACGCGTGTGCGTTGGACGAGGCGGGGAGCGTGTTGTGTTGGGGCCTCAACGACCAAGGTCAGACTTCCGCACCTGGGGGGGCCTTTACGGCTCTTTCCACTGGCCGCTACCATTCGTGTGCGGTGGACGCTGCTGGCCTGCTGACGTGTTGGGGCCGCGACCTCGAAGGGCAAACGGCGGCACCCGCGGAGGACTACGTTTTGGTGGACGCCGGGTGGTACCACACGTGTGGCGTGACAAGCTCGGCCGATGCGGTGTGTTGGGGCCGAAACGACAGTGGAGAAACTGACGCACCGATTGGCAGCGTCGTTGACGCCCAGGCGGGCTTTGGGTTTTCTTGTGGGCTTGGCACGGACGCGTTTGTGAGCTGTTGGGGCACGAACGATTCAGGCCAACTCGACGCGACAGTGGAGGCGGTGACGGCCATCGCGGTCGGCGGGTCTCACACCTGCGGCCTTCGGGTTTCGGACGGTGCAGCCGAGTGTTGGGGCTGGAACGATTACGGGCAGGCGTCCCCCCCTGGTGGCGCCTTTGTGGAAATCGCCGCCGGGCATAGCCACACCTGCGCCTTAGATGCCACCGGCGGGATCGCTTGTTGGGGACGCGACTTCTACGCGCAGACCCAGCCCCCGTCTGGTGTGTTTCACGGGCTGAGTGCGGGCAGATACCACACGTGTGCCCTCACCGAAGCCGGGGAGCGCGTCTGTTGGGGCGCGAACACCGATGGCCAGAGCGCGCCCGAGTGCGGCGACGGTGTGTTGCAATCGCCCGAGACCTGCGATGATGGCAACCGCTTGGATGGCGATGCTTGCAACGCAATGTGTGTCGGCTGAGGCCGCAACAGCGCTCAAGCTGTTCGGCCACCCCTTCAATTTTCGGTCGACGAAAAAAAGGGCCGCAAGCGACCCCTTCAGGCACGAGAGCCGTAGACTAGGTCCCGGTCCCGCCGGTCGTCTCACCGGTATCGGTGTCCGTGTCGGAATCCGAGTCGGCGTCCGAATCGCTATCGGAGTCGGAGTCCGAATCCGAATCCGAATCGGCGTCCGTATCGGCGTCAGCATCCGTGTCCGGATCGACGAACAGACTGGTATCGGTCAGGAGGCCTTTGTCCTCCGTCGTACACGCCATGACTGTTGCAATAAAGGTCCAGATTACGACTTGGCGCACGTTTCGCCCCCCAGGTTCGGTACCACGTCGGCATCATGCCACGGGTCAGAACCGATGTCAACCGACCCGCTGCGAGAAAGTTATCGGCGGCGGGTGGGAGCGCTATTCATGAAGTGTGCACTTGTGAGTCTTTGGATCCCCGTATTCGTTGCAGGGTGTGCGCCGGATTTGATCGGAAACGGTGAGGTCGTACCCGAAGAGAGGCTGGCGTATGGGTTCACCGGCATCGATGTGGCCGAGGCGATCGACGTCACCGTCAACGGCGCGGACGACATTGCGGTCACCGTTTACACGGATTCCAACCTCATGGATTGGGTGCTGACGGAGGTGGACACGGGCCGCTTGGTGATCGGGATCGATCCGGGCTACGCGATCGAACCGACGGAGCTTAGGGTCGAGGTGGAGATGCCCACCATCGACGTTGTGGACCATCGAGGCCCCGGTACGCTGTATGGGGACTTTCTTGTCGCGAGTGCGCTCAGCGTGGAATCCAGGGGAACGGGCGAGATCCGGCTTTCGGGTTCTTGTGGGGATCTAACGCTGTACACCAACGGCTCTTCCGTCGTCAATTTGTCCGGACTGACCTGTGATGAGGTCTTCGTGGAGTTGGCGGGCGACGGGGAGGTCACGATCTTCGCGTCAGGTGCGGTGGACGGCACGATGGAGGGCGCTGTCTCATTGACGATCCTCGGCGATGGGATCGTCGATGTGCGCGAATACGGGACAGGGGTGCTCACCGTGGTGACATCGACTTAGAGAGGCGGCCCCCACGTTGGATGGGGTCGGGAGGTCCGTTGTCTCCTCGTATTGTCTTGTTGTCGGTTCTATGTGCGTCTTGCGGCTCCGCGCCGACTGGAGCGTCTTCTGGAGCCTCCCTCGTGAACGAACCGGCCGCACCGGGCCCACGGGTGGCCGGACCCAACAACCGGCTTGGAAACGCTACTGCAATCAAGCCTTCAGCGGTGTTGATTGGCGATCCCACGTCGCTGGCCGACCGGTGGCTGGTCGTCGCTGCACGTAGCAACGTCGCTGGTTCTGACAGCCCTGCGATTGGCGCCCTTGCGAACCATCCAGAGTTGGAGGTTCAGCTCATGCGCGTGCCTTCGAGCGCCTTTCGAGGCTTGGCACCCTGCGAAGAATTGGTCGTTGCTGGCGCATTTATTGGGCGCGACGAAGCGAGTTTTCTCATGCGAAAACTGGCAACCATCGACGTGACGGCCGAGCTCCTGTTCACCGGCCCCTATGTGGGACGTCGCCCTCAGCTTGAGGCTTGGTGCGAGGCCTCTCGCACGGAGGTGTCGGCAGACTGTGGAGACACGCGCTTTGTGGAAACGGTGGGCGGCCAATCCTGGCTCTTGCTCGGGCTTGATGCGGAGTCAACGCGATCGCTGGTGCAGAGTGCCGGGGCGCCGGAGGCCCAATCCGATGGAAGCTGGGTCGCTGCGCTTCCTGCGCAAACGGCCGGCTTGATCACCGTTGGGGACATTTGGGAGGGCTGGTCCCCGACGGGCCCGAGCGGCGCCTGCAAAGTCACAGGCTTGTCTGCGTTGACACGGTCTGTTCCCTCGGGGGAGCCTTGTGGCGGGCCCGTCGTCGTCGCTTCCGTCCAATGCCCGAACGGCACCACGTTTGCGAATCGGCCGGGCGCCAAGCCGCCGACAGCATGGGAAAGGAAGGGTGCGCCAAAAGCGGGTCCATTGGCTGCTGCCATGGTCGCGGTGACCCAAAGCGATGCGTACCGTGGGGCGCGGGACGCCGTTCAGCGCGTCGCGGATTCGCGGCGCGGCAAGGTGGACGAAGACTTCGATGTCGACGTGATCCGAAACGCGGAATCGTCGGCGATGTTGGTCGTGGCTACGCTCTCGACGGGGTCGTCGGGGCAAGGCTGCACGGCGGAGGGAGAGTCTCGAACCGTTGTTGGGATCGTCGGCGGCAAGGGCGAGACGCTGACGGCGTTTCAAGACATCGGCATGGGCGTGATTGACGGCGTGATCGATCTGGAGGGAGACGGCAAGCCCGAGCTATTTGATCGCACGTGGCCGTCAGTGCGCACCGTCAGAGGGTCGGACGGCGCACCTCGTTGTGCGTTTGAGGTACCGCAGTGCGTCAATCCTTGCTGATCGCGACCGCCTCGGACCGCCAGCGCTGCACCCGTTTCGGAAAGTCGTAGTCACCGATCCGACGACAGAGCGCCTCCAACAGAACGCGATCCGCGCCTTTCCACACGAGGTCGGCCTGCGTCTCTCGTAGCGGAACGTCGCGGCAGAGGGTTGCCAGCGTTCGGTACAACATCGCCTCAGGTCTACGGGTCCGGAGAACGTCGGCGAGCGCGGCCGCCCCGCGAAGTTCGCACGTCCATTGTCCGACATCGTCCGGCACGGCTTCAAGGTGTTTGTACCGAGCCAATACGGTGGCGGCCGAGCGGGCGCCCCAGCGCGGCAGCCCGGGGATACCGTCGGCGCTGTCACCGACGAGCGCCAGGTAGTCGGGGATACTGGCGGGCTCAACGCCAAATTTCTCGATGACGCCCTGTTCGCCGATTTCCGTCTTCCGGATGCGATCGCGTAGGAGGACGCGCTCCCCTATGACGCACTGAGCGAGGTCTTTGTCGGGTGAGCAAATGACGGTGCGCCTTGCTGGTTCACCGTACCGTCCCACCGCCGTGGCGAGGGCGTCGTCGGCTTCGTACTCGACCATGGGCCAGGTTGTCAGTCCCAGCGCCCGGCTTGCGGCCTCAGCCAAGGGGAATTGGCGGAGCAACTCGGGTTCGATTCCGTCGCCGGTCTTGTACCCAGGGAACAAATCGTTGCGGAACGACTCGATGACCCGGTCGTAGGCGACGCCGATCCATCCCGTTTCTGGATCCTGAGCGAGTCCATGAAGGGTGCGGAGGAGTGCGCGGGTGGCGCCGACCTCCACGCCTTCCGGAGACGATTGGCGCGGCGCGCCGTACCAGCATCGGAAGAGTTCAAACGTGCCGTCTACCAGGATCAGGTCCAATCGTCCCCCTGCCTCACCCTTGCTACAACGGGCGCCAGCGTGGATACACGGTAGCATGCGGGACCCGGACGACGAAGTTGAGGACGACGTTACGGATGTTCGGCCCCTTCCGGACGGCTTGGCTGCGGCTGAACGTCCTGGCGGCTCGGCCTACTTGGTCGTTCAGGCCGGTCGCTCCGCGGGGGCGATGGTTCGGGTCGGCCCGCTCGCTGTGGTCATCGGGCGTGCACCCAGCGTCGCGTTGCGGTTGCTCGACGATGGCGTGAGCCGTGAGCACGCCAGGGTCGAGCAAGTCGGTGGCCGTGTGTGGCTGCGTGACCTCGGATCAACCAACGGCACCTGGCTGGAAGGCGAACGGGTAGGAAGTACGCCTCTGCCTCTGCATGACGGGGATCGGATTCGTCTCGGTCCGGACGCGGGCCTAAAGTACACGATGCAGGATGGAGAGGACCACCGTTTCCTCGCGGACCTGTACCAGTCTGCGACCTGCGATCCCCTGACCAAGGTCGCCAACCGGAAACACTATTCCAGCCAGTTAGAAGGGGAGCTTTCGTGGCATCGGCGGCATGACGAAGCGTTGTCCCTTTTGATGTTGGACATCGACCACTTCAAAGACGTCAACACGCGGTGGGGGCATCCGGCCGGAGACGTCGTGCTTCGCGATGTCGCTTCCACGCTCCTGGCGGGCGTGCGGGCGGAAGACCTGGTCGCGCGCGTGGGCGGCGAGGAATTCGCTGTGCTGCTTCGTAAGACGACAGAGGCAGATGCCTTGGTGTTGGCCGAGCGGCTGCGCCAGCTCGTCGAAGAGATGGTCGTCGTGTGGAATGGGGAGCGCATCAGCGTTCGCATCTCGGTGGGCTGTGCAACCGGCATCGGAAAGGGGTTGACCGAAGGATTTGACCTGGTCGTGGAAGCCGACCGATACCTCTTGTTGGCGAAGGGGACGGGGCGCAACCGTGTTTGTGGAGCCTCGACCACGCCGTGACGCTGGGCTAGAACGAAGCGCCCTGAGGGGGACGGAATGGCCGCATGGCGATGGGTGACACGCGCCGGGCTCGTCGCCGGTTTGGTGGGTTGCGGAAACATCGAGGTTGCGAAGCTCGAAGGCCGACAAGAGGAGCTTTCCAATAAGTTTGACAACCTGCAACTCACCGTTCGCGAGATGCGAAAGGAGATGGTGGACGTAGGTCTGATTGCGCCGTCTGCGGAAGGGGAGGATCCGTTCAAGGTCGCCAAGAGCAAGGCCGCAAAGTCGGGCAAAGCGCCTGGATTGGGCCAGGACAATCAAGTGCCCAAGAACGAGTTGGGCGGCGAGTGGTCTCACAAGGTGCGACGAGTGGGCACAGCGTCGCCGTTGCCTTCGTTGGGGACACCAGAACGAGACGAAGAGCTTGGGTGTGCGTGGAAGTTCACGGTGCCCACGCTGAAGGTGATCAGCAACGTCGCGCTTGCCAAGCACGACGACGTCGGCAAAGCGTCTCCGATCGAGTTGTTGTTGGGCGGTCAGCCACTTCAGGGCCATGCGCTCAATCCCCATCTTGAGTCCTGCGTGGGCCGGTTCCGTCACGCGGGGAACCTCATCCAGTTTTCGACTTCGGGCGCTGTAGATGACGCGCTGTCGGGGGACTACGCGCTCCGCCTTTCTGAGTCGATGCCGTTGCCGCGGGGCGGCGATGGACGTCCGATGTACTGGGTGTACCCGGGCACGACCTTAGAGGTCGATTTGGGCGCATGGAAGGACCCCTGGGGCGACATTTCGGTGGACCTCGCGCTGTTAGCGGCGGGTGACGGCACGGGGCCGGTGCGTGCGACCGTTGGCGGAGAAACGGTAGAGCTGGAGGGCACGGGCGAGCTTGGGCACTCCGTTCAGCCAGACGTGCAACGCGCCCCCTGGCAAATCTCGATCGCGTCCCCGGTGGATGGACCCTTTGTGGTTCTGACCGTTCTTACGATTGGCAATCCGGAGAACGCGTTGGTCGTTACCGGCGAACGCGCGTTCAAGGCCCAGGACCGCTAGTGTGGACCTTCTTTCTCGGCGGGTGCATCGAGGCGCGGATCGAGGCCTTGGAGCGGGATATTTCCGGGTTGGAACGGGAGATCGCCGCGACGGAGGTTGTCGTCGAACATATGAAGCTGCGTATGGAGCGGGCTCGGAACAGTGTCGTAGCGCCGCGCTTCGACAACGATCCGGTAGGCTTCAACGCGGCGGCTCCGATCCCACCGGGAGATCCGAAACGCCCGGACGTGATCCTGTTGTCGATCGATACGCTTCGCGCAGACCACTTGGGCGCCTGGGGCTACGAGCGACCGACGAGCCCGTTTCTCGACGAACTGGCTGCGCAGGGCACGCGCTTTTCGGACACATGGTCGCCTTCCCCCTGGACGTTGCCGTCGCACACAACGCTGTTGTCTGGCCAATTGCCGAGCCGACATGGCACGATTGAAGACGACCTGAGAATTCGGCCGACGGTTCCGTTACTTCAAGAATCGTTTCAAGGTGCCGGGTACTCGACCTTCGGCGTGGTCGCGACGCTGTATGTGTCCTCAAAGTACGGCTTTGAGCGTGGATTCGATACGTTTCAAGACTTTGGTGTGTTGTCGAAGGAGCTCAACAACCTGTCCAGTGTGCAGGCGGATCAGGTTTTCCACCATGCGCTGGCGAGCCTGCAAGCGTCAGAACCGGGAAAGCCGGTATTCGAATTCCTTCACGTGTACGATCCGCACTACGCGTACAATCCCGTGTCGCCGTGGAACGAAAAATTCGATCGGAAACCGAGTGTCGGCGACGCAGTCTACAAGAACTACGACGAATACCGGAAACACATGATCGACGATGAGCAGTTGGCTCACCAGATTGCCCAGTACGACGAAGAAATCGCCTTTGTCGACGAGCAGTTTCGCCAACTCGTCACGGTTTGGCGGGCTTCCGGACGATCTCTCATCGTCATTGTCACAGCCGACCATGGTGAAGAGTTTGGCGAACGTGGGAGTTGGGGCCACGGCCATACGTTGTTTCGCGAACAGCTTTTGGTTCCTTGGTTGGTCAACGGCCCCGGCGTCAAAACCCAGGTCGTCGGGGACCGCGTGGGTACCGAGGACGTCGCACCGACGCTTGCAGCCTTCGCCGGCGTGCCCTTTGAGGCAACGGACGGTGTGGATCGTTCAAAGACGTTGCGGTCGGGTACGCCCGTCGCCAGCAGTTCCGGTCGACTGGCGGAGACAAGCCGGTTCGACACTGTCCGGTACCGTCTTCACGACGGCAGCTGGGAGTTGCAGCTCGACGCTCGGCTTGCATGGCGGCATTTGTGCAACGTCGCGAAAGATCCCTGGTGCAAGACCAACCTCGTGGACGGTGAGGAAACGCGTGCGAACGCGATGACGGCGGCGCTGGTGGCGGCCGTTGGCGCGCCATGGACGGTGCGCGAAGCTGGCGTCATCAAGTCGGGCGAGGGCGGATTCCTCTATGAAGGAGGCACCCGTCACAAGAAAAATGCGGCTGTAGAAGCGGGCACGCGCCTGTCAATCCTACCGATGGACGGCAGGGTCATGTGGGCGTCGGCCGACGGCTCACCGCTCAAGGGCCCGTGGCGCGGGCTGGGTGGGCCTCTGCCGGGCGATTTGGACCCGTTGATTTGGACGGGTCCGTTGGTTGAGAGTGTCGAGAAGACCGACGCCGAGACGGCGCAACTGGTGTTGCTCGGCTACCAAGATGTGGACGACGACGACGAGGGGTTGCCGGAAGGCGCACCCTGATCTTGCATGCGCGCCTGACCTTGTGTGCGCGCCCATGCAGCGATGAGTCGAAGTGACTCTCCGTACGCGGCGGTGCCACCTTCCACCCGGTTGATACGCAGGTACGCGTCGTTCAATGCGTGCCCTACGTCTTGTCCCGGTCCCTCAAACTGTTGCCAAAAGGCGCGTAGGGCGAGCACATCGGCCTGCACCTCTGGCAATCGCCGTTTGACCTCAACTTGAACAGGTCCCGGGTGGGTTCGTTGTGCAGCCGTCAGCGCTTGCCGTTGCGCGAAGAGCCAACCGCCGTAGCGGACGAGCGGGTCGGTAGAATGGATGGCGCCGAGAAAGCCGATGAAGTTTGCCTCGTCCTCGGAGGCGAACCCGCGCTGGTGCGCCTTCTCGTGGGCGGATACGAACGCCGCGTACCATTCGGGTTGGCCGGGAACAATGTTCGCTTCCGCGGTAAACGGAAAGTAGAACCCGGAGATTCCCAGGCCCGCCACCAGCCTTCCTCCCAAGCGCAGGGGTTTTGCCGGACCTGAATAGGGGAGGTGGTGCGAAGGGAGGCCGAGCCGGGCGATGGCGATGGAAAGGCCCACCTCGATGGCTTGGTCCTGGTCGATCTGTGGGCCGTCGGCCGGGATCTCGGCCTTCGCCTGATTCGTGACGTCGACGAGACGGGCGCCAAGGTCGAGAATCTCTTCTGTATCGGGGGACGCGGCATTCCAGCCGAGGCGGGTCGCCAGCGGCTTGTCGGCGTAATGAAGGCCCCACAAGGTGTAGAAGGACACGACGACGGCCGCCAGCACAATTGCGAGCGTGCTTGCCTGCTGAACGGCTTCCGCACGCTGTCGGCGAATGACTGAGCGGATAATTCGCACCAATGCGCCGAGGAGAAGTAGGAAAAAGGTCCCTTCAATGACTTCAGCGGCACTCGTTGGAAGAAGGCCGAATGCCCTTGAGATCGTCCGGGTCAGGGGCGCGGCGACGAGTGGCGCCCAAACCTGCTCTCGCAATGGGTCCACGAAACCGGCGACGGCGAGCAGTCCGGCGGCAGCGAACAACACGAACCACGACCGGCGCATGTCACTCGCCTATCGCGGACGAGCGTTCGGCCCATTGTCATGGATAATGGCGAGGTCAGCCGGAGCGTTGGGTGCCGTCAGGCCACTTCGAGTTGGTTGAGGTTTTGGGATCCGGCGCGTTTGCGGTGGTGCTGGTCGCCCATGACCGGCGTCGGGGCGGCGCTGACGTGGCGCTAAAGGTGCTGCGAGAGGAGTGGTTGGCCGACCCGACTGCGCTGAACCGCTTCCGAGATGAGGCGCGGATGCTGTATGCGCTGCGCCATCCTTCCATCGTCGTGGTGGAGCCCATGCTGGACTACAGCGGGCGACCTGTGTTGCAGATGGAGTACGTCACGGGCGCAACACTCGAAGAACTGTTTGTTCGGTCGGCGGGTCTGAGCTGGGCGGCTGCGGTCGAATCCTGCCGTCAAGTGGCGGAGGCGCTCGACGCTGCGTACCACGGTCCCTTTGGGCCGGGCGGCGAGCCCATGCGCATCATCCACCGCGACGTCAAACCGGCGAATGTGATGTTGTCGACGGAAGGCGCCATCAAACTCTTGGACTTTGGGATTGCGACAGGCAATTTTGAGGATCGGCGCGCACGCAGCTTGTACAACGTGGCTGGTACCGCCGGCTACGACGCACCCGAGCGGCGTTTGCGCGAGCCGGGCCACGACACACCCGGCGCCGACGTTTACGCGCTCGGTGTTACCTTATTTGTGCTTCTGACGCGCAAGGCGTTGTTGCTCGCACACGATGGCGATGCCCATGGCCGCGCCGCAGCGACCGCAGCCACGCGGATCGCGCCTGAGGGTCTGTCGGATCCTGAGCCACTGCGTGCCCTTGTGGTCCGCATGCTCTCCTTTGAGCCGAGCATTCGCCCGTCCATGCGACAAGTGGCGAGCGAGCTGCGAGAACTGTTGCACAGAAATGGCGCGGAGGAAGGCGCGCTTGTGGCAGCGACCGAGGCGGCGGTCAAAGCGCACGAGGGGCGTCGGCGGCGGTTGGTGACCGCGTCTTTTGAATACACCCGGCTCCGCTTCTTGGAAGAACAGCCGGACACACCCCCGCCGGAGCGCTTGTCGGAGGCGGAAGCGACGGACCGACTTCGTGGCCTGTTGGCGGCGCCCGCTTGGGAAAAACGGGTGACCGAGTTGCAGCGTTTGCTGGACGCGGCGCCGGGGGTTGTGGCGGGCCCGTTCATCTCCATTCTCGATCGCGCGCGTGTGTCGTGGTGGCAGTTCTGGGTCAAAGAAGCCCGTCCTGCCGAGGTGGAAGCGTCTTTGTTGGTGCTGTGCGACCACCCGGCGCCCGACGTTGTTCGTCGTGCTCAAGTGCTCGCTGGTCACCCCAACGAACGGGTCGCACATGCTGCTCGTTACGTGCTCGAACGCGCTGGCCGAACTGCCAACAGTTAGGGAGCCGAGCGCCGATAGGAAGTCGGGAGGCGGCCATGCCGACGACACAGCGCATGTTGGTGGCCTACGGTGTGGCCCAACTCACCGTTGGCGCTCAGTTGGGCGTCGCGGTGGCCGTGTCTGTCTTGGTGTTTGAAATCCCGTTTCCGTTGGCGCTGGCGCTCATTCCCGCGGGTTTGCCGTTGGTGGCGCTGCAAGCTGTGCTCGCGCACCGCGTTCTGGCCCGGAGAGCGGCGAGTTCCTGAACAACGCCCGCTACGCCGGATAGAGCGCGGTAGGGGGTTCGCTTGCGCGCTTTGCTGATCGGGCTCGGGATCCTGGCCGTCGGCTGCGCGAAGAAGCGCGAGCCCGCGCCCACAGAGATGGTGGATCTTGTTCGGTACATGATCCTCAACTGGGAAGACGACGAGTTGATGGTGTCGGCAACGACGAACCTTGGCGCCTTTATTCGGGCGAACGTCGACAGCGAGGACGCGGTGGCCGGTTGGGTGTTGGACCCGCTAACGAAGGCCGACGTCGCGGACTTGCCTCATCAAGATCGCGCCTTTGACGGATTGATCGGCGCAGCGGCTGCAGCGAGAAGCCCTTTTGTTGTGTTGGATCATGTGGCGGAATTCAACCGCGTCGACCAGACCTTCTCCAACCCATCGCAGTTCGAGCACTACGACCGGACCATCGTGGCCGGCAACGAAGCGGACTTTGAGGACGGGATCGGCTTGATCCGAACCGTCAATGACATCGAAACCAAAGCGCTTGGAATCCACATTCCTTATGAGCTGGACAAAGACTTCAAGTGGACCGAAGGCGAGGACGGTGACGATGTCATGGCCCGGTCGTGGATTCCGGAGCGGGGTTGCAACGACGGTGGTGGCAGCTGCGTCGAGCTGGCATTTTCTCTGGACGTTTGGCTGGGCGGTAGCGGCGAAACGCTCCGGTTCACCGCCTCGTGGTCCGAGTTGACTTCGGTGGTGGCACTCGGCGACGACCTGTTGGTGTCGCAACTGGCGGCGGGAATCCACAACGTGTTCCAATCAACAGACGAGTTCCTCGCGGAACGTCGGTGAACGTGGTTCGAAGCGTGTGTCCGCTCGACTGCCCGGACAGGTGTGGGTTGTCTGCGTCCATCGTGAACGGGCAAGTCGTGAAGCTGGACAGCGACCCGGAAGAACCTGGGAGCTACATTTGCGCGAAAGTGCGGCGGTTCCCGTCGCTGGCAGTGGGGCCGGATCGAATCGCCCGACCCTTGCGTCGGATTGGGCCCCGTGGGGTCGGTCGTAGTTCCTTTGTAGAGATCAGCTGGTCCGAAGCGCTCGATGAGGTGGAGCGGCGAATTCGGGCGGAGAGCGCGACACCCGCTGCGGTATTGCCCTATTGGTACGGGGGCTCCAATGGGATGCTCACCGGCAACAGCGTGGATGCCTGGTTCTTCGACCGAATCGCGGCATCAGATATCGAACGCACCCTTTGTGCAGCGAACACGTCCGCCGGGGCCGCCGCCGTGTGGGGCACGACCCCCTCTGCGGATCCGGCATCGATCGACGATTGCGACGGATTGTTGTTGTGGGGGAACAACCCGTCCGCGAGTGGGATCCACCTCGTCCCCCGTGTGACGGCGCTGATCGAGCGTGGTGGTTGGCTCGGCGTCGTCGATCCTCGGCGAACACCGTTGGCGCGGAAGGCCGACCTTCACCTGCAGGTTCTTCCAGGCACCGACGTCGTGGTCGCGCTCGCCTTGGCCCATGTCGCATTTCAGGAGGGATTGGCCGACGAGCAGGGTTTGCGCGCCCACAGTGACGGTTTCGACGCCTGGTTCTCGGCGGTACAGCGCTGGTCGCCCGAAGCGGCTGCCAGGGTCGCGGGCGTGGATGTCGGAGCGCTGCGCGCATTGGCCCTAGGGTACGCCTCTCGTTCTCCAGCCCTGTTGCGCGCCGGCTGGGGCATTGAGCGCAACCGAAATGGCACGGATGCCGTCCGCGCCATTCTCTCTCTTCCGGCCGTATTTGGAAAAATGGGACCGCAAGGTGGAGGGTGGGCGCTCTCGACTTCGGCTGGGTACGGGATGGCGCTGGGGAGCATTCGTCCAAAGCCTTCGGGACGGCGAACGTTCAACATGACCCAACTCGGCCGCATCTTGTCTGAGGCGTCGGACCCCCCGATTCGTTTGCTCTACGTGTACAACTGCAATCCCGTTGCTACGGTTCCGGATCAGGACGCCGTTCGGCGCGGCCTTGCCCGAGACGACCTGTTCACCGTCGTACACGACGCCTTCTTTACGGACACGGCGGCAGAAGCCGACTTGGTTTTACCCGCTACGACGTTTCTCGAACACGCCGACCTGACAAGGTCGTATGCAGGCTACATTTTGCGTTGGGCGGAGCCAGTGGTGGCGCCCTTCGGCGAATCCAGATCCAATTTGGACGTGTTCCGTGAACTTGCCGGCCGCTTTGGTTTTGGCGACGAGGCGCCCTTTGCCTGGGACGCAGCTGCTTGGGGTTCGGCAATCGCTGGGACGGTGCCAGGCGCGGACGCCTCGTTGTGGGAGCGCCTTCGGGCGGACCGGTCGGTGGCGGTTCCTCCGGCGCGGCAGGTGTGGCCTCCGAGCGCTCCCATGCGCCTCGCCGATCCGATGCCGCCGGTCTTCCGCGAGGTCCCCGAGGACGGCCACCTGCCACTCACAATGTTGTCCCCTGCGGATCGCCGTGGAATCAACAGCATGATGATGAACGACGTCGTGGCGGTCCTACGGGTGTCGCCGTCAGATGCGTCGTCTCGGGGGTTGCGTCACGGTGAACTCGTCACGGTTTTCAACGGTCGTGGCGAGGTCGTCCTGCCCTGGGAGTCGTCGGACGATCTCAGGCCGGGCGTGTGCGAGATGCCCAAGGGGCTGTGGCGGCGGGCCTCGAAGAATACTGCCTCTTCGGTAGCGCTGGTGCCCGACCATGTAGACGCCCGAGGGGGTGGTGCCTGCTACAACGACACCCGCGTCGACGTCAGACGCTCGCCTTCTGAGCATTCACTGGTATAGTGTTTTTGGGAGATCCTGTGCGCGTTGTTGGCCTTTTGTTCTTGTTGGGCTCGTGCAACGACCTTCCGGAAGCCGAATCGGCATGGATCGTCGAATGGTGCGGGAATGGCGCAGACGACGATGGCGACGACCTCGTGGACTGCTTCGATTCGGACTGTGATGGCCGATGCCCCGAAGCCTGCGATGACGGTCGAGACAACGACGGAGACGGACACCTCGACTGCCAGGACTCGAACTGTTCAGCGACCTGTGACGAATCGTGTGCCAACAGTAGCGACGACGACGCCGACGAACTGGTCGACTGTATGGATCCGGAATGTGCTGGTGACTGCGACGAGCTGTGCGACAACGGCGTGGACGATGACGCGGACGAACTGGTGGATTGCCTCGATCCCGAGTGTTCGGGGACGTGTGCCGAAGATTGTGCGAACGGCGTGGACGACGATCTCGATGAGGACGTCGATTGTGACGATGCCGAGTGCGCCGATGCATGCCCCGAATCGTGCGAGAACGGGCTGGATGACGACGGCGACGGGCTGTTGGACTGCGACGACCCAGGCTGTGCGGCAGAATGCCCGGAGGACTGCACCAACGGCATGGACGACGACGCCGACGGTCTTGTGGACTGCGTGGATGGGGAGTGTGCCTGGGAGTGTGTAGAAGCCTGCTTCAACGGTGTCGATGACGACGCGGACGGCTTGGTCGATTGCGATGACCGCGAATGCAGTGGGTCCTGCGACGAGGATTGTTTCAATGGCATCGACGACGACGCCGACCTGGACGCCGATTGCTTCGACGCCGAATGTGCTGGCGCTTGTGATGAGATCTGCGACAACGGCGTAGACGACGACGCCGACGTCAACATCGACTGTCAGGACGCCGAATGTGCGGGCGAATGTGACGAAGACTGTTTCAACAGCATCGACGACGACGCGGACGGCATCATCGACTGTAATGACCCGGAGTGTGCGGGGGAGTGCGGCGAGTAGGCGTCAAGCTATTCGCGGACGAAGACCAAGAACGCGTCGCCGTTGCCGCTGGTGCCGCACTTTTTGGTGCCGTTCGCTTCGCCCCAGTCCGTGCCGTCGCTTGGGTTTCCGTCCATGCCGCGGTCGTCGAAGTCGACGGTGAAGTCAGACGCATCGAGGCACGTGTCTTCGCCTTCGAGAAACCCGGCGCCGTAGTCGTCGCCGAGCGCGAGGACGACGCCTGTTTTGTTGTTCCGACGCGAGGGTTCCGGAATGACAAAGCCCGCGCCGTCTGCCTCGTTGAAACAGCTGGACGCGTCGTTGCCGAGCGTGATCTCCGAGTACCAGGGCACGTCGTAGAAGGACAGATCTACCCGCATCGCCAAGTCCAGGTTGTCGTCTTTGCAGGCGAACCGGATGTCGGAGTTACCGGTGACGATTGCCCGAAGGTCTTTCCATAGACCGGTCATTGTTGTACCTGGCGACGCCGTGCGCAACGTGGTCGCATAGCCTACACCGGAGTCATCGAATGAGCCTACGGACGACGCGACCAGCGTCCAGCCGCCGCCGTCCACTTCCATGTCGCACCAAACCTCCCGGTCGATCAAGCCGTCGGGGTTGATGCTGAACGTGCCGTTGGTGGATGCCGGTGCGTTGGTGAGAATCTCCAGACAGGTCCTGCAGGTTTCATCCCCGCCGACGCAGTCCTGGTCGACCTCGTCTCCACAAAGGTCGTCGGCTCCTGGGTAAATCTCCGGGTCTTCGGGCTCACAGTCGGTGCCGAGGGTGGCAGGAACCAGGTCTGGAAGCGGCGACAGGCAAGTGGCGCCAGGGATCGGCGGCGCGCCGGCACCAACACCGTCGCCATCAATGTCGTCAAGCCAAGTCGTGGCCAGCCCGAGGAACTCGTCCGTATCGTCGCAGTCACCTGCAACGTCGGTGTAGAACTCGGGTTGGTCACAAGCCAGCAACTCGGAGGTGTCGTCGCCGAACCCGTCGCCATCGAGGTCAGCGTACCAGGTGGACTGGCTGTCCGGGTCCAAACTGAGGTCGGCGTCATCGATGTCCAGATCGCAATCGTCGTCCGCGCCGTTGCACACTTCGGTCGCATCTGGATGAATGTCGTTGTCCAAGTCATTGCAGTCCGTGTCGTCGAGCACGGTTCCTGCAGGTTTCTTGCATGCAGACAGGATGCTCAATGGGTCGCCGAAGCCATCGAGGTCCGCGTCGGTATGCCAGTCGATCAGATTGTCTGGGTCGATGTCGAGATCTGCGTCGTCGATCTTGCCGTCGCAATCGTCATCGATCAAGTTGCACACTTCGTTACCGCCCGGGTACTGGGCAACGTTGGCGTCGTTGCAGTCCACGCCGTAGGCTGCCAGGACGTAGTCTGGGTACGGGGCGACGCAGGAATCCACTGAAGGCGGACCAGCACCGAATCCGTCGCCGTCGTTATCGAGCAACCACGCGTCTGGGAGGCCGAGCAGCGGCTCCATGTCGTCGCAATCGAGGTTGTTGCTCACGTAAAACCACGGTTGCGTGCAGGCAGAGACGGTTGTGTTCGGGTCTCCGACGCCGTCCAGGTCGGTATCTGCGTACCAGGTCGTCATCTCAGCGGGATCGAGGTCCGGGTCTGACTCGTCTTGGTAGCCGTCGCAGTCGTTGTCTACCCCGTCGCAGGTCTCGCCCACGCCGGGGTGGCGGTCAGGGTCGAGGTCGTCGCAATCCTCCAGGTTGTCCGCGCTGTTCGCGGGCTGGTTGCAACCCTGGAATCCGAAATCTGCGTCGCCATAGCCGTCGGCGTCCGCATCGCGGTACCACCATGGCGTGGTTTCGACATCGAGAAGTTCGGTCGGGCCGTCTACGATGCCGTCGCAGTTGTTGTCCTTGTCGTCGCAGAATTCGACGGCGAACGGATACGTCAACTCGTCGTCGTCGTCGCAATCGTCAGCAATGGGCGCTTGTCCAGGACCAGGGGCGCATGCGAGAACGATGATGTCGGGGTTTCCGAACCCGTCGTGGTCCGAGTCTTCGAAGAAGGTAAGTTCGATCAGGTTCTCGTCGATGTCGTCGTCGCAATCGTTGTCGAGGCCGTCGCACTCTTCGAATCCGCCCGGGCTCACGTCGCCGCGGGCGTCATCGCAATCGTTGTCGTTGGTGGACAGGCCGTCGACCACGTCACAGACCATCTTTTCCGTGCCCTCCACGCCGAAGCCGTCTTGGTCGGCGTCGGTGAACACCCGGATCTTCTCAGACTCCGAGCAGTCAATGGGCACGGTGTCGCAGGCCAACAGCCAAAGGGCGACGAAAAACAGCATGAGTCCCTCGCGGACAGCACGCTCAGCTTAGCGCGACTTGCCCGCGCCGTCCCCTAAGGACACGGGTCGGTCGTGCCTTCTGCAGCCTCGACGACGGTGAAGCCGGAAGCCACCAACCAACCTGTCCCGTTCAGGTCAACGAGCACGGGGTCGGTGCCCAGTTCCGCGTCGTGTGGGATGTCGATCGCCAGGATGATTTCGTCGCCGCGCACGATGGAATCGGCAACGGTGACGTCTCCCAGAAAGTCGATGGAGCTGACGTGTCGGAGGTCGAGGGGGTCGCCGGAGACCGTCAGCGTCGTCAACACCGTGTCGCCTTGCGTGCCTTCCGTGACGGACAGCGAAAAGGCGTAGACCGGCAGCGGGTCTTCATCGGGAGGGGCGGGGGTTTCGTCCGGCGGGACGATGTCGGTGATCACCGTGACGGACTCGCCGCCACCCGTGTCCCCGCTGTCGTCGCACTCGGGGCATACGAGCCGCGGACGGTCTTTTTGGTACACGACACATCCCTGGCTGATCAGGGCACTCAAAATCAACGGTCTCATTGCGTCTCCCGGTTGGGTGCCGACTCGACACCGGGGGCCCGCAATTCCGTCACTGCTTTAGGAGCGCCTCGATCGATCCATCCATGGACGTAGGATCGTACCAGTCGTGCATGGCTTGCACGATGCCGTCTTGGCGGATCAACCACGCGCAGGACGGACAGGTGCCGAAGGTGCACCACACGGGGTTGTTGTGTTTCCCGCCGAGGGCGTCGACCGCGACGGTCACGTCGGATCCCGCCTTAAGGTCTTTGGCGTTCGCGACCCTGCCCTGGTAGTCGCGCGGTTGACCGCGATCGCTGAACTCGTGTTCGGAGCGTCGCCCCTTGTAGGGGTTGGCTTCTCCTTTGGGATGTGCTTCGATATTGTAGACGAGGACCGTGTGGATCTTGCTGTCATAGCGCTGCGCGGTCGCCCGTAGACCGGGCAGTTTTTCTTGCATCACTGGGCACGTGTAGCTGCCTTGCACCAGCAAAACGGGCCGCTCCTTGAGTAGGCTCGCGAGGTGAACGGGTGCGCCGTTCACGTCTGTCAGCCTGAAGTCGACGGCGGCTTGCCCCTCGGTGATGAATTCGCCCCGGTTCGCTCGGTTTGTGGGGGTGAACTCGCGCTGAGGCCAGCCAAAACAGTTCTCTTGGAGGTCGGAAGCCGGTCGCAGACTGGTCGGACTTTTGGCCTTACCGAGGCCGGTGCAGCCCAACGCCGATACGAGTCCGATCCACAATGCCAGTGAGGTGGAAACATGCAAGTGTGGGTCCTGTGGGTCGTAAGCGCTGGGGCGCAGGGTCTATCTTGGTCGGCGCGCACCTCTGTGGTCGAGGGAGCGGGCGTTCCGTCCATCACCATTCGGTCGCCGATGTCGGGAACGCTGTCGTTGGGCCTGCAATGTGGAGGTCTTCCGGTGCAGTTTGAGGGACCCATTGTTGCCGGCGGCGAGGTGACGATTCCGTTTTCGGGACTGGTGTCGGGCACGTCACATTGTTCGGGTCGCGTGACGATTGACGGGGGCAACGGCGATTTTGCGGTCATGCCGCTCGACCTCACGGTGTCCATTTTGGGGCAGCTAGGTTTTGAGGTGCGGCCGGACGACGTCGATGTGGCGGGACATGTGGCGCGTTTGCATCCCAATCGCGGCCTTGCAGAACTCTCCGTGCACCTGGTGGGTCCGGGGGGCGCAGCGTTGGGTTCTGCAGACATCGACCTGTCGGACCCGGCCACGCCGTCGATTCGGTGGACGACAGACGCGGAGGTCGTGCGCATCGACGTTCTGGCCCGCGATGACGCTGGTTTTAAGGCGGAATTGCAGCTGTCGCCGTGGTCGTACGTCATTCCACACGAAGATGTCGTGTTTGCCAGCGGCGCCTCCGAAATCACGGCGGAAGAAGCGGGGAAACTGCAGCGAACGTGGGCGGACTTGCAACGTGTTGTGGCCCTGTACGGCGCTGTGATCAAGGTCCAGTTGTTTGTTGCCGGGTACACGGACACGGTGGGCGACGCTGGCGGCAATCAAGGGCTGTCCGAACGCCGCGCTAGGTCCATTGCGTCGTGGTTCCGCGCGCAAGGCCTGAAGATACCGGTGTGGTACCAGGGTTACGGAGAGCGGGTATTGGCGGTTCCAACCGGTGACGGCGCCGACGAAGCTGCCAACCGTCGAGCCGTTTATGTGCTGGCGGCGGAGGCGCCGACCGGGGTCAGAGACCTGCCTGACGGGACGTGGAAGCAGCTCTAGCCCTTAAACAAGCGCAGCCGTTAGCGATTAGCCGTTAGCTATTAGCCTGGCACCTAGACAATTCGCCGCGGCAGCGTAGTCGAGCGCTTCACCTGAAAGCGCACACCACGTCCAGTCGCGCAGTCCATTGGGACGGTTCGTTCG